>JBCCOF010000034.1:0-22128 GCA_039025455.1 Pseudomonadota bacterium | reverse complement strand
GGGGTGGTGTATCCGATCGAGGGTTCGATCAGCATTCCGTCATGCGCGCCTGCAATGTCCCAGCGAACCTGCGTTGAAAGCCGAACGCTGTCGAACTGGTTGAGAATGCCGGGGATCGACACACCAACATTGCCGCCGACTTCGATGGCGAGGTCAAGGTCTTCGAGCTGTTCGACGACTTCGTCTTCGATCTGCGCGACGCGGTCGTTGCGAATGCGGAAGGCCGGGCCGAAACTGACGCTGGTCGAGCGCGGCCCCATGCTGGGCGCAGCCGAATTGAGATCGAGCACAAAACCGGGACCGTTTGGGCTGATCCCGATCCCGCCAACACGCCCGACGATCAGCGGAAGCGGGAAGAAGGTGTAGTCGTCAGAACCCGAATAGCTCGGAACCAACCCGGCGCCGATGCCGATGCTCGCCCATGTCTCATCGAAGACCGGCTTGCCTCCGCCAAAGGGCGGTCCAGCCCCGGCTGGCGCACCCGCCGGAGGACCGCCCTGACCGGTCGGGCTACCTTGCGGCTGTCCTTGAGGGCGCTGTTGTGATCCTGCTTGAGCAACAGGCTCGCCGTCTGCTTCCTTTTTGTTTGCGCGCTCGAGGAGCGAAGTGTCATCCCCGCGCCCGCTCGCACCGCGATCATCGCCAGCCGAAGCGCTGGTGGCGATGCCGAGGCTTGCAAACAACACAAGGGGCGCACCGGTCAGGGATCGGAAATTCACGGGGCTAACTCCTTCAGAAGCGAGTTTGAGAGGTTTCTTCCTTTCCCTAACCAACGCCCTTCCCCCCTTGTTCCAGCATAAGCGGACATCGCTAATCAAATTCGCGATGAAATGAATAATGTGCGTTGCGGAACTTGCGCGCCTTGCATCCCACTCACGCGCGTTTCGCGCATCATTGCCCCGGCGCGCGGCGTGGCCTAATGCGGTCGCGCATGACCGATTCAAAGCATGATGTTGCCATTGTCGGCGGCGGCCTCGCGGGCGGGCTGATCGCGCTCGCGCTGCATCGTCATGCGCCCGATGTCTCGTTTGTTCTAATCGAAGGCGGCAAGACAATCGGCGGCAACCACCGCTGGAGCTGGTTCTCGAGCGATTTGGATGCAGCGGGCAAAGAGCTGCTTTCCAGCGTTCACAAGACAGAGTGGAATGACGGCTACGAGGTTGAGTTCCCGCGTTACAAGCGCGTGCTCAACACCGATTATCAATCCATGGCGTCGAGCGATTTTCATGACGCGATTAGCGACTTGCTGCCCGAAGGATCGGTGATGCTCGATACCAAGGCGAAGGGAATCGAGGCGGATGGCGTAGAGCTGGATGACGGCACTCGTATCACAGCGCGCGCCGTCGTCGATTGCAGGAGCTTTAGGCCCAGCCGCCATCTGCGCGGCGCGTGGCAGGTGTTTCTCGGACGGCACTTCAAGCTCGATCACGACCACGGTATCGAACGCCCCGTCATCATGGATGCAAACGTCGATCAACTGGCGCCCCACGGAAATGGCGGGGCCTATCGCTTCGTCTATGTCCTGCCGCTGGCGGATGACGAGGTGTTTGTCGAAGACACCTACTACGCCGACGACTTCAAAATGGACCGAGAGGGTCTATCGGCACGCATCGACCAATATTGCCACGACAACGGTTGGAAAGACGGGGCGGAGATTGGCGTCGAAAGCGGCGCTTTGCCTGTGCTGACGGGCGGCAATTTCAAGGCCTATCAGGAAGAAGTACGCATCCCCGGTGTGGCTATCGCGGGCGCACGCGGCGGCTTCACTCACCCGCTCACCAGCTACACCATGGCGATTGCGGTCGAGAACGCGCTAGTCATCGCGAGAAACGCGCATTTGCCCGGCAAACAGCTGGCCGAACTAATGGAGCAGCGCGCGCGCAAATATTGGCGCAGCACCGGCTATTACCGCCTGCTCAACCGCTTTTTGTTCTTTGCCGCCGATCCGGAAAAGCGAGTCAACGTCCTGCAACGCTTTTATGGCCTTCGCCAAGGGTTGATCGAGCGCTTCTACGCTGCGCACTCGACCACCTTTGATCGTGTGCGCGTCCTGTGGGGCAATCCCCCCGTAGCTATTCACCGGGCCATCACCGCGGCCTTCAAGCGCGGCGAGGTGATGAAGAAATCCGCTCGCACGGAGAAAACGGTATGAACGCCGATGCTAAGCTCGATCTTCTGATTCCCACTGGTGGGGCGAAAGGCATCCATCCTTCCATGGCGGAGCGTTATACGGGCCGGACTGCCTGTGTGATCGGCGCGGGGTTTGGTGGCCTTGCATTGGCGATCCGTTTGCAGTCGGCGGGCATAAAAACCACCGTGGTTGAAGCGCGCGACAAGCCGGGCGGCCGCGCCTATTTCTGGGAGAAAGATGGCTTCACCTTCGACGGCGGACCGACGGTCATCACCGACCCGCCCTGTCTTGAAGAATTGTGGCAATTGACCGGCCACAACATCGCGGAAGATGTCGAGCTGATGAAAGTCATGCCGTTTTACCGGCTCAACTGGCCCGACGGCACCAATTTCGATTATTCAAACGACGAAGACGAACTCAACGCCGAGATTGCAAAGCTCAACCCCGATGACGTGATCGGCTATGCCCGCTTCCTCGAATATGCCGAGCGCGTGTATGAAGAAGGCTATCTGAAGCTCGGCACCGTGCCGTTTCTCGACTTCAAATCGATGCTCAAAGCCGCACCCGCGCTGGTAAAAGAACAGGCGTGGTGCAGCGTCTATTCGGTGGTTTCGAAGTATGTCGAGAATGAAAAGCTGCGCGAAGCGTTCAGCTTCCACTCGCTGCTTGTCGGGGGTAACCCGATGAAGACGAGCTCGATCTACGCGCTGATCCACAAGCTGGAGAAAGATGGCGGGGTGTGGTGGGCGCGCGGCGGCACCAATCGTCTGATCGCAGGGATGGTTCGCCATTTCGAGCGGATTGGTGGAACGCTGCGGGTCGGTGATCCGGTGGTGCAGGTCCACACGGTCGGCACCCGCGCAACCGAGGTCGAGACCAAGAGCGGCTGGCGCCAACACTTCGATGCGGTCGCTTCAAATGGCGACATCATGCATTCTTACAAGGACCTGCTGAGCAATTCCAAGCGCGGCCAATCCATGGCGAAGTCTCTGAAACGCAAGAGCTATTCGCCTTCGCTGTTCGTGGTGCACTTTGGCCTTGAGGGAACGTGGCCGGGGATCTCGCATCACTCGATCCTGTTCGCCAACCGTTACAAAGGGCTGCTGGACGACATCTTCACAAACGGCGTCTTGCCGGAAGATTTCGCGATCTATCTGCACCATCCGACCGTCACCGACCCATCAATGGCGCCCAAGGGCAAGAGCACCTTCTACGCGCTGGTTCCGGTCGCTCACATGGGCAAGATGCCGATCGACTGGGATGTCGAAGGGCCGAAGCTGGAAAAGATGATCCTCGACGAGATCGGCCGCCGCCTGATCCCCGACATCCACGACCGGATCGTCACGAAATTCAGCTACGCGCCCAAGGACTTCAAACAAGACCTAAACGCCCATATGGGCAGCGCCTTCAGCCTGGAGCCATTGTTGTGGCAAAGCGCTTACTTGCGCGGGCATAACCGCGACGACGTGATCGAGAACTTCTATCTCGTCGGCGCAGGCACCCATCCGGGCGCAGGCATTCCGGGCGTTGTGGGCAGCGCGAAGGCAACGGCTGGTCTGGTGCTGGAGGATTTGGCCGCGATGCAAACGGCGTGAGGGTCCTCCCCTGTTCGGTGAGGAAAGACCGTAACACCACACCGTTCGTGCTGAGCTTGTCGAAGCATCGTCCTTCACTTTTGCGATGGAAAAGAAGAAAGAACGGTCCTTCGACAGGTTCAGGACGAGCGGTTTCTTGTTGAACCATGATCAACGGTAGGCCATCGGCGACAGAATGATGAAACGTCTCGCCATCTATTGCGGCTCCGCCTCGCCCGCCGATCCGCGTTATATTGAATTTCTCGAAATCGGACCATGGCGCGACCCGGACAGCGAGAAGGTTCGCTCCATGACGCCCGGAGCTTGCGGGAAGGACTGGGCCCCATGATCGCTTCCATCTTGCTTCTCTTACTCAGCGCGACAAATCCAGATGTTTCGTTACTGGTAGACCCCGGCCATACGCATTCGTGGAGAGAAGTTTCCAGTGACGAAGAGGGCAAAATTTCGGTCGACGAAGCGTATCGAGGCGAACTCAAGCAGAATAGCACAAACTACGAGACCATACTTGCGCGCGCAAATTGGGATCCTGGAGAAGAGAACGGTGGCCGCTATTCCGTCGATTTAATTTTAGCAGTGGATTGCGAGAAACAACGTATTGGCGTGATGCAAAGCCAGATGAAGATGCCGACCACCGGACAGTCAGTCAATTCTGAATATTCTCCGGTAGTGATGGATTTCTCCGACGTGCCTTTATCTAAGAAAGACATCGCACTTATTCAGTATGCTTGTGGAACCGAGCCGACACCATGAAACGTCTCGCCATTTATTGCGGCTCCGCCACGCCCGCCGATCCGCGTTATATCGAACTCGCCGAAGATGTCGGTGCCGCGCTCGCTCAGCGCGGCATCGGTGTGGTCTATGGCGGCGGTCGTCTGGGCCTGATGGGCGCGGTTGCCAATGGCGCTCAAAAAGAGGGCGGCGAGGTGATCGGTGTCATCCCCGAAGCGCTGGTCAATTCCGAGGTTGCCAATCACAATTGCGACGAGCTTATCACCGTCTCTGGCATGCATGAGCGCAAGCAGAAGTTCACCGACCTCTCCGACGGCTTCGTCACCCTGCCCGGCGGGGTCGGCACGATGGACGAGCTGTGGGAAGCGATGAGCTGGGCACAGCTTGGCTATCACTCGAACCCTGTGGGGCTACTCAACGCCTTCGGATTTTACGATGACCTCATCGCGTTCAACGCCAAAATGGCCGAAGTCGGCTTCGTCCGCCCCGCGCATCAGAATATCCTGATCCATGCTGAAACTCTGCCCGACCTGATCGATCAAATGGCCGCCTATGAGCCGCACACCCCGATCTTCCGGATGAAGGCAGAGGATTTGTAGCGGGCGCGGCGATGGGCGTTGAAACCAATATCATGCCGGATCGAAGCGCGCTGGTCGAACACGCCCGGCTGGCAATCAAGCGCGGCTCTCAGAGCTTCAATGCCGCCGCGCATCTGTTCGAGGGCGAAACGCGAGAGCGCGCATGGTTGCTATATGCATGGTGTCGCCGCTGCGATGACATTGCCGACAATCAGGTGATGGGCGGTGAATTGGGTGACCAGTCCGACCTCGACGCAAGGCTCGCCCTGATCCGCAAGCTGACCGCGAAAGCCTTTGCGGGCGAACCCACCGGCGATCCAGCGTTCGATTCGCTCGGTGTGGTGGCGCGCGAATGCGGCCTAACCCCGGCCATGGCCGAAGATGTTATCGCGGGCTTTGCGCTCGACGCGGATGATTGGCGACCGCGCACCGAAGCCGACATGATGCGCTATTGCTATCACGTCGCGGGCGCGGTGGGCGTGATGATGGCGGTGGTGATGGGCGTTGATCCGGACGATCAGGACACGCTCGACCGCGCCAACGATCTGGGTCTGGCGTTTCAGCTGTCGAACATTGCGCGCGATATTGTCGAGGATGATGCCGCAGGTCGATGCTATCTGCCGGTCGAATGGCTGGTCGAACAGGACATCGAACCGGGGCAGCACACCAAACCGCATCACCGCGAAGAACTCGCCGAAATGGCCGCGCGGCTGGTCGCGCTGGTCGAGAAACACGAAGCCGCCGCGCGCGTGGGCGCCGAACGCCTTCCCTTCCGCAGCCGCTGGGCCGTGCTGTCCGCTGCACGCATCTATGGCGCAATCGGGCGCAAAGTCCGCAAGCGCGGGACCGAAGCATGGAACAGCCGCACCTATGTGCCTCGCGCTGAAAAAGCGCTTTATGGCGTGCGCGCCTTCCTCTCAGCCGCGATCAATCGCGAAAAGCACCCCGACGGCCCGATCACTTGGGGGATCAAGGACTATCGGCCTGACCCGGTCTGATGGTGGCGACGATCGGACAGAACACACAGACCAGGATGGGACCGATGGCGCTTTGCCTAGGCAGCATTGTGCTGGCAATGGCCTCACACTGGCTGCACGAGGCCGCGCACGCGCTGATGGCAATCGCCTTTGGCGTCTCTGGCACGATGGGCACAAACACCGTGCGTTACACAGTCGAAATGAGCGAGATCGCGGTCATCTTTGCCACTGCGGCTGGCCCGGCATTGACTGTGTTGCTCGCAGTGATCGCGGCCTTTTCAAACTGGCGCTGGGCACCGACAATCATCTTCGCCGCATTCATCCAACGCGGGATGGCCGCCGGGATCACTCTCATCGGTGCTCCCAATGACGAGGCGCGCCTCAGCCTGTTGCTCGGCCTTGGCAAATGGAGCGTGTTTGCTGTTACAGTTGGCGTAACGGCTGCGCTGTTCGTGTGGCGCTGGCGCAAGGATCAACTTGGATGGCGCTGGCTCGCAATCAGCTGGTTTGGAATCTCGCTGGGAATTGGGGCGATGGTGGGTTTGGACGGAGTGCTGCCCGAAATTGTCTTTTGATCCCGCTTGAAGCCGCGGCGCGCAAGGCGTAGCGCTGTGGCCATGAGAGGATTCCTGACAATCACCGCCGCCGCGCTGCTGACCACGCCCGCTCAGGCGAACCAGCCGCCCCCTGAATCAGACGCAGTTGTCGCTGCTGCCGATGCTTTCTTCGAGGCTCTGCGCAACCCCGACAAGACCGCTCTCAGCAAAGAGCTGCTCAACGAAGCGGTGATCTTCGTGCACGACCGGCGCGATCCAGAAAATCCGCGCACGATGATTGTGCCCGCTGGCCAGCATCTCGAAGGCTGGCTCACCAGTGCACCGGGTGTGGACGAATATATGTCTTACGACAGCGTGCTGGTCGACGGGACCATGGCGCATGTGTGGGGCCCCTACACCTTCCTTGTGAACGGCAAGACCACCCATTGCGGCGTCAATTCGATGAGCATGGTCAAGACCGAGGACGGTTGGAAGGTCGGCAACACCAGCTTCACCATGGTTAGCCCCGAAGACTGCGAGACAGTCGGCGCCTCGCGTATTCAGCTGATTCCCGAGCAGCCCGGCGAATGATCACCAAACTGCTGATCGCCAATCGCGGGGAGATCGCTTGCCGCATCATCCGCACCGCGCGCGAGATGGGGATAGCCACCGTGGCGGTCTATTCGGACGCCGATGCCAAGGCGCTGCACACGCGCTCTGCTGACGAAGCGGTGCATATCGGCCCTTCGCCCGCTGCCGAGAGCTATCTGGTCGGCGAAAAGATCATTGCGGCGGCAAAGGAGACGGGCGCTGAAGCGATCCATCCGGGTTACGGTTTCCTGTCGGAGAACGCGCAGTTTGCGCAGGCGGTGATTGACGCTGGCCTGATCTGGGTTGGCCCCAAGCCTGCCAGCATCGAGGCTATGGGCCTCAAGGATGCCGCGAAGGAGCGGATGATCGCCGCAGGGGTGCCGGTGACACCCGGCTATTTGGGTGAGGACCAGTCGGTCGAGCGGCTGACCAAGGAAGCCGAGGCCATCGGCTATCCCGTCCTGATAAAGGCGGTCGCAGGCGGCGGCGGCAAGGGGATGCGCAAGGTCGATGATCCCGCTGATTTCGCCGCGTCGCTTGAGAGCTGCCAGCGCGAGGCCAAGGCAAGCTTCGGCAATGACGAAGTGCTGTTGGAAAAGTGGATCACCTCCCCGCGCCATATCGAGGTGCAGGTGTTTGGCGATTCACACGGCAATGTCGTCCACCTGTTCGAGCGCGACTGCTCGCTCCAACGCCGCCACCAAAAGGTGATCGAGGAAGCACCTGCTCCGGGCATGGACGAGGCGACTCGGACACAAATCTGCGCCGCCGCCGTGCGCGCCGCCCAGGCGGTTGATTACGAAGGCGCTGGCACAATCGAATTTATCGCCGATGCCAGCGAAGGCCTGAGGGCGGATCGCATCTTCTTTATGGAGATGAATACGCGCCTTCAGGTCGAGCATCCGGTGACCGAAGAGATCACCGGCGTGGACTTGGTTGAGTGGCAATTGCGCGTGGCGTCGGGTGAGCCGATCCCGCTGAAGCAGGAAGAGCTGTCGATCGACGGCCACGCAATTGAGGCGCGGTTGTATGCAGAGGACCCGGGCAAAGGGTTTTTGCCTAGTACGGGGCGGCTGGAGCACCTTGAACTCGGAGGAGACCGCGTAGAGACTGGTGTTGAAGAGGGAGACGAAATCTCACCCTTCTACGACCCCATGGTCGCCAAACTCGTCAGCTGGGGCGAAGATCGCGAGGAAGCTATCGCGGATCTGCTTGAAGCCTGCATAGGAGTCGAGATTGAGCCTGTTCGGACCAACGCTTGGTTTCTTGCTCGCCTGCTTGCCGAAACATCGTTTCAAGAGGGCGACTTAAGCACGGGGTTCATTGGAGACAACCAAGACCGGCTAATCGACCCCCCAGTCGCTTCGGACACGCTACTGCAAGCCGCCGCAGAAGAGTTAGTGTCTGAACACCACTCAGAACACGACTGCTACATGCTCAAGTCTTTGCGAGGACTGCGTCTCAACCGTCAACCGGAATTCAGTGTTCGACTTCGGGTCGACGGCGAAACCTGTTCGGTTGAGCTTGCTGATCAAGAGGTTTGGGACGGTTATGTACGCACCATAGTCAAGGACGGAAATGTCCGCACTTTCTTTGAAGACGGAGCGGCATTCAAGGTAACGAGCGACAGGCACGAAGCCGGCGGAACCACTTCCGCCGCCGACGGCGCGATCCTCGCGCCGATGCCAGGCAAGGTTATCGCGGTGGATGTTGCCGAGGGAGACACCGTCACCGCAGGCCAGCGCTTGATGGTGCTTGAAGCCATGAAGATGGAGCACGCGCTCACCGCGCCGTTCGATGGGACGGTCACCGGGCTTGAAGCCTCAGAAGGCGGGCAGGTGCAGGTTGAGGCGGTTTTGTGTGTGGTGGAGCCTGCGGACCAAGGCTGATTTCCTTTCACCGCTTGCCCTGAGCTTGTCGAAGGGCTGTACTTTCTTCTAACGCTACCACCGAAAAGAAGGACAGTCCTTCGACAAGCTCAGGACGAGCGGAGAATTGCATGTCGTGGCAAGCTGAACTCGAAGAACTGCGCAAACGCGAAGCGCTCGCCGAGGAAATGGGCGGGGCGGACAAGGTTGCGCGGCAGCATTCGCGCGGCAAGATGGATGCGCGCGCCCGGCTGGCGGCGCTGTGCGATGAAGGCTCTTTCCGCGAAATCGGCAAGATCGCCGGTTCGGGCCATTATGACGAGAACGGTGATCTCAAATCCGTCACCCCCGCCCCGTTCCTGTTCGGCAAGGCTATGGTCAATGGCCGCCCGGTCGTCGCCACGACCGACGATTTCACCATACGCGGCGGCGCGGCGGATGCGGGGATCGCGCGCAAGGTGGTCCACGCCGAAAAGATGGCGTTTGAATACAAGCTCCCGATCATCCGCATGATCGACGGGACTGGCGGCGGCGGCAGCGTAAAGGTCCTGGAACAGATCGGCGCGACCTATATCCCCGCAACGCCCGGCTGGAGCGAGATTGTGCGCAATCTCGACACGGTGCCGGTGGTCGCGCTGGCTTTGGGTCCGACAGCTGGCCTTGGCGCGGCGCGCACGGTGGCGAGCCATTATTCGATCATGGTCAAAGGGCTAAGCCAGATCTTCGCCGCCGGGCCAGCGGTCGTCTCGGCCATGGGCTCGGACTACGAACAGCCCGCCGATCACAACGAGGCAAAGGAAATGCTGGGCGGGAGCGATATTCACACCCGCAACGGGGTGGTCGATGATGAAGTCGCCAGCGAAGCCGAAGCATTTGCGCGCGCGCGCCATTTCCTCAGTTTCATGCCCGAACATGTGGGACAGCTCGCCCGCCGCGCGGCCTGCGATGATCCGGTGAACCGGCGCGAGGAAGCCCTGCTCAGCCTTGTCCCGCGCGATGACAAACAGGTCTATTCGATGCGCCGCTGCCTCGACATGGTGCTCGACAAGGGCACCGTGTTCGAGATCGGCAGAGGCTGGGGCCGCGCCGCGATCACGGCTTTGGCGCGGCTCGATGGCTATCCGGTCGCGGTGATAGCCAGCGATCCCAGCTTTTTGGGCGGATCATGGGAAGCCAAGACCAGCGAGAAGGTCGAACGCTTCGTCAAATTGGCCGACCAGTTCCGTCTGCCGATTGTGCATCTGGTCGACAATCCGGGCTTTATGATCGGGCGCGAGGCGGAGATGGCCGGAACGATCCGATACGGCGTGCAGGCGATGAACGCGATTTACCGCGCAACCGTTCCGCTCGCCAGCGTAGTGCTGCGCCGCGCCTATGGCATTGCGGGCAGCGCGATGAGCAATGCTGACCTTTATCAATACCGGTTTTGCTGGCCGTCGGGCGATTGGGGTTCGCTGCCCATCGCGGGCGGCTTGGAGGTCGCCTATAAGTCAGAGCTTGAGGCAGCGGATGACCCTGCGGCGGAACTCGAAGCAATCAAGGCGCGGTTGAACAAGGTCACATCACCTTTCCGCAGCGCCGAGCGCTTCAATGTCGAGGACATAATCGATCCGCGCGACACGCGGCCCCTGCTCTGCGAATTTGCCGAGCTGGCTTGGCGCAAGCTCGCCTCGGACTAAGCGGGCGAGCGCTCAATCGTCGATAGCGTTGAAGGCGCCGTCCGCGCTCCAGCCGGCGTCTCCGCCTTCCCCTTGGGAGTTGAAATGCTCGGCATATTGCTCGCGCGCCGCCCGCCGGTTCGCCTCGCCTTTGCTCGGGCGCTTTGCGGCGATTTGCGATTGGGCTTTGAGCACCGCCAGATCATCCTGACCCAACCCGCTCAGATCCAATTTCGCGAACTCGGCATCGACATTGGCTTGGTCCATCTGTCTCCCGGTGAGCGCCGCATCGACGAATTCGCGCAGGGAAATCTTGGCCACTTCCTCTTTGTAGGAGGCGATGTCCGATGTGTCCTTCGCGCCCGGGCATGACACGTCCACGGTCACGCCGTCATCCCCCGCGCTCTCCACTTCGGCGATGCAAACGGCATCGGTGCCCGACCCGCGATTGATGAACTCGACCACACCCGAACCGGCGGGGTAGGAATAGGGCCGCCAACGGTTATAGCGAACCTGTTTGAGCATGAAGACAGCGTCGTCGATTGTCCGCGTCGCTTCTTGCACCGTCATCGGATAGGTCTTTTGCGGCTCACCCGTTGAAAAGAAGAACACGCCAGCGGCAATTGTGGGCACAAGAACCACGCCAAGGATCAATTCACGCATCGGGAGCCTCCAGCTTTCTGGCGGTATTCCCTAATGAAATCGGGTTATTAACGGGTAAAGTGGCGCACCGACCGGCCCGAAAGGATCAGAGATTGCGCATCTTGGTAGGGCCGGCGATCCGATCGGGCGGGCCGAACAGCTTGCCCTTTTCGCTGAAAAGAACCAGCACGAGTGAGACAATCCCGCTTGCCAGCAGCGCGAGCGCCAGTGGGCGCGCGGTGCCGTCAAAGGAATATCCAATCAGCCCGCCGATCACAGCCGCCGTGGTCAAGCGAATAAAGCCGTGCATCGAGCTCGCCGCGCCCGCGATCGAGAAGAACGGGTTCATTGCAATCGCCCCGAAATTACTGCCGATAAAGCCGAGCAGCATCATATTAAATGCCATGAGGGGCAGGAATTCCCACAGGGTCTCGTCAGGCTGAAACGCGAAATAGACCTGAACCGCGGCCACCGTCACAAAAGCTATCAGCGCGGTGTGCCCCACCCGCCGCGCGCCAAACCGCTCGACAATGCGCGAATTGGACCAGCTCGCCAGCGCCATCGAGCCTGCACACACCCCGAAAACAATCGGGAAGATGTCAGGCGCGCCAAAGGTCTCGCTGATCAATTGTTGCGAGGAGTTGATGAACCCGAACAAGGCCCCGAACACCAGCGCGCTGCCCAGCACATAGCCGATTACGCTGGGCATGCTGACCGCGCGGCCCATATTTGCTGCAATGGTGCGCGGGCGGATGGGCTGGCGGTTTTCATCCGAAAGGCTCTCTGGCAAGCGGTAATAGACCCATGTCCCGATAACCACGCCTTGCACCGCCATTGCGAGGAAAATCGCACGCCAATCGGCCACGAGCAGGATCAATTGGCCAATGCTGGGCGCGATCGCGGGCACCATCAGGAAGATGACAAAGATCAGGCTCATCATCCGCGCCATCTTGTCGCCGCCCACCCGGTCGCGAATGATCGCAGGGGGAAGCGCGACAATGCCTGCGCCAAAGAAGCCTTGCGCAGCGCGGATCGCGATCAGAGCATCGTAAGTGGTCACAAGAGCACTGGCGATGGATAGCAAAATATAGACAGCGATTGATCCAAGCAGGATCGGGCGGCGGCCATATCGGTCGGCCAGCGCGCCGGGAACAAGCGCTCCAATCCCCGCAGTAAGCAGGTAGACGCCGACCACGAACTGCCTGTCATTGCCCTGTACGTTCAGAGCCAGGGCCATATCATCGAGCGCGGGCAGGATCGCGTCGATCCCAAAGGCCTGCAGCGCCATCAGCATCGCCATCATCCAGATAAGCTCACGCTCACCCAGAGCCTTGCGCGTCGCTGGCGCTTCGGAAGGAGCTGGCATGGCCATCACAGGCTCTTTGCCGTGCGGTTCGCCCGATGACCACTGATCTTTTCGCATGCGCACAAAATCCGCGCGCGCTGCAAAGGTTCCTTCGCGGCGCGTCAGGCTGTATCTCCGGGCTATCATGTCCGCCGCCCTGCCACCCGATGATAAGGAAACCGAAGCGCTTGGCCTACGCAAGATCATCCATGTCGATATGGATGCCTTCTTTGCGAGTGTCGAACAGCGCGACGATCCCGAGCTTCGCGGCAAGCCGGTCGCGGTTGGCGGCGCGGGCGGGCGCGGTGTGGTCGCAGCGGCGAGTTATGAAGCGCGCAAATTCGGTGTGCGCAGCGCCATGCCTTCGGTGACGGCGAAGCGGCTGTGTCCCGATCTCATCTTCGTGCGGCACCGGTTCGACGCTTATAAAGAGGCCAGCCGACAGATCCGTGCTGTGTTCGAGCATCACACGCCTCTGGTCGAGCCGCTGAGCCTCGATGAGGCCTATCTCGATGTGACCGAGGATCGGCTTGGTATCGGCTCGGCTACCCGCATTGCCGAGCTTATCCGGCAAGAAATCCGCGCCAAGACCCAGCTGACCGCGAGCGCGGGGGTCAGCTATAACAAGTTCCTCGCCAAGCTAGCCAGCGATCAGAACAAGCCAGACGGTCTGTGTGTTATCCGGCCCGGCCAAGGCTCAGACTTTGTTGCTGGGCTGCCTATCCGGCGATTTCATGGCGTGGGTCCGAAAGCGGAAGAGAAAATGAAGCGGCTAGGCATAGAAACCGGCGCTGATCTTGCGGCGAAGGATATCGAATTTTTGCGCGCCAATTTCGGCAGTTTCGCTGACTATCTCTACCGCGCCGCGCGGGGGATAGACCTGAGGCCGGTGAGCGCGCATCGCGTGCGCAAATCGGTTGGCGGGGAGCGGACATTCAGCGACGACATTTCGAGCGGCGCGGCATTGCGCGATACGCTGGAGAATATCATCAACATTGTTTGGGAGCGGATCGAGAGCGCCAAGGCACGCGGGCGAACGGTGACGCTAAAGATGAAATTCACCGATTTTCAGACGATCACCCGCGCCAAATCGGTGAATGACTGGGTCGAGGACAAGGGCGAGTTTGCAAGGCTGGGGCTCGAATTGCTCGAAGAGACGCTCCCGCTGCCAATGCCGATCCGGCTGATGGGACTGACTCTATCCAATCTCGATCACGGGGAGGATGATGCCGCTCCCAAGCGCGACGATGCTCAGCTTTCGCTGCTCTGAGAGGCCCCCGCCGCTGCGCGCCACACCTCCAGACGTTCGGCGGTGACGCGGCCTATTGGCTCGGGCAAGGCGTCCTGTGCAAAGAAGCGCGCTTCGATAATCTCGCGCTGATCGGGCTTTGGCTCTGCATCACAGAGGGCGGCGAACAGATGCGCCTTTTGCGGCGAGTTCGAGATCATCTCATCGCGCACGCCAAGCGATTGCACTTCGTCCAACCGCATGGCCAGTTCTTCAAACACTTCGCGCCGCGCCGCTGCTTCGGGGTCCTCTCCTTTGGCGATCCCCCCACCGGGCAGCGCCCAGACCGGCGGGCCATAGGAATGGCGCAGCATCAGCAACTCGCCCGCAGAATTGCTGATAAACACGCAGCATCCGGTGATCTCGGTCCTGCGCCATCTGCGCCAGCGATCTCGCACGCGCGCCACCGGCGGCAGCAATGCGCGGTGCAGCGGCGCTGGCAAAAGCCTCTCGATCAGGTGAAGCATGTGATCCGTGGGCCTGCAGGCTCCAGCGCCTCTGCCTGAGCCAACAGACGCGCAATCGGCAAGTCATGCTCGCGCGCCACCGCCGCATCGAAAACGGCGCGCTTTTCCTCACCTCGGATAACGAAGATCATCATGGGCGTGTTAAGCAGCGCAGGCATTGTAAGCGTGATCCGGTCGAAGGGTGCCTCTGGCGGCAGCGGGGCGGGGGTGAGGCGGACCACGCTGTGCGGCTCGTCAGGCCGCGGATCGGTGTTGGGGAACAGCGAGGCGATATGCCCGTCCGCACCCATGCCCAGCCACACCAGCGCAAAATCGGGCGCTTCGGCGTCTTCGTGCAGACCCACAACCTGCGCGCCAACCGGCTCGAAAATGGCGCGCAGTTTGCCCGTGTTTGACGCGGGGTGATCCTCTGGCACGATCCGGTCGTCGGTCGGCCAGATGTTGAGGCGGGTGAAATCGAGATCGCGCGTGACAAGCTCTTCAAAAATCGGAAACGGCGTGGAACCGCCCGGCACAGCAATCGTCAAATCGCCCTGCGCATTGCCCAATGCCCAATCGAGATGGGCCTCTAGCCGGTCGGCAATACTGACGGCGTCACCGTCTTCGATGAAGTCTATTTGTTCCATACGCCACGCATAGCAAAAGGGCCGCTCCCGGCAATGGGAGCGGCCCTTGCATTTTCGGACGCTTTTGCGCCTCCTGCTTATCGCTTTAACCGAGTAACGAGTTGAGGAACCAGACGCGCTCTTCGGCTGCATCGGTCCAATCGTCGAGCAGTCCGTCAGTGGCGTTATCGCCTGCGGTCTCGGCGGTTTCCTTCATTGCTTTCAACCGGGTGACCAGCGCAGCGTTGTCATCGCGCAGTTCGACAATCATGTCTTCGGCGCTCAGCGTGGCGCTATCCTGGTCCTTCACCTGTGTGTGCTGGCTGATCATGCCGAGCGAAGTGATCGTGTCGCCACCAAGTTTGCGCGCGCGCTCACCAATGGCGTCGATTTCGCGCTGAATTGCGGCGGCCTGCTCGTCAAACAGCAGGTGCAAATCGCGGAAACGCGGTCCCTTTACGTGCCAGTGAAAGTTCTTCGACTTCACATAGAGCGCAAAGTGATCGGCCAGCAGGCCATTGATTTCAGCGACCATCTGGGCGGTGGCGTTGTTGTTGGAGTCAAGCATAGGGATGCTCCTTATTTCGTGTTCTGCGCCCGAAAGACTACCGAACCGGGCGCGTTGAATACGTTCACCTTACCAACGGGCGAACCCCCGCAGGGTTTCGAGGAATTCCAGTTCGCATTAATCGGACAAAGCGATCAGTAGAGATCGTAACGAGCATTCAATCCGATGAATAATGCCGCAACAAACAAACACGCGGCCATAGCAATACGGAACGCGCGCAGTGGAACCTTGCTCTCCAGCTCGGCCCCGAGGGTCCATCCCAATGCGATCGCGGCGAACCCGCCCAAGGCTCCACCGATCATGGCTGTCACCGGATAGGTCGCAAGCGCGGCAAGGGCGAAGACACAGAACCGCGCGGCATCGCCAAACTGGCGTGCGAGCAGCACCAGACCGACCGCGCCGAGCGAGCGGGTGGGGTCGTCCATGCGCTTCATGCGCACCGGCCAAGCCAGCTCGAACGCCGCAATCGCCAGCGCGAAGGCGACCAGCATCTCTGCCGCGCGAGTGGGCAGGATTTGCGCCATGGTCGCCCCTGCGTAGGCCATGACCGCAGCGCAGATCGCCGCGCACACTCCGCCGAGCAGCAGCAGCGAGAGCCTTTGTCCGAGCGCTTCGGACAGGCGCGCAACGATCAACTGATCACGCCCACCCAGAGCAATCGCGAACACCAGCACAAGGCAGAAGAGGAAGCTATCCATACGCAGGCCCTACCACGCGCGGGTTCAAAAAACGCAAACGGCACTGACGCAGAGCTACCGTTTGCGTTCGCCCAGCCATTTCAGGAACAGCGGATCGTCGAACAGGTCAGCCGCCAGATCGAGCGACTCGGTTCCTGTCCCTTTGGCGTAAAAGCGCTGCGTCAGGACCACGACTTTCAGGTCGGTGATGTCAGAAGGGGTCTGTGGAGGCTGGTTGTTGGCGGTGCGCGCTGCAAGCAGAACGAAGACTTTGCCATCTTCCATCGGACGATTGCCCCGCGCCTCTGCGACTGTTGGCGTGCCCGTCTTTCCGTAAAGAAACGTGTTGCCATAGCGGTATCCGGAGCACCCGATGGCCCCGCACAGCTTGCTGCCCGTGCCGCCCGACAACACAGCGGCCATGCCATTGCGCACCTTTTTCCAGACTTCGAGGTCCATGCCCAACCGCTCCGGCGAAGGCCCGTCCTTTGGCGTCAGCCGAGGGTTCATCGCGCGGTCACTCAGGATGCGGGCATAGGCCTGGCCGAGATTGGCGCTGGTCCAGGTTGAACGGTTGCCGCCCAGAATGCTGAGTTGACGCGCGGTGTATTCGACCTCACCGCGCAGATTGTCCATGTCGAGCCGCAGCAGCGGTTCGGGCAAGCCCCGGTCCTGCATTCCCGCGTCGATTTTGTCGCTGCGCCACAGATAGCCCGAACAGCTCGGATCGCCATCGCCATCAAGCGGCTCTATACAAGCGAAGCGGCGCAAATGATCATACCATTCCTCGCTGCCCTCGTGATAGGCGCGGTCCATTAGCCACAAAGCATGGCCGTTGCTCGACACCTTGATAAACTGCTCGAAGGTCGTCCCCAAAGTTTGCATTGCGCGGCGGCGGCAGACCGTCCGGACATTCCCCGTGGTGCCGCAATAGGACAAGTTTGGATTGCCCGGTGATCGCCCGTCGAGATCGGGATTGCCCTGGATAATGGCCGCTGCAATCGGCACTTTTGCGGTCGAACCCACGGGCAGGCGCTCAAAATTCCAGTTGCGATCCAGCCAGTTGCGCCCCCGATCATCCTTCGCGTGTTCTTCCTTGGCCGGATAGGTCGCGGCGGCTGCGATCTCCCCGGTCAAGCCATCCATCAGCAGCACGCCCGCGCGGATCGTCGGTTCGCTTTTGCGGCTGGAATCGGCCTTTGCAAGGTGCTTTTCGAGGCGGTCCTGCATCGCCAGTTGCAGCCGCCGCTGAATGGTTGAATCGAAGTTGCCGCTCGCGCGCGAGACTTCGAGACGCCGGAGCACGCTTGCCAATTGCGGGTAACGCACGCGGCGCGCCGAGCCCGTCTCTTCGGAGAGCGCCTGTATGCGCTCGACGCGTTGCCAAGCGCGCCCGTCGCACTGGACATATTGGCCGAGCGCAGGCGCAGCGGCGGGTTCGCGGCCATCGACCAGTTTGCCGGCGCAATCGGGGGCGGTGTTGCGGATATCCTCGCCGCTAACCCAAACCGATCCCGAGGGCATTCCCGCCTCGCGGCCTTCGGCGAAATAGACGCTGCCGGTCCAGCGAAGGCGCTCGCTCGCGGAGAAACGCAAGGGATGAGAATTGCCGCGTATGGCGAGCAGGCTCTCCCCGTCGACCCCGCGCGAAATGCGCCAGCGACGGTCCACCAGCCGCGCCATATCTGCTCCAAGCGGCGAAAGAGAGCGATAGCGATTGAACACAGCCTGCGACGGACAACCTTCGCCACCTTTGTAATCGATAGATTTGCGCCGCACAGTCTCCGAGATGCTGTTGAGCTTGAGACAATCACCGTCAACCAGGGCATCGGCCGCCGCGCGATAACCGCGCTGTTCATTCATGGCGAGACCGGGGTCCCGCTCCAGCTCACCGCGAAAGCCGAACGCTATGGCGGCGAAGGCAACAAGCAATACCCAGAACTCGATCCCGAGCCTCTTTGGTTTTCCAAGGGCGAGAGCGCGGCTGCTCATTGCTCCGCCCCCTCTTCGCTTGCTTCTTCTGTGCGGACCGCCATTCCTGCCAAAGCGACGATCAGGATCAAAACCAATCCTTCTGCCAGGTCGCCCATCGAACGCGCAGCCAGGAAATAGAAATTGCGCCCTGTAAATGGCATTAGGTTGAGATTGGCGAGCGCCATATAAGCGCCCGACCAGAACAGCGTCGCCGCGGCAAGATAGCTGGCATCGTGCAGCCATGTCGGTCGCGCTTGCTCGACCGGCGTTGGTCTGAATGCAAGGACAACAACCAGCATCCCTGCCAGCAACGCCAACAGTCCAACGCGCCCAAACGGCCATGCTACATGCGCGGCCAGCAGGTTGTCGGAATACTGATAGCCCAGCACCGGTGCGACGATACCGCTGGGCATCATATAGCCCTCGCCGATATATTGGTTGGTCAGCGGTTCGAGCTGCGCCGCCTGGTCGAGCACTTCAAATGCAGACGTGTTGCCGACATCGATCAGCGGATCGGCATCCCAAAAGCGCTGCAACCGAACAAGGTTCGCGTCCCATTCGACCGAAGCGGCCATATGCCCCTCCAGATCCTCAAGCGGGGCGGGCACTGGCTGAGCGTAGAACGCATAATACCCTCCGAGGAGCAACAGCGGGCTGAACAGCGGGAAAATCAACGCTCCGCGCGCAGCAAAATCCAGCGGGGCCGCGCCGGAGGTTCGCAGGCTGGCGAGCTTCGCGAGCACCAGCGCGACCGGGAGAGCAAATATCAGGATGATGCCCAAATCGCGCACAAAGATCGCAGTGCCAAGGAACAGCGCGCAGAAAGCGATGACCAGCAACACCGCCTTCAACACTGTAGGCAGCTTGCGGTATCCCGAGATCATCAACGCCATCGCTATGATCGCCAGCGGAGCATAAACGAGGCTGATCGGAAGGTTTTCGATCCCCGGCAATCCAGTGAAGCGTTCCTGCCAGATCGGTGGCGAAGCCAGCTTGCCAACCGCAGCAAAAGCATTGCGGATGACGACAAGAGTGGTTGCCAAAAGCAGGCCGAGCACGAACAGGCTCGTCGCGCCATCCTCGCTCTCTTCCTCCAGCGGACGCAAGACTTGGCCGTGGACTGAGCTCGCCGCCCGGCCAACTCCATCCCAAGCACGCTTCAACCGCTGTCGCTCGCTGATCCTTAGCGAAAGGAAGCCGAGCGCTGAATTGATCCATCCGAGCAACTTGCGGCCGAACTGAAACGCTTTATCGCCTCCACCAACCAGAATCAGATAGAGCAGCGGCTGGGTGTTGCTGGTAAAAACCCGAAGGGCGACAAGGATCAAAGCGATCACCGCCAGACCCCATTCCTGCATACCGGGCAATTGCCAATCGAGTTGCCAGGCGATGAAGGCATAAGCAATCGGCACCTGCGCCAGCAGAATGCCGAGCGACAGGCCGATCTTTTCGTGAAATCCGCGCAGCAAGGCCACGGCGATCACCGGTACGCAGACAAAGGCCGCCGCCGGTGGCCAGAGCACATTGGCGAGCGTGAGTCCGGGATCATTGGGAAAGCCCGCCATCGCAATCAGCAATCGCAAAGCGAGCAACCATTGGAGCGCAATCACCACGGCCGCTTCGGTTCGCCCGCGTCGGCCTTGCCACTGATTACGGCATGCGCGCGTGGTCACGACAGCTGAGAAGGTCATCAAAATGACGGCCCACCACGCGATTGCGACGGTGCTGCTCGTCATAATCAACCGCGTGCCTATGTCAGGAGTGGGCCACCTAACCTCGTGCCTGAAACCATCGCACAGCTCGTCGATATTGCTGACCAGGCCCAGCTTCTCGGGCGCGAGGAAGGGGTTGTCCCCGCCCTGCCCAAGCTGAACGAAGGTCAAGTTGTCGGGCACGCGGTAACCCAAATCGCGCTCGTGCAGGCCCACCGGGGCAATACGCAGTCGATCATTGAAGGGTTTCTTGTTTGCCGCACCCGCCTCCGGACAACGCCCGAGCCGACTGGTAAAACGTTCGTCCGATTGCAGGGCGATACGGACAAAACCCGGTTCAAGCGAAATTGTCAGATTGCGGCGCGTCTGCTTGTTGTTGTTCTGGTCTAACCGTCTGACCTTGGCTTTTACCGGAGCGCTGGAGAGCGCCCGGCACGCTTCGCCTTGCACCGGTTCGTCATCAAACAGCACCTGCATTCCTGGCAAATTGGCCTCAGCGGCTTCAGGCGGTGGCACCGTCTTTCCACACAGCTCCCATTGATCGCCTTGCCGCCTAAGGGTCAGCAGTTCCTCGAATTCCTCGCGATAAGCCTCTTCCGAGCGGGTGGGATCAGCATAGGGACCGATTACCAGGTCACTTGTCTCCGCGCTTGGGCCGACAATGAACTGGGTGCCATCTGATGGCGCCTCGGCCACAGGCAGCCGCAATTCCTCGACATTCAGGGTAAGCTGTTTGCCAAATCCCAGACGCTCCCCATCAGACAGAAGTGCATAGCTGCACGCCGCCAATGCAACTGGCCAGATCCACACCATAGTTGACGGGTTAAGCCATGCATCGCTGCGCCGGTCCGCGCGATGTGCCCAGACGATGAGCGCGGCAACTGCGCAGAAGAGAACGAAGACGATCGTCGAGAACATCGCCCGTTACTGTTCGTCTGACGAACCGGCGAAGTCGCGAGTGGTCGCCGCGCGGCTGTGATAGAGCCAAGCAAAGGCGCTGCGCGTTTTCGTAAACCACCACCAGTACATCCCCGCGCCAATCGTCAGCGCGATCCCTGCAAAGATCATCAGGATGCCCAGCGGTCCGGCCCTTTCAAAAGCAGGGGAACGCAGCGCCGCCACTTGCAAGGCTCCGCAATCGCCGTAGCCATTGATCACCGCCTTGCGCACAATCGGACGGTATTCGCTCCAGCCTTCAAGCCCGCAGACATATTCATCCTGCCATGCCCTTTGGCTGAGCCGCAATCCCGCGAGCCCGGTCGACTGGTTTGTGTCAGCGGTCAGGCCATATTCGCTGCGCACTGCATAGCCGCCATCCTGGCTTTGATCCCATGCCTTGAGGCCATCGATAGGCGACCATTCTGCCGCGCTTGCACGGTCAACACTGTCAGGAATGGGGGGCAGAGCCGCGAGTGCCGGTAAGGTCAACCCGCTCGCATCACCCTGACTCCCGCCATCAAGCAATACCCTGAACTCTTCATATCGCTCGCTGTTGGCGTAAGTGCCAGTGTCTTCGGTCAGATCAAACGCGGACCAGATGGTGAATATCGCCGCCGTAATCATCGCCATCAGAGGCAATATCCGCGCGACGTGCCATTCCTTGCTGAACATTTTTTCAAGCACGACCGCCGGAACAAAGCGCAAGCGTTTGCTGGTCTCGAACCTGCCGGTCGCTACGTAGGGACTGCGCCCCTTTTCCGGAGGGTAAATCCGGCGAAACGCATTGCGTGCCCAGACGTGCCATTCGTTGATACCGTGGCTGTTGACCTCCCCCAGCCACTCGACCAACTCGTCAACGCCAATCGCCTCGAGCCGATTGAAATCCTGTATCTGCAGCGCCTTTTCGGTGTTTCCATAGAATGCGGAAATCAGGTCGAACCGGCTCATCGGGAAGAAGTTGGAGAGCTTCGTAAACAGCTTGAGCTGTCGCTCGCGCACCAATTCGGGCGGGTTGGAGATCTGTGCGACCGGCGTTTTGGCTCCAAATACCATACCCAGCAAGCGCGAGACAAAGTCTCTGCGATAGGGGCGGTTATCGGGGTGTAATGCCGAGGCTTCGAAAAGCTCTTGGAGCACTTGGCCGGTTGGCGTTGCCGAAAGGCGTTCATTGGCAGCACGGAACTTCTTCTCGAGCCGCGGGCTCTTACCCGCTGCGTCGGGCAGGATATCAAGCGCGGCAAACACGCG
>JBCCOF010000033.1:0-23029 GCA_039025455.1 Pseudomonadota bacterium | reverse complement strand
GTGATCCTGAAGCCATCGCCGGGCGATATTCAGGAGCTTTATCTCGAAAGCCTTTCGCGCAATGGGATCGACCCGCTCAAGCACGATATCCGCTTTGTTGAGGACGATTGGGAAAGCCCGACGCTTGGCGCATGGGGTCTGGGCTGGGAGGTCTGGTGCGACGGGATGGAAGTCACCCAGTTTACTTATTTCCAGCAGATGGGCGGCTTCGACTGCAAGCCTGTCGCGGGCGAGCTGACCTACGGATTGGAGCGCCTCGCAATGTATATCCAGGGCGTCGACAATGTGTATGACTTGGCTTTCAACAGTCCCCCGGCCTCAAGCAGCGAAGCGGTAGGCCGACAAAAAAGCGTAAGCTACGGCGAGGTGTTTCTCGAAAACGAGAAGCAGATGTCGAAGTGGAATTTCGAGGTCGCCGATACGGACTCCTTGTTCGACCTGTTCAACAAGGCCGAAGCCGAATGCCAGAATGCGCTGGCATCGGGCGTTCCGCTAGCCGCCTATGAGCAAGCCATTGAGGCCAGTCATATCTTCAACCTGCTGCAAGCGCGCGGCGTGATCAGTGTTCAGGAGCGCGCGAGCTATATGGGCCGCGTGCGCGATCTGGCGCGCAGGTCGTGCGAGACCTACGCCAAGCAAATGGCACCCCAGTGGGAAGCGAAGTTTCCCGGGTGGAGTTTGGTGTGATGGCTAAACCACCCAATTCCGCTCGCCCTGAGCTTGTCGAAGGGCTGTTCTTCACTTCTGGTGCAGCGCTTGAAGAAAGTGCGGTGCTTCGACAGGCTCAGCACGAGCGGGGTGAGTAATGGCTGACTTCCTCCTTGAACTGCGCTCTGAAGAGATCCCTGCGCGGATGCAGGCCGGTGCGCGCTCCGAGCTGGAAAAGCTGTTCCGCCGCGAAATGGACGCCGCTGGGGTGTCTGTGGGCGATGTGACCGTGTGGTCCACTCCGCGCAGGCTGGCCTTGATCGCCAAGGATTTACCGACCCAGACCGAAGCCGTGCGCGAAGAAGCCAAGGGGCCGCCAGTTGGCGCGCCTGACCAAGCGGTCGATGGCTTTTGCCGCAAGAGCGGCGTCACGCGCGATCAGCTTGAGGAACGCGAGGTCAAGGGCCGCGCGACGTGGTTCGCGGTGATCGAAAAGCCCGGACAGGCGGTTACCGACCTTCTCGGCACTGCCATTCCCACCATTGTCCGCGCCTTCAGCTGGCCCAAATCGATGCGCTGGGGCGAGGCCTCGCTCGCGCCCGAAAGCCTCAAATGGGTTCGCCCTCTGTCCGGCATCATTGCGCTGCTGGATGGGGAAGTGGTCCCTTGCGAAGTTGACGGTATCGCCAGCTCTCGCACGACCATGGGCCATCGCTTTCATCACAGCGGGCCAATAGAAGTAGCCGATGCCGATGGCTATGCCGACGCCCTGCGCGAGGCCTACGTTATCGTCGACCATGAGGTCCGCGCAGGCATTATCCGCGAAGGCGCGAGCAAGGCCGCGCGTGCGGTCGGGCTCAGCGTGGTCGAGGACGAAGGTCTGGTGGTCGAAAATGCGGGACTGACCGAATGGCCGGCGCCGTTGCTCGGACGCTTTGACGAGGAATTTCTCGATGTGCCGCCCGAGGTTATCCAGCTTACCGCGCGGGTGAACCAGAAGTATTTCGTGTGCGAAAGCCGTGATCCATCGGGCGCAACGAAGCTGGCCAACGCTTTCATCTGCACCGCCAATATCGCGGCGGACGATCCGGCGGTGGTGGTCGATGGAAACCGCAAGGTCCTCGCCGCGCGGCTCGCCGATGCGCGCTTCTTCTGGGAACTGGACCAGAAAAAGACGCTGGCCGAGCACGCCGAGGGGCTGGAGCGGATTACGTTCCATGAAAAGCTGGGCACGGTTGCCGATAAAGTCGCGCGCGTGGCGAATTTGGCGCGGTGGTTGGTTGAGGAGGGGATTGTCGGGGGGTCGAGTCCCTCCTCCGCTACCAACCCCGTTCGCCCTGAGCCTGTCGAAGGGCTGTCCTTCACTTCAAAAGAGAAAAGCAGTGCTTCGACAAGCTCAGCACGAACGGCTTCTGAGCTAGCCAACCTAGCCGAACAAGCCGCGCGGTTGTGCAAGGCCGATCTGGTCACCGAGATGGTCGGCGAATTCCCCGAATTGCAGGGCCTGATGGGCGGCTACTACGCCGAGAAAGAAGGCCTGCCACGCGAAGTATCCGACGCGATCCGCGATCACTACAAGCCTATGGGGCAGGGAGACGAGGTGCCGACTGCTCCGGTGACGGTGGCGGTGTCGCTGGCCGATAAGTTGGATACTTTGGTGTCGTTCTTCAGAATCGAAGAGTTTCCTACTGGCTCGAAAGATCCTTTCGCGCTCCGACGGGCTACCATTTCCATCCTTTCCTTACTTCAGGCGAATAATCTCAGAATTAATCTGAAACGCCCGATTGAGTGGGTCCAAAAGCTTGTCGTTCTGACACAACGGCTTGCGCCCATGGGGCAAGGTGGGAGTTCCGGCCGAGGCTTCGGAGGTGGCGAGAGTGAGCTTTACAATTACATTCTCGATTTCTTCGCCGACCGCCTCAAAGTTCAGCAGCGCGAAGCGGGTGTCCGTCACGACCTGATCGATGCTGTGTTTGCGCTAGGGGGCGAGGATGATCTCGTCCGCTTGCTCGCCCGTGTGAAGGCGCTTCAAGCTTTTGTCGAAACCGACGAGGGCACTAACCTTCTCGCTGGCTACAAACGCGCGGCGAATATTTTGAGGAAGGAGGGTCATTCCTCAGATACCGTTCGCCCTGAGCTTGTCGAAGGGCCGCACTTTTCTTCTGATACTGCGCCTGACCAAAAGAAAGACAGTGCTTCGACAAGCTCAGCACGAACGGATCGAGTTCTTTCCTACTCGCCCGAAGCCGCCGAAAAGGACCTGATCGACGCGCTCGATGCCGCCGGGCCGAAAGCAAGCGCCGCTCTGGAAGCCGAGGATTTCGAGGCAGCGATGTCTGCTCTGGCGAGTTTGCGCGCGCCGATCGACGCCTTTTTCGAGGAAGTGACAGTCAATGATGATGACCCCGCCAAACGCGCCGCGCGGCTCGACCTGCTCGCTCGCTTCCGTGATGCCGTTCACCGCGTCGCCGATTTCAGCCGGATCGAAGGCTGATTTGGAAAGTCACATCGTCACGCTCACACCAATCATCTTTTCGTCGATACATCAGGCATTTGCCCGGAAAGTCACACATTCCAAAGCGCCGGTTGGCGGTCCATCACCGAGGAACACATAATGACCACGACAGTCTATCCCTTCGGCGGAAACGCGAGCCACGACGATGCGCGCCAAAAGGACAAGACCGTCACCGGGGGCAAGGGCGCGAACCTGGCCGAAATGGCGAGCATAGGCTTGCCGGTCCCTCCCGGTTTCACGATCACGACCGAGGAAAGCGTGCGCTACTTGCGCGAAGGTGCGGATTTCAGTGATGCACTGCGCGCCGAAGTCGCCAAAGCGCTCGGCCATATCGAGAGCACGGTTGGCAAGACGCTGGGCGATGCCGCCGATCCGCTGCTGGTCTCGGTCCGGTCGGGCGCGCGCGTGTCGATGCCCGGCATGATGGACACGGTGCTCAATCTCGGGCTCAACGATGCGACGGTTGAAGGGCTTGCGGCGACAAGCGGGGACGAGCGCTTTGCGTGGGACAGCTATCGCCGCTTCATCCAGATGTACTCCGACGTGGTTCTGGGAATCGACCATGGCCTGTTCGAGGAAGCACTGGAGATTCTGAAAGAAGACAACGGCTTCTACACCGACACAGAGCTGTCCGCCGATGACTGGCGCGGGGTCGTCGCTCAGTTCAAGGGCATCGTTGAAGAGGAATTGGGCAAGCCGTTCCCGCAAGATGTGACCGAGCAGCTTTGGGGCGCCATCGCCGCCGTGTTTGACAGCTGGGACAGCGACCGCGCGAAGGTCTATCGCCGTTTGAACGACATCCCCGCCGACTGGGGGACCGCGGTCAATGTGCAGGCGATGGTGTTCGGCAATATGGGCGACACCAGCGCAACCGGTGTGGCCTTCACGCGTGATCCGGCGACGGGTGAGCGTGCCTATTTCGGTGAGTATCTGATCAACGCGCAGGGCGAGGATGTCGTGGCCGGTATCCGTACACCGCAATATTTGACCAAAGCCGCTCGTGAAAACGCCGGAGCCAAGCCGCTCTCGATGGAAGAGGCCATGCCCGATGCCTATGGCGAGTTGGCGCGCGTGTTCGACCTGCTCGAAGCGCATTATCGCGATATGCAGGATATCGAGTTCACTGTGGAGCGCGGCAAGCTGTGGATGCTCCAGACCCGCTCGGGCAAGCGAACGGCCAAGGCGGCGCTGAAAATGGCGGTCGATATGGTGAGCGAAGGGCTGATTGACGAGCGCGAAGCGGTGCGCCGGGTTGACCCGATGGCGCTTGACCAGCTGCTCCACCCGACGCTCGATCCCGAGGCTGCGCGCAATGTGCTGACCAGCGGGCTGCCTGCTTCGCCCGGCGCGGCGGCGGGCAAGATTGTGCTTGATGCGGACACGGCAGAGCAATGGTCGGAGCGCGGTGAAAAGGTCATTCTGGTGCGGGTCGAAACCAGCCCCGAGGACATTCACGGCATGCACGCGGCGCAAGGCATCCTGACCGCGCGCGGCGGTATGACCAGCCATGCAGCAGTGGTTGCGCGCGGCATGGGACGGCCCTGTGTCTCGGGCGCGAGCGCGGTCTCGATTGACCGCAAGACGCGCACACTGAAGATCGGTTCGCATGATCTGAGCGAAGGCGATGAGGTAACGCTTGATGGCGCGAATGGTCAGGTGATGCTGGGCATTGTCCCGACAGTCGAGCCGGAGCTTGCGGGCGATTTCGGCACTCTGATGGAGTGGGCAGACAAGCTGCGCCGTATGAAGGTGCGCACCAATGCCGAGACACCGGCGGACTGCAAGATGGCGCGGCAGTTCGGGGCCGAGGGCATCGGATTGTGCCGGACAGAGCATATGTTCTTCGAAGCCAGCCGGATCAGCGCGGTGCGCCAGATGATCCTTGCCGAGGACGAGGCGGGGCGGCGCAAGGCGCTCGACGTATTGCTGCCCGAACAGCGCGCGGACTTCACCGGCATCTTCGAAGTGATGACCGGCCTGCCATGCACCATCCGCCTGCTTGATCCGCCGCTGCACGAGTTCCTGCCGCATGGCGACGACGAGTTTGCCGAGCTGTCCGACGCAACCGGGCTAGGCATGGACTATCTGAAACGTCGCGCGGACGAGCTGCACGAATTCAACCCGATGCTGGGCCATCGCGGGTGTCGCCTCGGGATCACGTTCCCCGAGATTTACGAGATGCAGGCGCGCGCGATCTTCGAAGCAGCCTGCGCGGTGCAGAGGTCGAGCGGCGAAGCGCCACTGCCCGAGATCATGATCCCGCTGGTCGCGACAAAGCGCGAATTAGCGATCCTGCGCGAGCTGGTCGACCGCGTGGCTGTGGAAGTGTTTGAGGAACAGGGCGCCAAGGTCGATTACCTTGTCGGCACCATGATCGAGCTGCCGCGCGCGGCGCTGATGGCGGGCGAGATTGCCGAGGAAGGCGAGTTCTTCAGCTTTGGCACCAACGATCTCACGCAGACGACGCTCGGCGTTTCGCGTGACGATTCGGCGCGCTTCCTTGCGCCCTATGTCGATAAAGGCATCTTCCCGCGCGATCCGTTTGTGAGCCTCGATGTCGACGGGGTCGGACAGCTGGTCGAGATGGCGGCGGAGAGCGGGCGCAACACCCGGGCCGATATCAAGCTGGGCATATGCGGCGAACATGGGGGAGACCCGGCGAGCATCGCATTCTGCGAGGAAGTGGGCCTCGATTACGTCAGCGCCTCGCCATACCGCGTGCCTATTGCAAGGCTAGCGGCGGCGCAGGCGGCGCTTGATTAGGACTTCCAGCCGGTCAGCACGAGGAAGTTGAAGACCTCCTCAACCTTGCCGTCTTCACCCTCGCGCAAGGTGTCGAATTCGGACCTTGCGCGGGCGATCCAGTCGCGAGAGAGGGCGGGGGCAGGGCTTTGAAGAGAGCGGGTCAGGCCGTGGTCGCGCAAATCGCTGACCATCGTGTCGAACGAGGCATAGCGGACGCGGATCGGGAAGCTGTCGACCACCTGCCGCTTGAACCCGGCGCGTTCAAGCAAACCCGTCGCCGCCCGGATATCGACCAGCGGGTGCATGCGGGCAGCCGGGCGATCACCATCGGCGGCAAGCGCGATCTGACGCAGCTTGGGGCTACTCCCCGCGCCGGGAAACGCGGCGAAGAACAACCCGCCATCGGTCAGCGCGTTGCGAGCATGGATCAGCGCGCCGGGCAAGTCGTTGACCATGCCAAGGCCCATCAGATGCACCACAAGGTCAAACGCGCTGGCCGGACCGGGCTGCTCCTCGTCGAACTCGCCAAGCAGACCGATGCTCCCCTCCGCACCCGAGGCAGCGAGCTTGGCTCGAACCACGCCGGTCGCATCGCCCACGATCAGGGCGCGGGAAGGCTCGAACTGCATGAAGTCGAGCCGCTCGACAATGTCGTGCGCCACAGTCTCGGATAGATAGGTGGCTCCATCATGCGCCCGCTGACGATAGCGCGAGCGTGCCCATTTGGCCGCGGCCTGACCTCGGTCGAATATCTGGGGAACGCGGTTGCCAGTCATGCGCGCGTGCCTGCCGCGCTTGCCTACACGATGCAAGCCGTGCGACACCCCTTGCATGGGTGCGCGAACGATTTTGACCGAAAGCCTGCAGCCGTTGGTCGATCTGGTTTACCCGCCGCGCTGTCCGTTATGCGGTGATGCTCTCGCGCAGCAAGGCGGCCTTTGCGCGACATGTTGGAGCGAATTGGAAGCTCCGGGCGAGCCGTCATGCCAAAGCTGCCAGCGACCGATAGTGAGCGGCCATGACACGTGTTGGGATTGCACGAGCGCGCCGCCGCTGCATACCGGAGTCTATGCTGCGACCGTCTATGATGATGCGTCGCGAAAGCTGATCCTGACCTTCAAGCATGGAGGAAAGATCGCATTGGCGCGGTTGCTCGGACAGATGATGGCGGCGCGCCTGCCGATTGCCGATCCAGGAAGCGGGCCACCGCTGCTGATTCCAGTGCCTCTCCATCGATGGCGGCTGTGGGGCCGTGGTTACAATCAGGCGGCGCTGCTCGCGCGTGAACTTGAGCGCAATGGAAGGGGGCAACTGCTGGTCGATGGTTTGGTGCGGCGAAAACAAACCCCGAGCCTTGGCGGGCTCGGCAGCGAGGAGCGGCGCAAAGTGCTCGCAGGCGCCATCGCTGTGCGGCAGACGCGGGCGAAGCGGATAGCGGGTCGTGATGTCATTTTGGTCGACGACGTTCTGACCAGCGGAGCGACGAGCAATGCCTGCGTTGAAGTGCTGCTGGAAACCGGTGCAGCATCAGTGCGCATCGCCTGTTTCGCCCGAGTGCTAAGCGGGGCGAGGGAACACAACACATCCCCGCAAAACACACTCCCAAAAAACACAACGCCCGAGGCCATTACAGCCCCGGGCGCCACGTGACGAATGAATGGGAACCGCTCTTAAAGAGCTCAGGCAGCAACCCCCTAACTTTGCCACCAGGATCCTATCTCTCATCGTTGTACCGGCCCCGCTAACCCCCCGCGGCTAGATCAGAACCGATCACCCCCTGAACCTGACGATTTGCAACGCCTTTGTTCGGATGGAGCCGCTTTGTTCCAAACCATTTCTCGGTCGAAAAGGGTAAACCGCTTGTTGGGTATATTTTCGATTGCATCTGTGGTGTTAGTGCAACAAACGGTCGCAGGCGGGCCTCGGCTCGTCGGATTGTGTCCCGTGCAGGCGAATGGCCAGGAGCGTGTTGTGTGTGATGTGGAATTGTCAGCTCAGGAGCGAGAGACGGGCACGCACTTTGCTCCAAAGTTCGATGGTGCAGGCCTCCTTACTGCGGTTGTTCTGGACTACAGGACCCGGCAGATTCTGGTGGTCGCCTACATGAATGCCGAGGCTCTCGAACGGACGCGAGCGACTGGTAAAGTCCACTTTTGGTCGCGGTCGCGCCAGTCATTGTGGATGAAGGGTGAGACCTCTGGCCACTTCCTCTTGGTTGAGGAGATACTGGTCGACTGTGATCAGGATGCTCTTGTGATTGAAGCAACACCTGCGGGTCCGACATGCCACACCGGCGAAACGAGTTGCTTCTATCGTCGCCTTGATGTTGCGGCCGATGATGCGGCTGCGTTGTCCAACATCTCCCGTTAAGGTCAAGGCTTGACGCTCACGTAAAGGTAAGGTAGTCAGTTCAGATGGCTACAGCACCTGCAAAATCGCCCGATTCGAAGAACAAAGAGAATGATCAGCGTCACAATGGCGCGCATCTCGACCGGCCAGACGAGCAAGAGCGTGAGCAATTCTCGATCTCCGACCTGACATCTGAGTTTGGTTGCACCGCAAGGGCTTTGCGTTTCTATGAAGACGAAGGCTTGATCAGCCCTGCACGGGTCGGCCTGACACGTGTTTACTCGAAACGTGATCGAGCTCGTCTCGCATGGATCATGCGGGCAAAGAATGTTGGCTTTAGCCTCACTGAAATCCGCGAGATGATCGACCTCTACGACCTTGACGACGGCCGTGTAGAACAGCGCCGCGTTACGGTCGAAAAGTGTCGCGCACACATCGCCAAGCTTAAGGCGCAACGCGCGGACATTGACTCGTCGATTAAGGAACTCACCGAATTTGTGGAAGATATTCAGGCGCTCGAGCTTGGCTAAGCCCGCCACCTGAACTTTCACCCAAACAAGCAATTACCGATAACAAAACTCTGCTCACCAAGGGGATCTAGTGATGCCAACTTACACTGCACCAACTCGCGACACGCGCTTCCTGCTCAACGAAATGCTCGACTTGGCCAGCTATGGCAATCTGCCGGGCTTTGAAAACGCCACGCAGGACATGATCGACACCATTGTGAACGAGGCGGGCAAATTCACCTCTGAAGTGCTCGCGCCGGTCAACCAGATTGGTGACGAACAAGGCTGCACCCGTCACGAAGATGGATCTGTCACTACTCCCGAAGGCTTCAAGGAAGCGTATCAGGCCTACACCGAGGCAGGGTGGGGCACTCTGTCGCAACCCGAAGAGTTCGGCGGCCAAGGTCTACCGCACACCATCGGCATGGTTCTGGAAGAATACACCGCCAGCGCGAATATGGGCTTTGGCATGTATCCCGGCCTCACCAACGGCGCGATTGCCGCTCTGTTGAATGCCGGCACGCAGGAGCAGAAAGAGACCTATGCGCCCAAGATGATCTCGGGCGAATGGTCGGGCACCATGAACCTGACCGAGCCTCATTGCGGCACCGATCTCGGAATGATCCGCACCAAAGCAGAGCCGCAGGCTGATGGCTCGTACTCGATCACTGGCACGAAGATCTTCATCTCGGCGGGTGAGCACGACCTTACCAGCAACATCATTCACCTCGTTCTGGCGAAGACCCCGGGCGCGCCGGACAGCTCCAAAGGTATTTCGCTGTTCATCGTGCCCAAATTCCTCGTGGACGAAAACGGCGAGCCGGGTGAACGCAACGGTGTCACTTGCGGTTCGATCGAAAAGAAGATGGGCATCCACGGAAACGCGACCTGCGTGCTCAACTATGACGGTGCCACCGGCTTTATGGTCGGGGAAGAGAACAAGGGGCTGGCGGCAATGTTCGTGATGATGAACGCCGCGCGTCTGGGTGTCGGGCTACAGGGCCTGTCGCAGGCAGAGGTCAGCTATCAGAACGCTGTTACCTATGCGCTTGATCGTCGTCAGGGCCGCGCGTTGACCGGTCCGGCGGACACCGATGCGAAGGCCGATCCGATCTTTGTCCATCCCGATGTGCGCCGGATGCTGATGGATGCAAAGGTCTTCAACGAAGGCATGCGCGCTCTGTGCATGTGGGGGGCGCTTCAGGTTGATCTGACGCACAAGGCCCAGACCGCCGAAGAGCGAGAGCAGGCCGACGAGCTGATCGGTCTGATGACCCCTGTGATCAAGGGATACGGCACAGACAAAGGCTTCGACATCGCGAACAACATGCAGCAGGTCTATGGCGGGCACGGCTACGTCAAGGAATGGGGCATGGAGCAATTCGTGCGCGATAGCCGGATTGCCATGATCTACGAGGGCACCAATGGTGTGCAGGCGATGGACCTTTGTGGTCGAAAGCTCGCCTCGAAGGGCGGCAAGGCGATCCAGGCCTTCTTCGCGATGATCGACGAGGAAATCGCCAACGCCAAGAACGATGAGGCGTTGAAAGGCCTTGCCGAGAAGCTTGAAAAGGCTTTGGGCGAGCAAAAGGCTGCGACCATGTGGTTCATGCAAAACGCCATGGCCAATCCGAACCACCTCGGCGCGGGAGCGCACCACTATATGCACATCATGGGCATCGTGACGTTGGGCTTTTTCTGGCTGAAGATGGCCAAGGTTGCGAATGAGAAGCTGGCTGGCAACCCTGAGGACGCGGCGTTTTACGAAGCCAAAATGACCTCAGCTGCCTACTACTCGGAGCGGTTCCTGCCTGATGCAGGTGCGCTTCGCCGCAAGCTCGAAGCGGGTAGCGAGCACATGATGGCTCTGCCTGAAGAGGCTTTCGCCACAGCAGCTTAAGCAGGCAATTTTTAGAACATAGGAGAAGGGCCCCAACCGAGAGGAAGGGGCCCTTTTTCTGTGCGCAACGTCGGCTACAAACTCACCAGATCAAAGCAGTTCTTTCTCCGCCTTGGCGTAAGCGGTTTCCCAGTCCGAAAGATTGTCTTTCGCCTCGCGGACGAAGTGGCTGCGCCGGACATAGCCCATCAATCCTGCGGCCATCCATGTTCCGGGTGCTTTGAGCGGGCGCCCTACCTGACACAGTAGGACAATCCGCGTTTCGTCGGTGTCGTTGCGCACTTCATGTTCGTAGGTGTCGTCGAACATTAGCCATTTGCCCGCGTCCCAATGCAGGCGCTGATCATCGACCCGCATCCAGAGCTTCTCGCGCTCTTTTGGTACGACGAGCCCTAAATGGCCGGTGATGAAAGCCTTTGTCACGCCGCGATGAGGCGTAATGGCCGAGCCGGGCGCAAGGATCGAGAAGAATGCGGAATTCAATCCCGGAATGCGGCTGACCATCTCCGCAGTGCGCGGGGCTCGCGCGATATTCTCTTCCTGACGGTGACCGTACCCAATCAAAAAGAAGCTGCGCCAGCTGTTGTCCTCAACGATGCCTTGGTGATCAGGCGAGATCTCGCGCAAAGGCGGGATGGCATCGTGATGCTGATAGATCGCCTGTGCTTCGTCGCGCACGGCTTCCCAATTCTCGGACAGTTCTTTCGTCCAGTCAAAGCTGTCCGGATCAAGCACCGGGTCATTCGAGATCAGCGAACTCTTCGCGATGACATCGTTGACGCGGTGGCGCTGTCGCTTGAGAAATCGGTAATGAAGCGGACGCCCCGGATCGTTTGACAGCAAGCCAAAGCCATTAGACCAGCCCATGAAGCCCTCCGACAAGGTCTAGTATTGTGGTACCTTTGTTTTCGACCCGCGTGAGTTCAAGGTTACAAATCAAGTGCGGCGAAGTCCAGCAAAGGACCTCGCACGCTCGATGAACCGCGAATTCCAACAGTTTAGCGCAGTCAGCGCCACCTCAATGTCATTCAACCGGAAGGAAATCGGGCACCGAAAGGTACCGCTCGCCGGTGTCGTAGTTGAAGCCCATTACCCGCGTTCCTTCGGGCAATTCAGGCAGCTTCTTCGCGATCGCGGCGAGCGTCGCACCCGATGAAATGCCGATCAGCATCCCTTCCTCGCGCGCGGCGCGGCGTGCCATCTCTTTGGCACCGTCTGGGTTGACCGTAATCGCGCCGTCAATGGCGTCGGTGTGCAGGTTACCTGGAATGAAGCCAGCGCCGATGCCCTGAATCGGGTGGGGGCCGGGCGATCCGCCATTGATGACGGGCGAACCCTCCGGTTCAACCCCGTAAGCCTTGAAACCGGACCAGACCTTTTTGAGCTCTTCTGCGCAGCCGGTCAGATGCCCGCCAGTGCCAACACCAGTAATCATCACGTCAATCGGTGTGTCGGCGAAATCGGTGAGGATCTCTTGCGCGGTCGTGCGCGCGTGCACAGCGACATTGGCGGGATTGTCAAACTGGCTGGGCATCCATGCGCCCTGCGTGCTTTCAACGATCTCGGTCGCGCGCTCGATGGCTCCCTTCATGCCCTTTTCCTTGGGTGTCAGATCGAAAGTCGCACCATAAGCGAGCATCAGGCGACGCCGCTCGATTGACATCGATTCGGGCATCACCAGAACCAGTTTATAGCCCTTGACCGCTGCGACCATGGCTAGCCCGATACCGGTGTTCCCGCTGGTCGGTTCAACAATTGTACCGCCCGGAGCGAGGTGGCCTGCGTCTTCAGCTGCCTCAATCATCGCCAGCGCGATGCGATCCTTGATCGATCCCCCCGGATTGGAGCGCTCCGATTTCAGCCAGACTTCATGATTGGGAAACAACCGCGCGAGGTGGATGTGCGGGGTGTTGCCGATAGTGGCGAGGATCGATGCAGCTTTCATGTCAGGCCTCCTGGGGATTTTCTCGATTTTTGCTCTTCTAGCAGGTCTTCGCCCGGATCGAAGGTTTTAGTGGTGCGAAGGACGGGGAACAGACCGCTCCACAAAGCGACAGTGGCAATCGCGCCCGCACCGCCAGCTACAACAGCGCCGACCGGTCCGATGGCATAGGCGAGGGCGCCCGAGAACGCATCACCGCCTTCGTTTGATGCGCTGATCGTCAACATGCTGACTGAGGAAACGCGCCCGCGTTTGTCATCGGGGGTGTGGAGTTGGATCAATGACTGGCGGACATAGACGCTGAACATGTCTGCGCCGCCGATGATAAACAGCATGGCTAGACTGAGCGGCATGCTTGTCGAAAGCCCGAAGACGACCGTGGCGAGGCCGAACACTGCGACGGCCCACAGCATTTTCGGACCGACTTGTGTTTTGAGTGGCCTGAATGAAAACCACAGCCCCGCGACAATCGCCCCCGCCGGCGTCGCGGATGCGAGCATCGCCAAGCCCGTCTCACCAGTCTGCAGAATATCGCGCGCAAAAACAGGGATCAGCGCGTTGGCCCCTGCAAGGAACACTGCGAACAAGTCGAGAGTGATTGCGCCCAGAACCATCTTGTTCTTGCCCACATAGCGCAGACCGTCGATGATGGCGCCAATGGGCCGCTGGTCCTTGCGCATGGCGGGTTGTGGAACTTTGCCGACAAGCGAGAGGGCGCCGGTCGACACCAGAAACAGGAGCGTCGCTATGCCATAGGGCAGTGTAGGTTCCACCGCATAGAGCACGGCGCCTATGGCTGGACCGACAAGCCTGCCTACCTGCCAAGAGATCGAGGAAAGCGCGATCGCGGTGGGCAATATCGCCTTGGGCACGAGGTTGGGGGAGAGAGCCGAAAGCGCAGGCCCTGAAAAAGCCCGCGCAATGCCCAATGCAATGGCAACCGCGAACAGGACCGGCAGCGTGACACTTCCGGACCACGTGAACCACATCAGCAATGCCGCGCACAGCAATTGGAGCACAATTGTGAGCACTGCCAGGAGCTTTCGGTCAAAACGATCCGCAGCAAGCCCCGAAAATGGTGTCAGCAAAAACAAGGGAACGAATTGCAACAAGCCGATGATCGCCAATTGCCCGGCACCCTCGGCAATGTTCATCCCGCTGTCGCGCGCAAGGTTGTAGGCCTGCCATTGGATCACCAGCAGCATCGCATCCTGCGCAAGCGTCATGGTCAACCGCGCTGTCCAATAGGCGCGGAAATTGTGAACCTGAAACGGATGGGTCGGAGAGGTGGCGGCGGTGTTCACTCCGTGCCCATGGCAGGCGTTTAATGCGCTGCCAAGAGAGCGAAGCTATCGCTCGGCAATGCTAGACTTTGGGCGTTTGGACTTCGCGCTCAGCGATTGCGGCGCAGGCGCGGGTTTGGCTGGATGGTGTCGATCATCAGAACGAAATCGTCGAGCCGGATAATCCGTTCGAACTGGAAACCGGCGCGTGGCTCCCGCGTCCAGATAACATAGGCCTCGATCCGCCCAACCACGGGCAGGCGAATGATGACACGCTCGCCGCGCTCAAGATCGCTCGCATTGTCCACCATAAAGCCGTGCGCCGACAGATTGCAGACGTGCAGATTAAGGTCGCCGCGCGAATAGTGCTCGACGAGTACCGGGAAGTCCACCGGGTGACGCGCAGCGCGGCGCAGATCAGTAACGCTCAGGTTTGCTCCGGCAGTCACAGTTCCCGTTCCTCCTAGGTTTTTTACGAGACCCTAGGCTAATGCGGGAGAAAGGCTGATATTTGGTAAAGCGTTGGACAATCGAATTTGCGACCCGGTCGCAGTTTTGGCGCGGGGCTTCGCCTAGTTGCAGATCATCGCGTGCTTCTTTTTGCCCAAGCTCAGCTTGATGCTTTGCCCGTCGGCCACTTCGACAATGTGGCCCGGGTCATTGATCGTCTCGCCATCCAGTTTGACGGCTCCTTCGGCCAACTTTCGTTTCGCTTCACCATTGGACGCAGTGAATCCCAGCTCTGTCAGAACCGCGCCGATCCGCATTCCATCCGCTCCGACCGACAGGGTAGGCAGGTCATCGCCCGCTCCGCCACCGGCAAAGGTTTCGCGCGCGGTTGCCTCGGCAGCTTTGGCCGCTTCCTCGCCGCGCACCAGTTTCGTGACTTCATTGGCTAGCACAACTTTCGCGTCGTTGATCGCCGCGCCTTCGAGCGCCTCAAGCCGGGCAATCTCGTCCAGCGGCATGTCTGTGAACAACCGCAGAAAGCGACCGACGTCGCGGTCATCGCTGTTGCGCCAGTATTGCCAGAAATCATACGCGGGCAGGGCATCTTCATTCAGCCACACCGCGCCTGCAGCGGTCTTGCCCATCTTCGCCCCGTCGGCCGTGGTCAGCAACGGAGTGGTTAGCCCGAACAACTCGCGCCCTTCCATCCGGCGGCCCAATTCCATGCCGTTGACGATATTGCCCCACTGATCGGAGCCGCCCATTTGCAGCCGACAATCATAGCGCCGAGCAAGCTCGACAAAATCATAGGCCTGCAGGATCATGTAATTGAATTCGATGAATGTCAGCGGTTGCTCGCGGTCGAGCCTCAGCCGGACCGAATCAAACGTTAGCATGCGGTTGATTGTAAAATGCGGGCCGACATCGCGCAGCAATTCGACATAACCCAGCGCCGAAAGCCATTCGTCGTTGTTGACCATAACTGCGTCGGTTGGTCCATCGCCGAAGGCCAATAAGCGTTCGAACACCGTGCGGATGGTGGCGATATTTTGATCGATGCCTTCCGGCGTGAGCATCTGGCGGCTTTCATCCTTGCCGGAAGGATCACCGATTTTGGTCGTCCCGCCACCCATCACCACAATCGGTTTGTGACCGCATTGCTGTAGCCGTCGAAGCATCATGATTTGCACCAGACTGCCGATATGGAGACTGGGCGCGGTCGCGTCGAAACCGATATATCCGGGCACAATCTGTTTCACGGCGAGCTGGTCCAGCGCGCCATGATCGGTCACTTGGTGGATGTAGCCGCGCTCTTCGAGCACGCGCATTAGATCGGATTCGTAACTGCTCATGAGAGGCCGCTTAACAGCGTGCGAAGTGCCGGGGAAGTGGCTTGCTGATACAGGCTTGCCGACGGGGCTGTGCTGAGCGATAGCGTGGCCCATGCAACCACTTATGCTCCACCAGACCTGTGATCTTGGCCCGATCCGCGCGGTTACAGCTTCGATTACAGCCACCTCCACTGGATGCGAGGCGGAATTTCGCTTTGACGGGGATGTCAGCGCGATAAAGCTGCCAGAGGCCGGCCCTTCGGTGCGCACCGACAATCTATGGAAGACCAGCTGTTTCGAGATTTTCTGGCAGCCGGTCGGCGGGACCTATTATCGCGAGTTCAATCTGTCGCCTTCCGGGCGCTGGGCGGCCTATGACTTTGACAGCTTTCGCGAAGGGATGCGAGATGCGCCGGTTGATGCGATTGCCGTTTCGAGCTCGCACAGCGCATCAAACGGCCAAGGCGAATTGGTTCTGAAAGCAAGCATCGCCGCGGAATTGCCTGCGCCCGCTCAAGTGGCGCTCAATGCCATTGTCGAGCATCGCGATGGCGGGTTGCAATTCTGGGCTTTGGCGTTTGGACCTGGCAAACCGGAATTTCACTCAGAAGCGTGCCGCCAGATGATCGTTGAGCGCTAGGCTTCGCTGGCTTTACCGAACGGTGCGTTGAGGTCGACGATTTTCCAATTAAGCAGCGCAGCAAAGCTCACCCAACAGATATAGGGAACATTTAGCCACCCCGCGAGCGGGGAGTAATTCGGCAAAACGAGACAGAGCAATAGCACTGAGACCCACAGGAACACGTTTTCGAACAGCGCCCAGTCGGGCCGTTTGATCTTGAAGAACAGCGGTGACCACGCGAGGTGCAAGATGAAGTTTGCAGCAAATAACGTGGCGACAATCGTCCGGTCTGCTTCAGTTGGCGCGGCCATCCAGGCGAGATAAAGGCTCCACGCAGAAAGCCCCAGGATCACCGTCCATGCAGGGCCGAACAGCCAATCAGGCGGCTGCCAGCTCGGCTTCTTGAGATCTCGATACCATTGACCGATCTCGGTTAGCGCTCCGCCAGCTCCGCCAAGAACAACAGCCCATGCAGCGGCGATCAAAGCAAGGTTCCAATCCATCTCCTTCACATAGGCGATTGAGGCTCAAAACACCATTGCGTTTGGCGAATGGGTGCTTCAATTCTGACGCCATGAAAATGGGAATTGATCGCCTCCTCGCCGACCCGCAATTGCTGGGTGAACTTAAAGGCAAGCGCGTCGCCTTGGTCGCACATCCGGCCAGCGTTACTGAACATCTCACGCACAGCCTCGACGCGCTTGTTGCAGCGGGTGTGAATGTGACGAGCGCTTTCGGGCCGCAACACGGGCTTAAAGGCGACAAGCAGGACAATATGGTCGAGACCGCGGATGAACTCGATCCGCAGTACAACATCCCGATTTTCTCGCTGTATGGCGAAGTCCGGCGTCCGACCGGCCAGATGATGTCGAGCGCGGATGTGTTCCTGTTCGATCTTCAGGATCTGGGTTGCCGCATCTACACCTTCGTCACCACGCTACTCTACCTGCTCGAAGAGGCTGCAAAGACCGGCAAGCAGGTGTGGGTGCTGGACCGCCCCAATCCCGCAGGTCGCCCGGTTGAGGGGACGATGCTGGTTCCCGGGCATGAAAGCTTCGTCGGCGCGGCTCCGATGCCAATGCGCCACGGCCTTACACTGGGCGAAATGGGGCACTGGTTCGTTTCGCACTTCAACCTCGATCTCGATTATCGGGTGATCGCGATGGAGGGGTGGCAGCCCGATGGGGAGGGCTTTGGCTGGCCGACAGACCGCGTCTGGATCAATCCGAGCCCCAATGCCGCCAGCGTGAATATGGCGCGTTGCTACGCCGGAACCGTGATGATCGAAGGTGCGACCGTGTCCGAAGGGCGCGGAACGACCCGCCCGTTGGAGGTGCTGTTCGGCGCGCCCGATATCGACGCCAAGGCTGTGCTGGCCGAGATGCGCAAGATCGCGCCGGAATGGCTGTTTGGTGCGGTGCTGCGCGATTGTTGGTTCGAGCCAACCTTTCACAAGCACGCGGGCAAACTGTGCAACGCGCTGATGCTTCATGCGGAGGGGCCGCATTACACGCATCACGCATTCAAGCCCTGGCGCGCGCAGGCGCTGGCGTTCAAGGCGATCCGGCGGCTCTATCCGGCCTATCAGCTGTGGCGCGGGACCGATTTCAAATATGAATACACCAATGATGTGCTGGCGATTGATGTGATCAATGGCGGGCCGAGCTTGCGTGAATGGGTGGATGACAGCGCGGCAGGTCCCGATGCTCTCGACACCCTTGCGGCGCACGATGAGGCAATATGGGTGGCAGCAGTGCGCGATTACCTGCTGTATTGATAGAACGGGCCGTAAAGATGCAGCCCTTCAAGTTACTCACACTCGGTCTCACATTTCTTGGCACCGTCAATGCGTCGAACGCTGTCGTTGCAAAGCCCAAGGCCATCGAGGGCGAGCCGGAGATCCTAAAGGAAGTTCCGGAGGATGAGGGCCCCGTTCTCTACCGGCAGGTTTTCGAGATCGCTGATAGGCAGGCTGAACCTTTTGATGTGACCGTGGCCAAGGCGTTCTCCATCCTGGGCGGTGAAGGAAAGAACTTTCCAGCCGCGAATATCAGGGTGCGCTGCGGTATCAGCCGCTTTGGCGGTGTTGGTGACAGGTCTTGCAAACCGGTGCCGGTTTCAGGTCGGCCAGTGACCGAGCAGGATCTCGACAATCAAAAGCTGTTCTATTTCGCACAGCGCATCGACGCCTTGCCCGAAATCGACGAGACCTTTCGGGAGATCGAGCAGACTGGCGGCACGGCATTCTTGGGAAGGAACTGGATCTTCCGGCGGGAAGTCGAATTCACTTTGTCCCTGCCGGAATACGCCGCTCCCTCGATTGATCTCACAAAGGGCGAATTGGTCGAAACCAAACAGGTGCAGCTGAACCAGAGGCGGATCCGCATCTCCTACCCCTCGCGAGCAATCCGCGAAGAGCTGGAGGGCGACCTGCATATGGAATGCCAAATCCAACCGGATCTTTCGATTATCTGCGCCGACATCCGATTTGACCCGCCCGAGAACGCCGATGCCTTCCTCACGTCGAGCTATCACAGCCGGGTGCGTCAGACCTATGGCAACCTTCGGTCTGAGCCCCTTCTGACCACGGGCGAAAGCGCGATCGGAAAGCGCTTTACCACGAAACTCATCTATCGATTGGGCCCGGTCGATGTATCAGAATAACCGCACATCCCTATTCGGCTTGATGGTTGCCGCAATGATTGCCTTCGGCGCTGCAGCGCCCGCGCTTGCAAAGCCGAAGGCTGTGGACGGTGAGCCGGAGATTGTGCGCGACGGTCAGGATACCTTGGGGCGCGACAAGTACCTTCAGATATTCAACCTTCCGGAGCAGAAAATCGAGCCGTGGGAAATGTCGATTGCCTCGGCCTTCTGGTTGCTCGGCGGGGATGGGCGGGTCATTCCCGCTTCAAAGATCACGGTTACCTGTCCGATCTCGCGGGAGGGAAAAGTCGAATATGGCTGTGGGATAGCAGGCGAACGGACTGCCGAGGAATACCGCGCCTTTGATGCGGCCCGGGCATTCGGAATGTTGCCGCGCCCCGGTGACTATCGAAAGCTTGAAAAGTGGTACGGCAAGGGCGGACTGTTTTCGGGCAAGCCATGGGCGCATTATCGGCGCTTGGAGTACACAGTCTCGCTGCCAGAGCTTACGGCGCCAATTGTAGATCTGGAGAGCGGGGAGCTTATTAATCAAGAGCTGATCTCAACCGTTGTCGATCTCTCGTCGACAAGGCGGCTTGCGTATCCCGCCAGAGCGCTTCGACGCGATATCGGTGGCTTGCAAACCATCCAATGCCAAATCCAGCAAGACTATTCGATCATCTGCCGTCAGACCGCCTTCAATCCCTCAGAACATGCCGGCCTGTTTGCGCCGAGCGCAAAGCGCTTGTTCGGAATTCAGAAGGCGAAACCAGAACTGCCAGACGGGACGGATACGCGCGGACTGAGATTTGAAACAACGGCGCGTTACGCCATCAATTAACCGCTGGCGGTGACGAGCCAGATGCGATTTCAAGGGCACTATCCGACCGTTTTCGAAGCACCTAAGCTTCGGTGCCAATCGTCAATGTCCCTCAATCCTCATCCTCGTCAGCAGGCATCAGGCGCATCGGACCTTCCGCGGGCTTTGGCAGTGGGCGTATGTCGCTGGGGTCACCTTTCATCACCATCACATTGCATCCGTCGACACGGCGATCCACCGCATAAATCGCGAGCGGCTTGTCTGGAGAAGCTGGTTCACGATTAAGCAGCGGGGTCTGGCCGGCCTCCTCGCGCACTTTGCTTATGCGGTCGCGGCAAGTGTGGAAATCCCTTAACACGTTACCAATCTCGACAGCTTCCAGATCGGTTGTTGCCAAATCCTGACGTGGCAATTCCTCGGTTTGTTCTCGAGGGGTCGGTGCTTCGGTGGCAGGAGTTTCCGCTTTATCACTCGCCGCGATCAATAAGGGCGCCGCTATTACCAATGTAAGAAACCGCATGTGTTAGCTCTCCGTGTGGAGGGTTACCTAGCAATTTCTGCGAGGAATAGCCAATTGGTCGACTAAAACAGCCCTTCGATCTCGCCATTTTTATCGAGATAAATGCTCTCTGCCGCCGGCTGTTTCGGCAGGCCTGGCATGGTCATTATCCCGCCGCACACCGCGACCACGAACCCTGCGCCCGCTGACAAACGCACTTCGTTGATCTCGACCACGTGATCGTCCGGCGCGCCAACTTTGGTCGGATCGGTGCTGAGCGAAGATTGGGTCTTGGCCATGCAGACCGGATAGTTGCCATATCCCATGGCTTCCCACGCCTTGAGCTGCTTGCGGATGGCTGGAGAGAGGATGACTTCGCCAGCACGATAGATCTCGGTTGCGATCGTGGTGATCTTGTCCGCGAGCGGCATTTCGTCGGGGTACAGCAGCTTGAAATCGGGCGATCCGGTGTCGGCCTTCGCGGCGACGATCTGCGCCAGTTCTTCCGCTCCCGCGCCGCCCATTTCCCAGTGCTTGCAGACCACGGCGTCCGCACCGGTCGCCGAAGCCAGCTCCTGGATTGACGCGATCTCCTCATCGGTGTCGAGGTAAAAATGATTGATCGCAATCGTCGGTGTGATGCCGAATTTCTGCAGGTTTTCAATGTGGCGCTTAAGGTTCGCAAAGCCAGCCCGTACCGCGTCAACATCGGGCTTGTTAAGGTCGCCCTTGGCCACACCTCCGTTCATTTTTAGCGCGCGGCAGGTGGCGACAATCACAATGGCATTGGGCTTCAGGCCGGAAAGGCGGCACTTGATATCCATGAATTTTTCCGCGCCAAGATCCGCGCCGAACCCCGCTTCGGTCACCACATAATCGGCGAGGTTCAACGCCGTCCGCGTCGCAATGACGCTGTTGCAACCATGGGCGATGTTCGCAAACGGGCCGCCGTGCAGGATCGCCGGACGTTGTTCGAGCGTCTGCACGAGATTGGGTAAGATCGCATCTTTCAACAAAGCAGTCATGGCGCCATCAGCGTTGAGATCGCGACAGAAGACGGCACTGCGGTCGCGCTTGTAACCGATCACGATATCGCCCAGCCGCCTGCGCAGATCGTCAAGGTCACTCGCGAGGCACAGGATCGCCATAATCTCGGACGCAACGGTGATATCGAACCCGCTCTCACGCGGGAAGCCGTTGGCTGGGCCACCGAGCGAGCCGACGATCTGACGCAGCGCGCGATCGTTCATATCGAGCACCCGCTTCCATGTGACCCGGCGCACGTCGATATCAAGCGGGTTACCCCAATGGATCGAGTTATCGACCATGGCGGCCAGCAGATTGTGCGCGCTGGTAATCGCGTGAAAATCACCAGTAAAGTGGAGATTGATCTCGTCCATCGGCATGACCTGCGACTGGCCGCCACCCGCGCCGCCGCCCTTCATGCCAAAACACGGACCCAGCGAGGGTTCGCGCAGGCACAGCATGGTCTTCTTGCCAATTCGGTGCAGTGCATCGGACAGGCCGACCGAGGTTGTGGTCTTCCCTTCGCCAGCCGAGGTGGGGTTTATCGCCGTTACAAGGATCAGCTTGCCCGGTTGCCGGTCGGGCAGGGCAGTGGTGTCGATCTTCGCTTTGTGCCTGCCAAAGGGGATGATCGCCTCATCCGGGATATCAGCCTTGTGGGCAACGTCGGCAATGCGGCTCAAAGTGGCCGCGCGGGCAATCTCGATATCGGTGGGCAATGTGGTGTGCTCTCGAAGGGGCCGGAGGGGTGCAGTTCGACTGCGATCGGAAGTTCAGCGCGATTGCGGATGGTCGCGCGCTATCAATGCCCTTGCTTGCGGCTCAATTCGCGCATGGCATCGTCCAAACCATCCAGCGTAAGGGGGTACATCCGGTCGTTGACGAGCTCTTTGAGCATCTTGGTCGATTGCGAATAGCCCCACTGTTTTTCGGGGACGGGATTGAGCCACACTGTCGCGGGATAGGTGTTGGTGACACGCTGCATCCACACCGCGCCGGCTTCCTCGTTCATGTGCTCGACCGAACCACCCGAATGGGTGATCTCGTAAGGACTCATCGCGGCATCGCCAACGAAAACCACTTTGTAGTCATGGCCGTACTTGTGGAGGATGTCCCATGTCTTCTGACGCTCCTGCCAGCGGCGCTTGTTGTCCTTCCACACGCCTTCGTAAAGGCAGTTGTGGAAGTAGAAGAATTCGAGGTTTTTGAATTCCGCCGTTGCGGCGCTGAACAACTCCTCGACCAGCTTGATGAAGGGGTCCATCGACCCGCCTACATCAAGGAACAACAGCAATTTTACCGCATTGCGCCGCTCGGGCCGCATGTGGATATCGAGCCACCCCTGCTTGGCGGTGCCCGAAATCGTCGCGTCCAGATCGAGCTGATCGGGATTGCCCTCGCGCGCAAACCGCCTCAGACGGCGCAGCGCCATCTTGATGTTGCGGGTGCCCAATTCCTTGGTGTTGTCGAGGTTCTTGAATTCGCGCTTTTCCCAGACCTTTACTGCGCGCTTGTGCTTGCTTTCGCCGCCAATGCGCACGCCTTCTGGGTTGTAACCCGAATTGCCGAACGGTGACGTGCCTCCGGTGCCGATCCACTTATTGCCGCCCTCATGGCGCTTTTCCTGTTCGGCAAGCCGCTCCTTGAGCGTCTCCATGATCTCGTCCAAATCGCCGAGTTTTTCGATCTCGGCCATTTCCTCTTCGGTGAGGAATTTCTCGGCCACGGACTTGAGCCAGTCTTCGGG
>JBCCOF010000032.1:0-23417 GCA_039025455.1 Pseudomonadota bacterium | reverse complement strand
CCTATTGATCACCTTGCGTTGCGTACCGCGCTTCCATCTGCTCCTGACCGAGGAACGCGGATGCAATCCGCGCCAGGCCACTTGTCGGGTAATCGCGTCCCGGATCGCTCTCCAAGGCGCGGTTGTAATAATCCTGCGCCAGCACCAATGCGCCGGCTTGCTCGTAGCAAAGACCGATATTGAACAGCACCGATACATTGGTGGGGTTGTTCGCTTCCAACGCCTCAAACGCGGTGCACGCCGCATTGGGATTATCATTGGTCAGCTTCACCGCAGCCTTGAAAGCCTCGCGATCATCGCCTTTCAGACCTTTGCGGCTTTCCATGATACGAATGCTGCGGCGCGATTGAACCGGCGCGAGGTCGCGGCGGATGTTCGCAACCATCTCGCTAACCAGAGCAAGCCGCATTTCTTCCGGATCAATGTCGACATTGTCCGTTTCGCAGGCCTGCACCGACTTCGTGCCCCTGTCGCGCAAAGCATAAAGCTCGCGCCCGCTTGCATCGGTCATGCGCAGGCGCGGGGAGAGCTGGACCGTGTATTTGAAACAGGTCACTGTAACGTCCCTCCTCTCGGTGCAATCGCCGTCTGCATTCGTCGTGACGCAGCGATTGCGCCGTTGGTCGGCCAGACGCATTTCGGAATAATTGCTGCTGACCGTGCCGCGAAGAATCGCATCGGGTGCGTTGGGATCGTCAACCACCACGCGTTCGGGATCGCCGTCGCCCGAATTGTCGATCACCACGACTTGTGTCGTTGGCGCGATCCCTGCGGGCACCACGCGGAAAAAGGGCTCGCCATCAATATAGACGCCGCCAAGCCGGTCTGTGAGTTCAAGCGACACATCCGCGCCCGAATCACCAGCAAAGGTCTCAGTCGCGATCACGACAATATCAGCGGGCAGGTTAGCCTGCGCGCCATAAATGCCTTCCACCGTCAGCGTTTCCGCCGCGACGGAGCTTGCACCAAGACCAAAGGCCGCGACTGCCGCAACCGATCCGAAACCGCGCAGTTTTCCGACTAGATTCATTGAAAGACCTCCCCAATTGCTCTTCCCCGTGTGGAGCATAGCAAATGAAGTCAGGCTGACAATTGCATCAATCGGACGTTTATTCGGGTTTGCCCTAGTCGGGTTTGGGCGCCTCGGTCTTGGGTGGCTCGACCACGCGCAGACTGAGTTCGCGCAGCTGTGGCAATTCCGCCTGGCTCGGCGCGCCCATCATCAGGTCCTCGCCCTTCTGGTTCATAGGGAAAGCGATAACCTCGCGGATCGCTTCCTCGCACGCCAGCAGCATCACGATGCGATCAATCCCCGGCGCAGAGCCACCATGCGGCGGCGCGCCCAGCTTGAACGCCTCGATCATGCCGGAGAACTCGCGGTCCACCGTTTCCTTGTCATAGCCAGCTATTTCGAACGCCTTGTACATGATGTCAGGACGGTGGTTCCGGATCGCGCCCGATGACAGCTCATACCCGTTGCACACGATGTCATATTGCCACGCCTTGATTTCCAGCGGGTCCATCGTTTCGAGCGCTTCCATCTCGCCCTGCGGCATGGAGAACGGGTTGTGGCTGAAGTCGATCTTCTTCGCTTCTTCGTCATACTCGAACATGGGGAAATCGACGATCCAGCAGAATTTGAAGCAATCCTGCTCGATCAGGCCAAGCTGTTCGCCCACCTGCGTGCGCGCGGCACCAGCCAGCTTGGCGGCGTCCTTTTCCTTACCCGCGGCGAAGAACAGGCCGTCATCGGGGCCAAGGCCAAGCTCGTTATAGAGCTCTTCCATCCGCTCGGAGCCGTGGTTCTTGGCAATCGGCCCGCCAAATTCGCCGCCCTTGCGGGTGACATAGCCAAGGCCAGCATAGCCTTCACCCCGCGCCCAATTGTTCATGTCGTCAAAGAACTTGCGGCTCTTCTCGTTTGTTTTCGGGGCGGGAATCACGCGCACGCACCCGCCACCGCCAACGATTTTCTCAAACAGGCCAAAGCCGGATTTCTCAAAATGGCTCGTCACATCAGAAATGATCAGCGGATTGCGAAGGTCAGGCTTGTCGCTGCCATACTTCAGCATCGCTTCGGCATAGGGAATGCGCGGAAAATCCCCGTTTGCGGTGACGCTTTTGCCGTCGGCAAATTCGGCGAAGACGCCCGCGAGCACCGGTTCGAGCGCTTGGAACACGTCTTCCTGCGTCACAAAGCTCATCTCAAAGTCGAGCTGGTAAAACTCCAGGCTGCGATCTGCGCGCAGGTCTTCATCGCGGAAACACGGCGCGATCTGGAAATAGCGGTCAAAACCCGACACCATCAGCATCTGCTTGAACATCTGCGGCGCTTGCGGAAGCGCGTAGAAATTGCCCGGATGCATCCGGCTCGGCACCAGAAAGTCGCGCGCGCCCTCGGGGCTGGAGGCGGTCAGGATCGGGGTTTGAAACTCGGTGAAGCCCTGATCAATCATCCGCTGGCGCAGCGAGGTTATTACCTTTGAGCGCAAAACGATGTTGCGGTGCATCGTCTCGCGCCGCAGATCGAGGAAACGGTATTTCAGGCGGATTTCTTCAGGGTAATCCTGCTCGCCCGCGACCGGCATCGGCAGTTCTTCCGCCGCGCTCTGGACCGTGATCGAGCGGGCGAACACTTCGATTTCGCCCGTAGGCAGATCGGCGTTCACCGTCTCCGCTGTGCGCGCCTTTACATCGCCATCGATGGTGACCACCGACTCGGAACGAAGGCTCTCAAACACCGCCAGCGCTGGCGAATCTTCATCCGCCACGATCTGCGTGATTCCGTAATGATCGCGCAAATCGACGAACAAAACGCCACCATGATCGCGCTTTCGATGGACCCAGCCGGACAAACGGACCGATTCACCGACATTTTCAGCGGAAAGCTGTGCGCAAGTGTGGGAACGATAAGCGTGCATCTAATTTCTTGTCCTGTTTGGGTGTAAGGCGCTAAGGGCGCGCCCGCTTGTTGGGAGCGCGATAACGTAGCGTGATAACGCGCGCGCTAACAGGGGAACCGGGGGGTTTTGTCAAGCCGCCTGACTTTCGAATGGGATGATGATCCCGAGGGCGGCACTCCGCCCACAGAGCATTTGGGTATTATGAAAATTCACGATCTGATTACGACCACGCAAGAGCTTACCAAGTTGTGTGAGCGCCTTGCGAAATCCGACTTTGTCACAGTCGATACCGAATTCATGCGCGAGAACACCTATTGGCCGGAATTGTGCCTGGTGCAGATCGCCAACACCGAAGAAGCCGCCGCGGTTGATCCGCTGGCCGAAGGGTTGGACATGACCCCGCTGCTCGATTTGATGTGCGAGAACGCAGATGTGCTCAAGGTCTTTCACGCGGGCGGGCAGGATGTGGAAATCATCGTCAACCTTACAGGCAAGACCCCCTTCCCCATTTTCGACACGCAAATCGCGATGATGGCGATCAGCCAGTCCGAACAGATCGGCTATGCCAATATGGTCGATACGTGGCTCAATATTCAGATCGACAAGGGCGCGCGCTTTACCGATTGGAGCCGCCGCCCGCTGACCGCGCGCCAGATCGAATACGCTATTGGCGATGTGACCCACCTTTCAAAGATCTTCCCCAAAATCCTCAAAAAGCTGATCAAGACCGGGCGCGGAAATTGGCTCGATGCCGAGATGGAAAAGCTCGCCGATGCCTCGAACTTCCGGATCGATCCCGACACCTCGTGGAAGCGCATCCGCTCACCGGGCCGCAACCCGCAGGTTCTAGGGCGGCTCAAAGCACTGGCCGCCTGGCGCGAGGGCGAAGCGCAGCACAAGAACATTCCGCGTGGCCGGATCATGCGCGACGAGACTTTGGCCGATATCGCCAGTCATCCGCCCAAGAAACAGGCCGATCTGGGCAAGGTGCGCGGGCTTTCGGCGGCGTGGAAGGACAATGATATCGGCAAGCGGATGCTGCGCGTGATCGACGAAGCCGAGCCGCTGCCCAAGTCGGAAATGCCCGAAAAAATGAAGCGTGGCGCTCCGTTGGGCAAGGAAGGCGCTCTGGTCGCTGACCTGCTCAAGCTGCTGCTAAAAATCCGCGCGCGCGAGATTGACGTGGCCGCCCGCCTGCTGACCCGGGCGGACGAGATGGAAGCGCTGGCAGCGGGCGTGCGCGACCTTAAAGTGCTGCAAGGCTGGCGCTATGATGTGTTCGGCAAAGACGCGCTCGAACTGGTTGAAGGCAAACTGGCCTTCGCGGTGCGCGACGGAAAGCTGGTGATGACCCATATCGACGACATGCAAGCGAGCATGGAAGAAGGGCTGGCGGATACGCAGGCTGCGGAGTGATCCTGTTACGAACCCCGTTCGTGCTGAGCCTGTCGAAGCACTGTCTTTCTTTTTGCAACCACGGTCCAAAAGAAGGACAGCCCTTCGACAAGCTCAGGGCGAACGGATAAGCCAGAACAATGTCCACCTACCTTCCCACCATAAAACAGCTGCAATATCTCGTCGCGCTGCACGAGCATGGCCATTTTGGCCGCGCCGCCGACGCCAGCTTTGTTTCACAATCCACCCTGTCTGCCGGGATCCGCGAGTTGGAATCGCTTCTCGGTGTGACCTTGGTCGAGCGGTCGCGTCGCGTCGTACGCTTTACTTCGCTGGGGGAGCAGGTCGTGGCAAAAGCCGGGCGCTTGCTGCGCGAAGCAGAGGAGCTCTCCGATCTCGTGCAGGCAGCGGGTAAACCGCTTTCGGGTCAGCTGCGCATGAGTGTTATCCCCACCATCGCGCCCTTTATGCTCCCGCGCCTGCTCCCCCGCCTCAAGACCGAGCGGCCCGATCTTAAGCTAATGCTGCGAGAGGAGACCAGTCAGGATGCCATCGAATCGCTCCAGCACGGGCGGGTTGATTGTGTGCTGCTTGCCCTACCCTTCGACACCGGCGACGTGGCAGTAGAGCACATCGCGGATGATCGGCTGTTTGTCGCGTTTCCCGAAAACGACCCGCGCGATCCGCCTGCCCAGGTTCCCCCGGATATGATCGATCAGGGGCGACTGCTTTTGCTTGAGGATGGACACTGTCTTCGCGATCACGCGCTTGCGGCGTGCAACCGCTCCGAACTTCGCGCCAGCGCCTCAATGATCGGAACAAGCTTGCACACACTGGTGCAGATGGTGGACCATGATCTTGGCCTCACCATGCTGCCCGAAATGGCAATCGATGCTGGAATTTTGGCGGGAACGCAAGTGGTTGCGCGACCTGTTGAAAGCGCCACTGCCAAGCGCGAAATAGTGTTGGTTTGGCGCAAGAATTCCCCGCGTGAAGGGGATTTCAAGCTGCTGGCAGCAGAATTGCGCGCGGGTTGAGTCGGCGGTCCGGCCTATTCTTAATCGTCTGTAAATTTCAGCTCGTCTAGGCGAACGTGCATTCTAATCGGGGGGAAATTCAATGGCCGACAACACACAACCAAACCTGTTCCTGCTCTACACGCTCAAAGACGGCGTCACTCCCGCCGATTTCGAGAAATGGGTCAAGGAAACCGATCAGCCCAAAATGCGCGGTCTTGCGCGCGTGGCCGACTTCCGCACCTTCCGTGCAGAGCGGTTGCTGATGGGCGAAGGCGAGCCGGGCGTCGCCTATATCGAGGCTTTCACCATCCCCGATCTCGAGGGCTTTGTTGCTGAAGATATGGGCAGCGATATCGTGCAGAGCGTGATGGGCGAGTTTATGGGCCTCGTCGAAGCGCCGCAATTTATTGTTGCGTCCGAAGTGAAGTAAACGGTGCCAATCGGACCCGCAGGGTCCGCAAGGCCGACCGGCCGCCCGCAGCGACGCGACCTTTAGGTAGCATGAGCGAGGATTTCGCACGCCGGATGGCGTGCGGGACAAAAGCACCTAATCCATGTGCTTCAGGCCAACCCGCAGGTAATCCCAGCCGGTGATGCAGGTCAGCACCGCGGCGGCCCATAGGGTCGTGAGGCCGATCACATGCATCCAGCTTTCGGCGGCGGACAGGCACCCCTCGCCCAGCGCTTGACACGGCTGTCCGTGTATCGCGCCGCCCATAATCAGTGCAGCGAGCGAGACCAGTTGGAACGTTGTCTTCCACTTGGCGAGCTTTGACACCGGGACCGACACCTGGATGCCGCCCAGAAATTCGCGCAACCCGCTCACTGCAATCTCGCGCATTAGTATGATTCCACCCGCAACCACGTGAAAATCGCCCACATATGGCCCGCGTAAATAGCCTTGGGCTGTGAGAATCAGGATCACCGAGGCAACCATGATCTTGTCCGCAATCGGATCGAGAAACTGGCCCAGCTTTGATACAGAACCCTGCGCGCGCGCCAGATAACCGTCGAAAAAATCGGTGATCGCGATAAGGCAATAAAGTCCGAAGGCGATCAAATATCCCAGCTGCCAATGCGGCCACCACAAAAAAAAGCCTAGCGCAGGGACCGCCAAGATGCGCGACAAAGTCAGAATATTGGGCAGCGTCAACATGGCTGGTTCCTCTAGCGCGTTGATGCGCAGCGCAAAAGCGGTTTGAGCGTAGCGGCACTAAGCCCCTTGTGAACACGCCCCGCCACGCTATGTCTCCACTGTGGCAGAGCCGAAATCGACAAAGCTGGTATGACAACTTCGACGCGATTGATGCGCCGCAGGCGCTTTTTGCCGCTAATGGTCACGCAGTTCTTTAACGCGTTTAACGACAATCTCTATCGTTACGCCGCGCTCTTTTTTGTGGTCTATGCAGTCTACAACGATGAAAGCACCGAAGGCGCGTTTTCGGGCTTTGCGAGTTTTATCTTCATCCTGCCCTTCGTGCTGTTTTCTGCCCTTGCGGGGCAATTGGCCGATACGCGTGACAAAGCGGCGATCATTCGGGTCGTAAAGCTGTGCGAAATCGGCTGGGTGATGCTGGGCGCGGTCGGACTGTATATGGCGTGGCAGGGCATAGCGGTGCACACCTTTGCCATTCCGCTCCTATTGCTGGTGACCTTTCTGGCTGCCACCCAATCGGCTTTCCTTGGTCCGATCAAATACGCGATCCTCCCGCAGCACCTTCGCGAGGAAGAGGTTTTGGCCGGCACCGGATTGGTTGAAGCCGGGACCTATATTGCGATTTTGGCGGGTACGATCCTGGCCGGGGTGATCCCCGTTGAATGGGCGATTGTCGGGATCATCATCACCGCCTTTGTGGGCTATCTCTCCGCGACTTTTGTGCCGGATGCGCCGCCGCAAAGTGATTATGAGATGCACTTCCCGCTGCTCGAACCTTTTCGGGAGAAGACCAAAAGCCGCCTAAAGCGTTGGCTCGCTTATCCGTTTGTCGCGATTGCCGATCAGGTTGTGATGAGCACACGCTTGATTAAGGAAACCCGGCACAACCGCGAAGTTTGGCTTTCGATTATCGCGATCAGCTTTTTCTGGACGATTGGCGCAGTTCTGTTCGTCTTGTTCCTGCCGCTGGCGAAAAATCAGCTCTACGCCAATCAGGACGTGGCGAGTCTGTTTCTTGTCATCTTCTCGCTTGGCATCGCGCTGGGATCGGTGTGCATCAATGCGCTTTTGAAAGGCGAAGTGTCCGCAAAATTCTCATCAATTTCAGTCATCGTCATGGGCGCGTTTGTGCTTGGATTTTACGTCATTGCAAAAGCTTGGCCGGAAAGCCCGACCGGCGAATTGCTCCATTGGACTGACTGGATTTTCGAACCGCTTGCAGTGCCGCTCTCACTGATGCTGTTCGGGATCACCACAGCGGGCGGAATGTTTGTGGTTCCGCTCTACGCTTTCCTCACCACCCGATGCGCGGAAGATGCGGCGAGCCGGACAATTGCGGCGAACAATATTCTCAACTCTCTTGGCATGGTAACCGGATCAGCGGTCGCCATGGGGCTGAGCGCCATCGGTATTCCGGTCGTGGATCAGGTGATACTGGTTGCAGTTATGACGGTGGTCTCCGCATGGCTGGGCTGGCTCTTGCTCAAGGCGGAGCGTGAAGGAAACAAAGCGCGCGAGGCCCAAAAAGCCGATGCGGACGCCTTTAGATAATGAACGCCAGCACCGCCGCCGTGGTGGCGATGTACACACTCACCGCGCCGCGCACGTCATCCTTGGTCAAACGCCACAGATCCTCGGCTGGAACGGGGATCAGATCGCGCGTGACATGCGGCGGCAGGCTCGCGCGAAACGGATGCCGCGCTCCGTCATTGGTGAGCACCAAAGCGCGGCGTCGGCGCGGCTCCACGCCCTCCTGTGAAAATCTGGTCATGATGTTGTGAAAGATGCTGGTCCTGGTCATGTGAACAGGCGTTAACGGTTTCTTAACTTCTTGACAGACCCGCTCGCATGGCTGTTGCACAGCGGGACAGTTAGGCTAAGCGCGGAAGGCATCACCGGGAGAGGGAAACGCCGTGGCCAAGAGCACTCAAAGCGCTGCTGAATTGCTGGTCGATTGCATGGTCGAACAGGGGACCGACCGGATATTCACCGTGCCGGGCGAGAGCTTTCTGGCGGTGCTTGATGCGCTGCACGAGCGCTCGGCCATCGACACGGTGACCTGTCGGCAAGAGGGCGGCGCGGCTTTCATGGCCTGCGCTGACGGGGCGATGAGCGCGGCAGGCGATGCTTTGCGGCCCGGTGTCGCCTTTGTGACGCGCGGTCCGGGCGCGACCAATGCCAGCATCGGCGTGCATGTCGCGCATCAGGATTCGCAGCCGATGATCCTGTTTGTCGGCGATGTCGCGCGCGACATGAAGGATCGTGAGGGCTTTCAGGAGGTCGATTTCCCCGCCTTTTTCGGACCCATTTGCAAATGGGCAACGCGGATCGACGATCCAGCCCGTTTTCCTGAATATATCGCGCGGGCCTATTCGGTGGCGATCAGCGGGCGGCCCGGCCCCGTGGTGATCGCCCTGCCCGAGGATATGCTTTGCGATCAGGTGGACGCCGCGATTGCCCCACGCCCGATGGTCACCCGCCCCGCCCAAGCCGTGTGTCCCGATGCAATGCAGACAATGTTCGCGCTCATCGCGGATGCCGCCAGCCCGATTGCGATTATCGGCGGTGCTGGTTGGAACGCCAAAGCGCGCGAGCATTTTCAGGGGTTTGCGGAGCGGAGCGGACTCCCCGTGGCAACTGCATTTCGGCGGCAGGATGCGATTGCTCCGTCCTCGCCGGTCTATGCGGGCAACTTAGGCTATGGGCCGAACACCAAGCTGGTCGAGCGTGTGAAGCAAGCCGATCTCGTTATCGCAGTGGGCGCGCGGTTGGGCGAGGCGACCACGGACGGATACGAGGTCCCCACGCTTGAACATCCCGATCAGTTGCTGGTCCATATTCACCCCGACCCCGACGAGTTGGGGCGGGTCTATCGCACCGATCTGGCGCTCGCTTGCGCGGTGGATGAATTCGCGGAGGCTGCGGCCTTGTGGGAGGATGATGCGCTGATCCCCTTCGACGCAGGAGCCGAGGCGCATCGCGAGTGGGAGGCTTGGGCTACACCTTCGCCCGCAGACAATCCGCCCGCGCTCAATATGGCAGCCTGTGTAGGCGCGATGCGGGAGGCGCTGCCCGAGGATGCGATCATCTGCAACGGAGCGGGCAATTTCGCCGGATGGTGGCACCGATATTGGCGCTATGCCGGTTATCCGAGCCAGCTTGCGCCGACCGCTGGCGCGATGGGATATGGCGTGCCCGCCGCTGTTGCAGCCGCTTTGCGCTACACTGGCCGCACCGTGGTGGCTGTTGCGGGCGACGGGGATTTCCTGATGAATGGTCAGGAGCTAGCAACAGCCGCGCAATATGGCGCAAACCTGCTGGTGCTGGTGGTCGACAATGGCGCTTATGGCACCATCCGCATGCATCAGGAGCGCGAATATCCGGGCCGGGTTTCAGCAACGCAACTCGCCAATCCCGACTTCGCCATGCTCGGCGCAGCGTTCGGGGGGTGGAGCGCCTCTGCAAGCACGACGGACGAGTTCAAAGCTGCGTTAACCGAAGCGCAAACACGCACGGGACTGCGTGTGATCCATATGAAAATCGATATCGAGCAACTGGCTGCGAGTGGCGCGAGCGTCAGTGGATTGCGCGCCAAAGCCTAGGCAGCCCTCACCCGTTCGCCATCTCGCAAATCAAGTTCCATTCCTCGGGCTTGATCTTGGCAACCGAGAGCCGTGACAGGCGCACCAGCTCGCAATCAGCCAGCCGTGTTTCGCCCTTGATCGCTTTTAATGAAACAGGATGCGCAAACTTCTCCTTCGGCTTGATCTTCACCGCCGCCCACTTGCCGGTCTCATCGGTCGGATCGCCGATACCGGCCACAGTCACTTCGACAATCCCGACAATCTCCAAGCCCTCTCGCGAGTGATAGAAAAACGCCTCGTCGCCCACTTCCATCGCACGCAGGTTCAGTTTTGCCGTGTGATTGCGCACACCGTCCCAAAGCCCCTCTTTTTCATCAACCAGATCATCCCAGCCATATTTGAAGGGTTCGGATTTCATCAGCCAATAGTTAGCCATGGCAATCGGGCTCCAGATCAAAATTTGCTTTCTCCGAATACCGTCCCGCCCATTGCCCGACCACCCCTTCGATCCGGTTAGATAGCAGAATTAACCCGATTTTCAGACGGACCGACGATAGCTCCCGCGATTAGGTGAAATCACGGGGAAGAGGACCCCTGAGCGGGACACAGGCAAGATGGCTACAGCATCACCCAAAAAGCGCGCAGAACGCGACATCGCAGCCCTCGGCATTGCTACAGGAGCAATCATCCTATTCGTCGCAACCGGCGGCACGGTCCTGCCCGACACAATCAGCGCGATCTTCAACGACGGCGAAGCTCCCGACAACCTGCTCGTAATTGCATTCCTGCTTAATGTCGCGCTCGTGATCTTCGGCTGGCGCCGTTACCGCGAACTTGCTCATGAAATCGGCGAGCGCAAACGCGCGGAAGCCCAAGCGCGGGAACTGGCAGAGATCGACCCGCTTACCGGGTGTCTCAATCGCCGCAGCATGGCCGAGGCCACAGACACTCTTAGAATCCGCGCCAACAAAGAGGGGCAAGCGGTCGCCTTTGTTATGGTTGATCTCGATAACTTCAAACAGATCAATGATATGCATGGGCACCTTGTCGGAGATCAGGTGCTGGTGAAGCTGGTCGATGGGATCGCCAAACAACTGCCCAAGGACGGCCAGTTAGCGCGCCTTGGCGGCGATGAATTTGCGTTTGTCATCCCGTTTGATCCGGCAACACCCGAACGGATCGACGACCTCGTCATCCGTTTGTTCGAGCGCGTTACACCGTCATTTGCGCTCGACGGCATCACGCTTGAGATAACTATGTCGATTGGCATCGCGACCGATGTTGGCGGGAACAATGAGCATGAACCGCTCATGACGGATGCGAACGAGCTGATGCACCGCGCGGATATCGCGATGTACCATGCGAAGAAGGAGGGGAAAAACCGCTTCTTCTGGTTCGAACCCAACATGGAAAACGAACTGCGCTTCCGCAACGAGCTTGAAACCGGGCTTCGCCGGGGTCTTGTCGAGGGCGAATTCGTTCCCTTTTATGAGCAACAAGTCGACCTCGAAACAGGCAAGCTCGTCGGATTTGAAATGCTTGCGCGCTGGCAATCGCCCCAGCTTGGACTCGTCAGTCCCGAGGTTTTCATCCCGATCGCCGAGGAAATCGGCCTGATCTCGGAAATGTCCGATCAATTGATGGCCCGCGCCTTTGCCGATGCGAGCGAATGGGACGATAGCCTGACGCTTTCGATCAATATATCGCCGGTGCAATTGCGCGATCCGTGGTTTGCGCAGAAACTGCTTAAAACGCTGGTGCGTCACGGTTTCCCAGCCAAGCGGCTCGAAGTAGAGATCACCGAAAGCTGTCTGCACGAAAATATCGGCATGGTTCGCTCGATCATCACTTCGCTGCGCAATCAGGGCGTTCAAATCAGCCTTGATGACTTCGGCACCGGCTATTCCAGTCTTGAGCAACTGCGCACTTTGCCATTCGACCGGCTCAAGATCGACCGCAGCTTTGTCAGCGAACTGGGTGAGCCTGAGGGCCGTTCCACAATTGTCGATGCGATTATCTCACTAAGCCGTGGGCTAAACATGCCAATCACCGCCGAAGGGATAGAGGACGAACGTATTCTTGGCACGCTCAAATCGATGGGCCAGATGAAGGGTCAGGGCTATTTGTATGGACGCCCGGAAACCTCCGATCAGGTGCGCAATCGCCTGCGCGATGAAGGGCTTTTGATCCAGACCAAGGCAGAGGTTGTGGCAGAAAAGGTCGCATCCAAAGTGCCGCAGGAACCTGCTCCAGACCATCACGAAGACGCGCTTCGTCAGTATCGCGGCGCCCGATAAACGCTCAGCCGACGCGCCATAAAAGCGCAATCATCAGGCAAACACTGGACGCGCGCAAAGCGGGTGCATAAATGCGCACGCACGATGCGCATTCCCTTCATCAAGATGCACGGTCTCGGCAATGATTTCGTCGTGCTCGACGCGCGCGAAGAGGCCGTGCCCGCGATGACGAACGGAGCCGCGCGCGCCATCGCTGACCGGACGCAAGGGATCGGGTGTGATCAGCTTGTCCTGCTCGAACCCAGCGACACCCACGCCTTTCGCATGCGCATCTTCAATTCCGACGGTGGTGAAGTGGAGGCTTGCGGCAATGCCGCGCGCGCCGTTGCCCTACTTAATGGCGAGCCTGCGCAGATCGAGACCGGGGGCGGGCCGATTGCGCTGCAACCCGCAGCGGGCGGAGCCACGGTCGATATGGGCGTGCCACGCTTTGACTGGGACGCGATACCGCTTAGCTTTGCGATGGATACTGCGCAGATGCCGGTCGGCTGGGGCGATCTCGAAACGCCGATGGCGGTCAATGTCGGCAACCCGCATGTGGTGTTCTTTGTCGAGGACACCGAACTGGTCGATCTAGCTGCGCTTGGCCCTTTGATCGAGCGCGACCCGCTGTTTCCGCAGGGCATCAATGTGAACGTCGCCAGCCGTGTGGGCGAGGATCACCTGCGCCTGCGCGTATGGGAGCGCGGCGCCGGCCTGACGCGCGCTTGCGGAACCGGAGCCTGCGCCAGCGCGGTGGCGGCGATGAAGCGCGGCTTGGTCGGGCGCACCGCCAGAGTCAGCTTGCCCGGCGGTGACCTGACGATTGAATGGGACAGTGCAGATCGAATCCAGATGACCGGCCCAGCGACCGAAGCGTTTCGCGGGACGTTTGAATGGGACGATTATTCGTGAGCGCGCCTGAAGTTATCTCTTTGGGTTGCCGGCTCAACATCGCCGAGAGCGAGCGGATGCACGCCATGCTGGCCGATGCCGGCGATGTGGTGGTGGTCAATTCCTGCGCGGTCACCTCCGAAGCGGTGCGCCAGACCCGGCAGGCGATCCGCAAGGCACGGCGCGCGCGGCCCGATGCGCGATTGCTGGTTACCGGCTGTGCGGCGGATATCGAGCGCGAGCAACTCGCTGACATGCCGGAAGTCGACGGGCTGATTGCCAATGCGAACAAGCTCGATCCGCGCAGCTGGAACGTGCCACTGGCCACGGCTCCCCTCGCCCCAACCAAGACCCGCGCCTTTATCGCGGTTCAGAACGGATGCGACCACGATTGCACTTTCTGTGTCATCCCTCAGGGGCGCGGTGTGAGCCGTTCCTCTACTATCGAAGAGGTCACCCGCGAGGTCGAACAACATCTGGAGATGGGCGCTAAGGAAATTGTGCTGACGGGTGTCGATCTTACAAGCTGGGGACACGATATTTCCAACACGCTGCGCTTGGGTGATCTCGTTCAATCGCTACTGGATGCCTTTCATCAACTAACCCGTCTCCGGCTGTCCTCGCTCGACGGGGTCGAAATCGACGACAAGCTGTTCGACCTGCTGGCGCACGAGCCGCGAGTCATGCCGCATGTCCACCTCTCGCTTCAGCATGGCGCGGACCTGATCCTGAAGCGCATGAAGCGCCGCCATTTGCGCGCCGATGCGGTGCGGCTTGTCGAAGGGCTCAAAGCGCATCGCCCCGAGATTGCAGTAGGCGCGGACCTGATGGCGGGCTTTCCTACCGAGAGCGAGACGCACCACGCCGACAACCTCTCGATCATTCGAGAGCTTGATATCGTCCACGGCCATATCTTTCCTTTCTCACCCCGCCCTGGCACCCCCGCCGCCCGCATGCCTCAGCTTGACCGCACGCTCATCAAGGCCCGCGCCGCCGAATTGCGCGCGGCAGTCGCGCAGGCTCGTCGCGGATGGCTGAACAGCCTTGTGGGCGAAACGCACAGCGTCCTCGCCGAACGCGACGGCTCGGGCTACACGCCGCACTACGCCCGCGTCGCTCTGCCCGAGGGGACAGCGGCGGGCGAAGTGGTCGAAGTGACCGCGAGTGCCATCGAGGGAGGCTTGCTGCGATGAGCGATACAAAGGCCTCCGGTTGGAGCGAGCGGATTCTTGGCGGGTTCCGCCAGACTTCCGACCGCCTGTCGCAAAACCTTGCGGGGTTGAGCGGCGGCGACGCCAAGCTCGACGACGCGACGCTCGACGACGTCGAGGATGCGCTGATCGTCTCCGACCTTGGCCCCTCCGCCGCCGCGCGCATCCGCGCCAAGCTGGCCGAGAAGCGCTTTGGATTGGAAATCACAGAGCGCGAATTGAAAGAAGCGGTCGCAGAGGAAATCGCCGAGATCCTGCGCCCAGTTGCCAAGCCGCTCGAAGTAACCGCCTTCCCGCGCCCGCAGGTGATCCTCGTGATCGGCGTCAACGGTTCGGGCAAGACGACTACCATTGCAAAGCTTGCCCACCTCTTCACCGAGGATGATTACGGTGTGCTGCTAGCCGCCGGAGACACATTCCGCGCCGCCGCCATCGGGCAGCTCGCCACATGGGCCGGGCGCGCGGGTGTCGATATTGTGCGCGGGCCGGAAGGCGGAGACCCCGCGAGCATAGTGTTCGACGCGGTAAAACAGGCGACCGATACGGGGATCGACGCGCTGGTGGTCGACACCGCCGGGCGCTTGCAGAACAAAAAAGAGCTGATGGAAGAGCTCGCCAAGATCCGACGCGTGCTGGGCCGGCTCAATGAGGAAGCGCCGCATGACGTGGTGCTCGTGCTCGACGCGACCAACGGCCAGAACGCGCTGTCCCAGATCGACGTTTTCAAAGAGGTCGCAGGGGTCACCGGCCTGATCATGACCAAGCTCGATGGCACCGCGCGCGGCGGCGTTCTGGTCGCGGCGGCGGAGCAATATGGCCTGCCAATCCACGCGATTGGCGTCGGCGAGAAAATGGAAGATTTGCGCCCGTTCGACCCGGACCTAGTGGCGCGTGTGATTGCAGGTGTTGCTTAGGAGAACTCGTCATTGCGAGCGGCGAAGCCGCGCGGCAATCCATGGCCCGCGCTTTGCCTCAAGAGTTTGAACCATGGATTGCTTCGTCGACTGCGTCTCCTCGCACTGACGAATTGAGAGTAGAATGAGCGAAACCGAAACACAGCCAAAATCCGCCGGTTCAAGCTGGCTCAGCGTCGCGATTGATTACGGGCCGCTGCTGGTGTTCCTGCTGGTCTATCGCCTGAACGCCCCCGACGATCCGAACCCGGCGGGCGAGTTGCTGGCGATCATGTTTGGCACCGGCGCATTTATGGTCGCGGCGGTCATCGCGTTGATCGCCTCGCGCACCTTGCTGGGCAAAGTGTCGCCAATGCTGTGGTTTTCGACCGCGCTGATCATCGGTTTCGGAGCGCTGACCATCTTCTTCGGCGATCCGGTCTTCGTGCAGTTAAAGCCCACTATCATCTACGGCGTGTTCGGCGTAGCGCTGCTGGTCGGATGGCAGATGGGCCGCGCGCTGCTCAAGATCCTGCTCGAAGCCGCGTTTGAGGGGCTCAGCGATGAAGGCTGGCTCAAGCTGTCGCGCAATTGGGGTGTGTTCTTCCTCGCACTCGCCGCGCTGAACGAGGGGCTGCGCGCCTATCTCTCCTTCGAAGGCTGGCTCTGGGCGAAGCTCTGGGTGTTCCTGCCGCTGACCTTCCTGTTCACCTTCGCCAATATCCCGATGCTGCTCAAACACGGTCTCGATGCGGGGCTGGATGATGAAGAGGCGAAGGACGAGCCACCGGTATCATGAGGTATTGGACAGCCATTCTGGGCTTGCTTGCAACGGCCTTCGCAATCGGCGCGGCGCCCGCGCTGGCCGACACACCACCGATTATCCCGATGAGCGAGGGCCAGCAAGAAGCCCCCGCGCTCCCGCCAATCCTCTCGCACCGTGACCGTGTGCCCGTGATCGACGGTATCATTGCCGAACGGCTCGACACGCTCATCCCGCAGATCATGGCCGAGGAAGGCGTCGATCTGTGGCTGCTCATGGCGCGCGAATATTTCGAGGAGCCTGTGGTCGGTTCGATGCTCGATGCCAAGAGCATGGCCGCGCGGCGGCGCACGATTCTGATCTTCCACGACCCGGGCGATGGAGCGCCCGTCGAGCGCCTTACGGTCAGCCGCTATGGCTTGGCCGGTCTGTTCGAACCGGCATGGACGCCCGAGGAACAGCCCGATCAATGGCAGGCCGTGGCCGACATCATCGCCGCGCGAGACCCTGCCAAAATCGCGATCAACTACTCCGATTTCACCGCATTCGGCGATGGCATGACGTTGAGCCAGTATCGCGCGATGACCGCTGCCCTGCCAGAAAAATATCGCGAACGCATCGTCTCGGGCGAGACGCTGTCGATCCGCTGGCTGGAGACGCGGACGCAGTCCGAAATGGAGATCTATCCCGGTATTGTGCGCATCGCTCATGCGATCATCGGCGAAGCGCTGTCGAACACAGTCATCGAGCCGGGCGTCACCACCGCAGCGGATGTGCAATGGTGGTATCGCGAGCGCCTCTCCGGCCTTGGCCTGACCCCGTGGTTTCACCCTTCCATCGGTATCCAGCGCGAGGGCGCAGAAGGCATGTTGCGCGGCGATGTTGTCATCATGCCGGGCGATCTCCTGTGGACCGATTTCGGCATCACCTATCTACGGCTGAACACCGATACCCAGCACCTTGCCTATGTCCTGAAACCCGGAGAGACCGAGGTGCCCGCCGGGCTTGCCAACGGTCTCGCCAATTCGAACCGAGTACAGGATATTCTGACGGCCAATATGAAAGTCGGGCTGACAGGCAACAAAGTGCTCGCCGCCGCGCGCGCTCAGGCGATTGCCGAGGGGCTGGACCCGTCGATCTACACCCACCCCATCGGCACCCACGGCCACGGCGCGGGCACCGCCATCGGATTCTGGGACAATCAGGAGGCCGACCCGCGCGGGAACTACAAACTGCGAGCGAACACGGCGTGGGCGATCGAGCTGACGAGCTATGCTGACGTGCCCGAATGGGGCGGGCAACGGGTCGATTTTCGGACAGAGGAAGACGCGTTTTTCGACGGAGAAACCGTGCGCTATCTCGACGGAAGACAGACCGAGATTACAGCGATCGGGGCGCGATAGGCTCGGGCGGCATTGCCTCGATCAGGCTTTTGGCCCGCGCGAGAAAATTCCTTGTCCGCGCCTCCTCCAGAGCAGCAGTCTGCTCACCCTTGCGAATTGCTAATGCCCCTGCGACCAGTTCATCCTCGGGATAGCGCTCCAGCCACCAGCGGGCGCCCTCGCTTTTGGATAAAATCCGCCCGGTCTCGGCTGCGTAGAGCGAGCGCGCCGCGTTTAAGACGGCGTTTTCGGGTGTTGCGCCTTCGGGTTCGACAAACAGGTTTTGCTGATGCCATTCGATTTCCTCGATCAGAGCCTCGCGTAGCAGGTCGCGCGGGACCGGAGCGAGCACTTGATCGGGCGGCGGGCCGAACAGGCTGATCCCGGACTGACGGCACAACGTGATGTTGATTAGGCTATCGCTCGCCGTTCCGCGAGGCTCACATTGCGTCGGCCAGCTGTGTCCGGTCGAGAGCGCGAAGTCGAACGGCAGGTCGAGGACGGGTTCGCAAACCGCATCCTCGGGGCACAGGATGATCTCCAACCCCTTGGCCGGGACCGGGAGCGCGTCGTGGGTGAGGCGGGAGACCAATTTGGACCGCTGCGCATCGCTGATCGAACCGGTGGCCACCACGCCAAGGATGTCGATGTCGCTGGTGCCCTGATTGTAATCAGACTGCGCGCCCGAGCCGTGGAGGTAGAGACCCTTCAGGTCCTGTCCGAGAGTGTCGCGCACAAGGCTCGTGACCTTTTCGAGATAGGTCAGGACAGACTCGTTCTGCTCTAATGGCGCTTTCATGCCACGATGCTAATCCGCAAGGGCGGTCGCGTCGAGCGCACGGACCGGGGCGCTAAATCTCGACCTGACTGCCCAGCTCCACCACGCGGTTTGTCGGCAGTTTAAAGAAGTCCATCGCGCTCGCCGAGTTTCTCAGCATCCAGGCAAAAATCTTCTCTCGCCAGATCGGCATTGCGGGCTTCTCGCTCGCCAGCAATGTCTGGCGCGAGAGGAAGAAGCTGGTGTGCATCATCTCAAACTCGCCGCCGCAATATTCGTTCATGCCTTTCAGCCCCGTCGGAACGTCGGTCTCTTCCATAAAGCCGTAATGCAGGATCGCGCGGTAAAATCCGTCGCCCATATCCTTGTATTCGCAGCGTTTCTCGGGATCGACGTAGGGCACGTCCTGAATATCAACCGTCAAGATAACGACCCGCTCGTGCAGCACCTTGTTGTGCTTGATATTGTGCAGCAGTGCCGAGGGCACGCCGGAGCTGGCGCTGGCCATAAAGATCGCAGTGCCGGGCACGCGCACAGCCGAGTTATTGGCGGACTTGGCGAAAATTTCCATCGGCAGCGCCAGCTCGCTCATCCGCTCGCGCATCAGCTTGCGCCCGCGCGCCCATGTGGTCAGCAGCAGGAAGGCGATAAAGCCGATCATCAGCGGGAACCAGCCACCCTCGGGCACTTTGGTCAGGTTCGCCGCAAAATAGGCTCCGTCCACGATCAGGAACAGCAGCACCACCGGCGCGGCATACCACCACTTCCATTTCCACACGCCGACGAGCAGCACCGCCATCAGCAATGTGTCGATGGTCACCGCACCCGTCACCGCGATGCCGTAAGCGTTGGCGAGGTTGGACGAATTTTGGAAGGTCAGGACGAGGATGATCACCGCCACCATCAGGGCCCAATTGAACACCGGAATGTAAATCTGGCCGCCCTCGGTCTCCGAGGTGTGGCGTATGTTGAGGCGCGGGATATAGCCCATCTGGATCGCCTGGTGCGTGATCGAGAACGCGCCCGAAATCACCGCCTGGCTCGCGATGAATGTCGCTAAAGTGGCGAGGAACACCAGCGGCAGGCGCCAATCCTCACTCGCCATGAAGAAGAACGGGTTCTGGATCGCTTCGGCAGCGGCCGCTTCGGGAAGGCCGATCACCAGCGCGCCCTGACCGAAATAGTTGAGCAGCAGGCACGGCATCACGAAGCCGAACCACGAAAGCCGCATCGGCCCGCGCCCGAAATGACCCATGTCGGAATAGAGCGCTTCGGAGCCGGTCACGGCGAGCACCACGGTGCCGAGCGCGAGGAAGGCAAACCACCCGTCGAGAATAAAGAAATTGACCGCGTGATAGGGATTAAGCGCCCACAGAATCTCCGGCGTCTGGAATATCTGCCACGCGCCCAGCACGGCGATGACCGAGAAATAGACGATCATCACCGGCGCAAACAACGCCCCGACCTTGGCCGTTCCGCGCTGTTGCAGCACGAACAGGAACACCAGCAAGGCAAGCGCGATAGGGATCACGAATTGCTGAAAGCCTGGATCGACCACGGTCAGCCCCTCGACCGCCGAGAGGACCGATATTGCGGGCGTAATCATCGAATCGCCGTAAAACAGCGATGTCGCAAAAACCCCCAGCAGCACCGCGATCCAACCATATTTCGATTTTGACAGGCTGCGCGAAATCAGCGCGACGAGAGCAAGCGAGCCGCCCTGCCCTTTGTTATCCGCGCGCATGAGGATCGTGACATACTGGATCGACACGACCAGCGTCATCGACCAGAAAATCAGGCTGATCACGCCCAGCACGTGCGCCGGGTCCAGCTGCACATCGCCGCGCCCGACAAATGTCTCGCGGAAGGCATAAAGCGGGCTGGTGCCGATATCGCCGAAGACGACGCCAATCGCGCCGACGGCCAGCGCACCCTTGGACGCGCTGTGTCCCTTGCCCCCGGCGGGGGGCTGATGTGCGGGCGCTGCTGTATCGTTCATACTATGCGGATTTCCCGAATGCCCGGTACTGCCCCGAAGCGCCCGCATGGCAGGTGCTCCAACGAAGGTCTGCGCGCGTTCCAAGCGGAACCGCATGCGAAGCCGCGGCGCTTAGCACCGCCTGTTCGCGCCTGCAACATAGCGCGTCACATGTCGGCGCGCCGCGCTCATCCGCCCTGCAACATCGGCGCGTTGGCGATCATCCGGTCCAGCCCTTCAACGCGCTGCTCAAGGTCCGCGCGCCAGGGTGCATCCTCTGGCGAATTGAGCAACAATTCACCCCAAACAGCGCGCGCCTCGCGCACATCGCCGCCTTGCAGATATGCGATGCCAAGGAAGAACTTCGGCGAGGGACTCTCGGGCTCAATCGCGCTCGCCCGGTCATAGGCGACCCGCGCCGCCGGGGTCACATTGCCATCCGCATGGCCGACCAGCGCCATGCCAAGCGCGAGCCAGCCTTCGAGGAAGTCAGGATTCTCATTAAGGCCATTGCGCAGCAAAGCGGCGGCATTGCCAAACTGACCCCGTCGCGCAAAGCCGTCGGACGTGATCAGAAAGGAGGGCTTGGGAGCGGTCTCTTCAAACAGGCTCAGCCGCGCCGCGACCATCTGCTCGCCCGATTGCGGAACAAGCTGTCGCATGGGCTTGGGACTAGACGGCTGATCGGGCGATCCCTGCCACGCATAGCCAGCAAGGCCGAAGACCAGCGCCGCCGCGAACAGGGTCCACCCCTCGCGCGGCATCCGCAAGGCGAACGCCGCAAACAGGAACGAGACGAGCGCGAGCGCGCCGACCGCGAGCCAGCCCATCATGCGCCCTGCCCCTCCGGCTCATCGGGCTTGCGCCGCCTGCCAAGCCGCCGGAGCAGAACACCCAGAGCCAGCAAAAGCACCAACGCAGGGATCGCGAACAGCGGCCAAGTGGTCGAGCTAACCTCGGGCGAGTAGCTCACGTAATCGCCATAACGCTCGACCAGCCAAGCGCGGATTTCGTCATTGTCCTCTCCCGCTGCGACGCGCAGGCGCACTTGATGGCGCATATCGCCCGCCATCGGAGCGTCGCTGTCGGCGATGCTTTGCGACTGACAGGTGAGGCAGCGCAGCGTCTCCATCAGCTCGAGCGCGCGCGCTTCGTCTGCCGGGTCCTCAAGCTGGGTGTAAGCGTAAGGCGCAGCGGGCAGGCTGTCCTGCGCCGCCAGAGGCGCAGTCATGACAGCAAGAAAGACTAGCCAAAACAGCCGCATCAGCGCGCTTTCTCAAGCTGATCGAGAAGCATCGGAACATGCTCTTCGCGGATATCGCCAATATGCTGATACCGGATGGTGCCCGCCGCATCGACGACGAAGGTTTCGGGCACGCCCGATCCGCCGAATTCGAACATGACAGAGAAATCCTCGGCCAGGCCCACCCGCGAATAGGGGTTGCCGTTCGTGGCGAGGAAATTCGCAACATCCTCGGGCGTGTCTCGCAAGGCTATGCCAACGATCTCGACCCCCTCGGCTTTGAGCGCTTCGAGGTGCGGGGCTTCTGCGATGCAGGGGACGCACCAGCTGCCCCAGAAATTGAGTAGCTTGGGCTCTCCCCCGATCAAATCCGCGCGCTTGGATCCTTTAAGCCCTTCGCCGGCTGCGGGAAGTTCAAATTCCGGCAGTGGTTTTGACACCATGCCCGACGGGATCGCTTCGTCTTTGGTCTGGGTGAGCATAAAGCCGCCCAGCCCCATGATGAACAAGAAGATCGCCAGCGGGATGGTGTAGAATAAGCGCATCAGACTGCCTCCGCTTCCATCTCGCCAAGCGCAGCAATATCAGCCCGCCGCGCATCAGCCATGTGCACCGCCTTACGGCGCCGCAAATCGGTGCTGAGCCGCCCGATAATCGCCAGCACGCCGCCCAGCGCGATCAGCAATCCGCCATACCAGATGAAGGTCACAAACGGCTTCCACCAGACCCGCAATTGCCAGCGCGTCTCGCCATCGGGTCCGGCACCGGCCTTGTCCCCGATCACTGCGTAAAGCTGCCCGTCCCAGCGGGTGAGCAACGCGGCCTCGCTTGTCGCTTGCGACGGGGACCAGAAATTGCGCGATTGCGGCGTCAGCATCATCGGCTTGCCTCTCCCGCGCGAAGCTGCGACCCGCGCTTCCATCGCGGTCCAGTTCGGCCCGGCAATCGGATCGACGCTTTCGAGAGCAATCGACCACTCGCCCACTGTCGTGGTGCCGCCCGGCGCGACCGCTGCGAGCCGCTCTTGGGTAAAGGCGCTCTCGCTCGCCATGCCGAACAGCGAAACCGCAATCCCGAAATGGGCGATCACCATGCCCCAGACATTAAGCGGCACGCGGGTGAGCTTTCGACCCCGCAGGGGCAGGAAAGACGCCACTGCGAGCGCTCCGGCGAGCGCCAGCCCGAGGATAGGCAAAACACCGATCTCGCCCAAGACCGCCGCAAATACGCCAATCGTGATCAGCAGCGCCGCGACCAGCCCAAGCTCGACCTTGATACGTTCCGGCTTGTCTGATTTCCAGCGCAGCAGCGGGCCGACCGCCATAACCAGGAACATCGGTATCGCAAAGATCGCACCAACGGGATTGAAGTAAGGCGGCCCGACCGAAACCCGCACGTCAAACGCCTCGGTCAAGAGAGGATAAAGCGTGCCCAGCAGCACAATCGCAAGGATCGCGGTGAGCATGACATTGTTGAAGACCAGCGCACCTTCGCGGCTGCTGACGGTGAACCGCTTGCCCTCCGCAATGCTGCTCGCGCGCATCGCGAAAATCGCCAGCGCTCCGCCGATATAGAGGCCCAGCAAGATCAGAATAAACGTCCCGCGTTGTGGATCGACCGCAAAGGCATGGACGCTTGTGAGCACGCCCGAGCGGACCAGAAATGTCCCCAGCATACTCATCGAAAACGCCAGAACGCCCAGCATAATCGTCCATGTCCGCAATGCATCGCGCGAGGCCAGCACGCTGACCGAGTGCATCAGCGCAGTCGCAGCCAGCCACGGCATCAACGAAGCGTTCTCGACCGGGTCCCAGAACCACCAGCCGCCCCAGCCAAGCTCGTAATAGGCCCAATAGCTGCCAGCCGTTATCCCGAAGGTTAGGAAAACCCATGCGCCCAGCACCCATGGGCGCATGACGCGCGCGAATTCGGGGGTGACCTG
>JBCCOF010000031.1:0-23819 GCA_039025455.1 Pseudomonadota bacterium | reverse complement strand
CGGCCCCTAACGCGCAGGCGTTCACCCCTTCGCGCCGCCTATGACTGTGCGTTGATTAACAGCCGCTGAGCCAAAGGAACGCCGCTTCGCAACGCCTTTAACGGCTTTTTCACGCTGTGCCAATTCGCGGCGCACCAAAAGGCGTGAGGGTGGATCAGCGAAAACCGAGATTGCGCAGCGCGAAAAACAGCTGGAACGTGTTGCCGCGCTCGGCATCGCCGGCGGTGATGAAATCCCTGCGCCATGTCAGGCCGAATTCGATGCAGTCGTCTTCATAGGCAACACCCAAGCGCGTGCGGATCGGTTCAAACCCGTCGGGGTTGAACACTGGGTCTTCCTCGGCATCGGTCAGGTTGAACACGCCTGAGCCGAAGACCGACCAATTGTTTGCAAATGCCACGCGCGCAGCGGCGCGAAATTCCTCGCGGTCCTGCAAATCCTCGACTGTGGTGATGTCGCGATCGAGCCGCAAATAGCCCACCTCGAGATATGTCTGGCGCGAACCGATAGTGGCGTCGATTTCGTTGCGACGGATGGCAAGATTGTCCTTGTCGAGCCGGTATCGCAGCTTGAACTTCAAAAAGTCCTCAAACGCGATTTCGGTCCGGCCAACGAAGTCCGACACACGCTCGGAAAGGCCGGTGCCGTCAGGAAAGATCTCGCGCCTGCCATCAAGGCGATAGGATTGGCCCAGATTGGACTTCACCCTCAGACCGGGACGGGTCAGCTCCCAATCCACGCCCCAGGTCAATCGCGCGCCGTCTTCGACCCGGTCATAGCCGGGGAAACGGTTGAGCGCGAAAAGATTGGAGTCCTCCAGATCAATCGCGCGCGCATCCTCATTGGGCACGGCAAGGTTTTCAATTCTAGGGCTTGCAACCAGCTGGATTCGAGGCGTGAGCACCTGAGTGCCGCCAAAGGCTTCGCCGACAAAGGGCCATTCCAGATCAACCGCCGCGGTCGCAATCGCGCGCGCGGTCCAGCCTTCATTGCCGCGATACACCTCGGTGATGGTCGATAGAGTATCGGAGGTGTGATAGAGATCGCCGCGCGCCAAAGCGGTTACCGTGACGATCTGGCCCATGCCGGTAAGCGTGCTCAAATCCCATTTTGCGCCGGCAAAGGCGCGCTGTGTGTCTTGCCCATCGGTCCGCAGCAGAGCGAGCGTGTTTGCCTGCAATTGCAGATCACCGCCCAGTACCGGGTCCTCTATGATGCGGCGATAATCGAAGGCGGGAAGGGCAATCGGAATCTGCCCCTGATCGGCGTTGATCCGCAGCGTTTGCGTCGCCCACCCGGCGAGCGAGAGATAGGACTTGTCGTCAACCCGCTCCAGATTGACAGTCGACCGGAGCCGGTCATCGCGGCTGATGTCATAACGGCGCAGGAAAGTGCGGTCACTCGCCACGCGCAGCGATCCGGTCACGCTCCATTCGGGCGACAGCTGGAACCGGCCGTTGGAGAACAGATATCCGCGCGGATCGCTTTCCGTGGTGGGTACGCCCGTGAAATCGGCAATACGGCTGCTTTGCGTAGCGTAGCCGGTGATCTGATACGCGCCTTTCTGCGTCAGGTGCCGCCATTGGCCGGTGATCATCGGCGCGACGCCGGAATAGACCCGCGCACCCAGCGTGAGGTCCTTGTTCTCGGCCAAGCGCCAGTAATAGGAGCCGGAAAGCTCAAGCCCGTTTACCGCGGTGACACGCACATCGGGGACGAGGAAACCCGATTCGCCCTCTCCGTCGGTCCGCAGCGAGAGGCCGGGAAGGGGCAATATCCTTGCGCCGAACAATTCGAGCATGGCTCCGACAAAGCGGATGCGGTTCTGTTCAGGGTCGAAGGAAACGCGGTCAGCGGTGATCCGCCAGCTCGGGTCTTTGGAACAGCCATCATCACCGGTGACCGCGCAGGCTGTGTATGCGGCATCGGTGAGCGTGATCGTGCCGTCGTTCGCACGCGACCCTTCGCGCGCGGCCAAGCGTCCGCCGGCACGCAGTGACAGCAGTAGATCGTCCATCGAACCGACCTGAAAAGCATCGTCGAGCTCGACCCGTTCAGTAAACAGTTGGTTTCCGTCTTGATCGACCAGCCGGACATTGCCAGTGCCCACAACCAAGCCGGTCGCGCGGTTCCAGACCACCTGATTGGCGCGAACCGATCCCTGGTCGCTGCGCACCACGACATTTCCGGTGGCCACGATGCCGTCGGCCTTGCGGTCCCACACGACCTGATCGGAACGCACCGAGCGGCCATCGCTGCTCATGATCACATTGCCGCGCGCGGTTACGACATCGTTTTCGTTGTCATATTCCAGTTGATCCGCTTCGAAGTCGATCCGTTCGGATGCGTCTTGCGCTGTGGCCTCGACAACATCTTCGAGGCTTTCGGGAGTTGCGGCTTGGGGTTCGGTGGCGGGATCTTGCGCCCCTGCTTGATCCTGCGCGGCCAGAGGGGCTGCAAAGCTCAAGGGCGCAAACGCAAGCGCGGTTGCCAACGTAAAGCGCGAGGGCGCTGAACGCATGAATGCGTGCACGCGCGGCGCGTCACCCATGGCGCACACTGCCTTCGATCCTCCCGACATGCCTTGCCTATCGCACCGCTCGCGCCTAATCGCAATCGCCATTCCAATGCTCGGTCGCTTTGACGTTCTGTGGGGCGTTCTTTGGTGCCGATCAGCCATTTCAAGCGTTTGAGTCAGTGCTATCCCTGCTGCATCAAGCGATTTAAACCCACCGCGGAGACACCATGCAAATCGAGTTTACCCAAACGCCGCCAGCCAATGTCCGGCTTCATGCGCGCCTCGTGAATCATGGAGACACCCAGTCGGATCTTGATGCGGCCATCACTGATGGAGCGCATGCGGCGCGTTTTGCGGGTCAGACTGGCCAGGTTTTTGAAGGCTTCGCGATGCTTGAAGGGTCGCTCACGCGGATCGCGCTGGCGGGCTCGGGAGAGGTCGATGCGGCAATGCGCACGCTCAATGTCGAGCGTGCGGGAGCGGCGCTGACCGCGAAATACCTCGCCTCGGGCGAGAGCGCGATGGTGCTGGATTTGGGCCGTGCCGATCTATCAGGCGAAGAAGCAGCAGCGGCGCTGCTCGGCCTGCGGCTGCGCGGTTGGCGGCATGACAAATATCGCACCACGCTACCCGCGGAAAAGCGCGTCTCGCTAGAGAAAGTGCATGTGGTCGGCGCGCCCGAGGGCACCGAGGCCGCTTGGGAGATCGCCAGCGCGGTTGCCACGGGCGTCGAATTCACCCGCACACTCGTCGCCGAACCGGCCAATGTCGTTTATCCAGAGAGTTTCGTGGCTCTGTGCGAAGAAGCCTTCGAAGGCACCGGCGCCGAGCTGACCGTGCTCGATGATGCCGCGATGGAAGAGCTTGGAATGGGCGCGCTGCTTGGCGTTGGCCAAGGGTCTGAGCGGCCCTCGCGCATTCTTGCGATCACATGGAACGGCGGGAAAGAAGGCGAAAAGCCCACCGCGTTCGTGGGCAAGGGCGTCACCTTTGACACCGGCGGCATCTCGCTCAAACCGCCGGGCGGCATGGAGGACATGAAGTGGGACATGGGCGGCGCTGGCGCGGTTGCTGGCGGCATGCTCGCCATCGTCAAGCGCAAGGCCAAGGCCAATGTCGTCGCGGTGATGGGGCTGGTCGAGAACATGCCCGACGGCAAGGCGCAGCGCCCCGGCGATGTCGTCACCACGATGAACGGCCAGACGGTCGAAGTGATCAACACCGATGCGGAGGGGCGGCTGGTTTTGTGCGACGCGCTGCACTGGACGCAGGAAACCTACAGTCCAGCGCGGATCGTCGATTTCGCCACGCTGACCGGGGCGATGATCATCGCACTTGGCCACGAACATGGCGGGTTGTTCGCCAATGATGACGCGCTGGCCGAACAGTTGACCGCTGCTGGAAAGACCACGGGTGACAAGCTGTGGCGGCTGCCGATTGGCCCTGCCTATGACAAGTTGATCGATTCGCCGATTGCCGACATCAAGAATGTCGGCCCGCGACCCGCTGGCTCGATCACAGCGGCGCAATTCCTGCATCGCTTTATCAAGAAAGGCACGCCCTGGGCGCATTGCGACATTGCGGGCATGGTCTGGGCGGACAAGCCCGGCCACAGCTGGGACAAAGGCGCAACTGGCTATGGCGCGCGGCTGATCGATCAGATGATCGCTGATCTTGAGGGGTAGGGGGGATTGCCCGGCCTCAAGTAGCGAAGCGGTAGGCCGACAAAGACTCCTCAAGTAGCGAAGCGGTAGGCCGAAGAAATGCCTAAGATGCGCAAGAAATCCGACCTTCCGACGAAGGTCTGCGCGGCGTGCGGCCTCCCGTTTACGTGGCGCAAGAAGTGGGCGCGCGATTGGGACAATGTGAAATATTGCTCGGAGCGCTGTAAGCGCGCGCGTTCCAATTGAGCGCGCCACCCGCTATGCCAACGCCATGAAGGTGGATTTCTGGCAAATCTCGCGCGACCCTGTTGAAAAGGTCGTGGCTCTGATCGCCCAGCGCGTGATCGATCAGGGCGAGCGACTGCTGGTTGTGAGTGAAAACCCGGAACAGCGTCAGGCCATATCGCGCGGATTGTGGAGTGCTGGGCCAGAGAGTTTTCTGGCGAATGGCGAAGCGGGTGGCCCGCAATCCGATGCACAGCCGATTCTGCTGTCCGACACGCCCGAGGCCGCGAACAGCGCCAGCCATGTGATCTTCGCCGACGGCACCTATCGCGAGACGGATGGCTTTGCGCGCGCCTTTCTCTTGTTCGACGAGGCCACGGTGCAGAATGCCCGCGCTACGTGGAAGAAGCTCGACGGGACGGATGATCTTGAGCGCGCCTTCTTCCGTCAGGATGGCGGTAAATGGGTTAAGGTCGCCTAATCCGTGCAACAGCGCTGTTGCACCCGAGGCTTCAATCGGGGACAAAGCAAGGCAACAAACGGGAGTCGAGACCATGCGTACCATCCTGCTTTCAATACCTTGCGTTGCGGCGCTGGCGCTCGCAGCCTGTGGATCGGAGAATTCTGAATCTGTCTTCGGCGACAGCGCAGAGAGCGCCGCAGATGCTGGCGAGAGCGGGGCGAGTGTCCCGGACCAGGCGACGATAACCGCCACGGGCCCCGATGGCGAGGAAGTGGTTCAGTCGACCGGCAAGGATGTTCCGGTTGCGCTGCCCAAGGGCATTACGGTCTATCCCGAGGCCAAGGTGATTTCGAACCAGGTTACGACATCGGGGAATATCTCGAACGCGACAGTCATGCTGCAAAGCGATGCAATGCCGGCCGAAATTGTCGATTTCTACCGCGATCAGGTCGAGAAAGCCGATATGGAGCTGGAAATCGATGTCGATCTGGATGTCAGCAAGATGCTCGGCAGCACGCGCACTTCGGACGGCGCGAAGCTGACCGTCAGCGCGACGCGCAATGAAGGCGAAACGGTTACCACCGTCATGCTCAATTCGATGAGCGCGCCTGAGAGCTAACCTCCGTCGCCATGGGCGTTTCGCCCTTCATTTTCGACAATCAACCAAGAGTTTTGGAGTTTTTCTATGCGTCTTTCTTTCGTCCCATTTGCCATGGCAGCCTTTGCGCTCAGCGCCTGCGGTTCTTCGACCGGTGATGAGGCGGCGGGCGGCGATGCGGGATCGGAAGCAGCCGGTCCATCCGCCGATGGCTGGCCCGCCGGGTTTGACGTCTATCCCGGCGCGACCGTTGCAAACAAAACCGTAGCCAATATTCAGGGCCGCCCCGGCTCGACGTGGACGCTCCAGACCGACGACACCGCCGAAAAGATCATCGCCTATTACGCTAAGCAGGCCGCCGGTGCAGGGTTCGACGTGGGGAAGATCAACACCGAAGAAACCGCTTCGTTCTTCACCGCAAAGCGCGAGTCCGACCGGGGCGAAATCCTCGCCAGCGCCAATCGCGCACCGGGCGCGGAGGTGACATCGCTCAATCTCACGATTGTGGCGCGGGCCAGCGAATAGGCGGCTCCCGCTATGCGGGCTTGAACCGCTGACACTCCCCCGCTAAACGCGCGCGCAATCTCACTCCCCCGGCGGGCGATTGTCGCGCGCCCTTTCTCTTTCAAGGATATTTGTCATGGCGGTTACCCGCACATTTTCGATCATCAAGCCTGATGCCACCAAGCGCAACCTGACCGGCGCAGTCACCAAAATGCTGGAAGACGCTGGCCTGCGCGTCGTCGCGTCTAAGCGCATCCACATGACCAAGGAGCAGGCGGAGGGCTTCTACGCCGTCCATTCCGAGCGTCCGTTCTTCGGCGAGCTGACCGAATTTATGATGAGCGAGCCGGTGGTTGTCCAAGTGCTCGAAGGCGAAGACGCCGTGACCCGCAACCGCGACATCATGGGCGCGACCAACCCAGCAGACGCGGCTCCGGGCACAATCCGCGCCGAACACGCGCTGTCGATCGGTGAAAACACCGTCCACGGCTCGGACAGCGACGAGAACGCCGCAATCGAAATCGCGTTCTTCTTCAACGAAGACGAAATCGTCGGGTAAGCTGACGCGCATCCACATGGAAAGGGCCGTCCGCTTGGATGGCCCTTTTTGTTTGTGCACTAGGCCTCAGCGGCAAAGCGCTTAAGCTGCGCGGCGTGCGCTGTGTGGTGGCCGGTTTCGCTAGCGGACATGACCTTGCGCATGGCGGCGAGCGCGGGTTCGCCGAGGGTGAGGTCCAGTTCCGAATAGGTGCGTGCGATTTCGCCCTCCCAATCGGCATTGAGCGCATCAAAATGCAGCCGCGCAACCGGGCCATTCCAGCTTCGCAGCGCCGCTTCGATTCGCTCCTCGCGCAGGGCAATCTTGTGGCTCCACAAGGCCTCGATCTGGTCGAGGTCACAGGTGTCGGACTGAATCGCCATCTGGTTTGCAGCAAGCGAGACTGCGCTGCGCAAAACTGCCGCATGGTCGCGCTGGGCGATGACCAGCCGCGCATCGGGGAACTGCTCTAGCAGCGCCGCCAGATCCTCAGAAAATTGCGGCGCTTTCATCACGCGCGGCCTGTCCGCAACTCCGCGCTGCGCCGCATCGGTGTGCAGCATGCGTGCAAGCTCGCGATAGACCGGCGCAGGGTCGCGCGCTTCACTGAAGGCCGAATAACTCGGGATGCGCCATTGCGATTCGTAGATCGAGTGGTTCAGCGCGAGCGCCAGCCATGCCAGCTCCTCCTCGACCTCGCCGCTCGCCATCGGGTGAATCGATTGAAGCCACGGATTGAGCATGCCCAGCATCGCCAGATCGAGCACCCCCTTGACCCTGCGCATCGCCAGCGATTGGGAGGCAGGGTGCCAAGCGTCGCAATAGCGCGTGTGCGAATGCGCCGGATCGGCCGCGAGCAGCTTGTGAATCCGCGTGGTGCCGCTGCGCATATGGCCGATAACGATGATTGGCGGGGCAATCCGGGTCTCGAGCAATTCGGGCTGCTGCGCCCACAGCGCGCCCAGACCAAGCCTGCCGCGTATCACGCGAACCAATTGCCCATAGGCCATCGCGCGGCCCAGCGGATTGAGGTCGGCCCCGGCTTTCACCGCTTTGAGCAATTCGCTCAGCCGCAAGCGGAAATCCGCAGCATCCTCCCCGCTGCGCCCGCCATGCTCTGCGCGCTCATCGAAGCCTTTGGCGGCGATCTCCCACAGGACCTGCTCGTCGAGCTCCGGTTCGGGCAGCCAGCCTTTGTCCCATGCCTTGCCTAGAAAAGCGTTGGCCCGCTCCGCCAGCTTGCCGCGCGCCAGAAGGTGATCGCGCACCGGCGCCGCCATCAGAACATATCCGCTGCATCAAGCAATTTGGTCAGCCGCGCGGGCGCGACGCTGCGCCAACTGCGCAGCAACCATTCCTCGACATGCTGCCAATCGACGCTTCCATCCTCGGGCGCGCGGTTGAGGATCACCCCGATCCATCCGCTCGCGCCGTAATAGGCGGGTTTGTAATAGGTGTCCGGCTGGGTTTCGACCAGATTGAGCAACTCGTCCATCCCGCTCGTTTTGACAAGCACCGCGATGTGTTCGCTGCCATGGTGCTGCTGGCTGAAATGGGCGAAGAACTTGCCCGATTTCTCCGGCCCGACGCGAAAGCCGGGCGAGCCATGGCTGTCGCGCGCGGAGGTTTCGGGCAGGGCAAGGGCGAGGGCGCGGACCCGCTTGTAAAGGTAATCGGGATCGTTCCCGCGCGAGACATATTCGGTGACCGCATGGGGATAAAGCTGATGCTCGGCAAACCGCACACGGTCGGAGAGGCTTTCGGGCGTGTCGCCAGCCACAATCGCGACCGGGGCCTGCGCCAGCACTTCGCCCGCATCGAGCTCCGCGGTTACGACATGGACGCTTGCGCCCGCATGGCTATCTCCCGCGGCGATGGCACGCGCATGGGTGTCGAGACCTTTATATTTGGGCAGCAGCGAGGGATGAATGTTGAGAATGCGCCCGCTCCAGCGCTCGACGAACTCTTCCGAGAGAATCCGCATATAGCCCGCGAGCACGATGTATTCCGCCCCCGAGGCTTTGACCGCCGCCTCCATCGCGGCGTCGTGGTCGGCGCGGGAAAGGCCCTTGTGCGAGTGGATGAAGGTGGGAATGCCCTCAAGCTCGGCCAGTGTGAGCCCGCCCGCATCGGCGATATTGCTTGCAACGAGAACGATTTCATAGGCGGCGCTGTTCAGGCGGCTGGCATAGAGCAGCGCGGCCATATTGGTGCCGTTGCCCGAGATGAACACGGCGATCTTGGTGCGGGGACTGCCCGTATCAGCCAAGATGCGTCGCCTCCCAATCGCTGTCCGCCGACCATGTGCCTGCCGAGCCGCGTACGGTGCAACCGCGCTCTCCGGCCTCGATGCGACCAACTGGCACGACGCGCTCGCCCGCCGTTTCGAGCCGTTTTGTCACCGCTTCCACATCACTCTCAGCCACGGCCAGCACCATGCCGACCCCGCAATTGAAGGTCCGCGCCATTTCCTCCGGCGCAATGCTCCCTTGCGCTTGCAGAAATGCCATCAGAGCGGGCTGCTCCCAAGCGCTTGCATCGACTTGCGCATGCGCGCCATCGGGCAGGATACGCGGGATATTCTCCAGCAATCCGCCGCCCGTAATATGCGCCAGAGCGTTCACTAGACCCTCGCGCACGAGCGGAAGCAGGCTTGCGACATAGATGCGCGTCGGCTCGATCAGAGCCTCGATCAGGGTGCGATCCGCATCAAAGGGCGCGGGCGCTTGCATCGCCCAGTCGAAATCGTCAGCCAACCGCCGCACCAGCGAAAACCCGTTGGAATGCACGCCGCAAGAGGCGAGGCCGATCAGGACATTGCCCGGCGCGACCTGCTCACCGGTGAGCTGCTCGCCGCGCTCGACTGCCCCGACGCAAAAGCCCGCCAGATCATAGTCCCCATCCGCATACATGCCCGGCATTTCCGCCGTCTCGCCCCCGATCAGGGCGCATCCCGCCTGTTTGCAGCCATCGGCAATTCCCGCGACTACGCGCTCTGCGACTCCGTTCTGCAATGCTCCGGTGGCGAAGTAATCGAGGAAAAACAGCGGCTCTGCGCCTTGGACGATCAGATCGTTGACGCACATCGCGACCAGATCAATCCCGACGCTGTCGTGCCGGTCATGCTCGATCGCGAGTTTTAACTTGGTCCCGACCCCGTCATTCGCCGCGACCAATAGCGGATCAGTGTAACCCGCTGCTTTCGGATCGAAAAACCCGCCAAATCCGCCCAATTCGCTGGTCGCGCCGGGCCGCGCTGTGGCCTTGGCCAGAGGTGCGATTGCCTTCACCAGAGCATTGCCAGCCGCAATCGAAACACCGGCTTGTTCATAGGTGTATGGGGATTTATTGCCACTCATGCGCGGTGGTTTAGCCTTTCGCGCTTGGAATTCCACTCGCGTTTGGGCAAAAGGCGCGCGATTTCCCCGATGGCTATGACGCAATCACCTTCCCGCCCGTTTTTCGAGGCCTTATCGCAACCGCTGGCAACGCGTGTTGTCGCGTCAGGTTGGGCGCGGCAAGTGGCGGCGGTATTGCTCGCGCTGGCTGTGATGGGCGGGGCCTATGCGATTGTTTTGGCGCAGGTTTCGGGCGAGCGCGGCATCGCGCCTACTGCGTCGAGCGCGGATATCGAGGTCACTGGCATCGAAGTCGACGTTACCGCTGAAAGCGGGGCGGCGGCGCGCGACAAGGCTTGGCGCGATGCGCAGCGCATGGCGTGGAACAAGGCGGGTGGTCCGGCGGTGTCCGACGGTCAGCTCGAATCGATGGTGTCCGCGATTGTGATCCAGCGCGAGCAGATCGGCCCGAAGCGTTACATTGCGACGCTTGGCGTGGTGTTTGATCGCCAGCGGGCGGGGCGCTTCCTGGGTGGAGCTGCGAAACAGCGCGCTTCCGCGCCGATGCTGCTGATCCCGGTCGAAGTGAACGGCGGGGCTTATACGACCTTTGAAACGCGCAATTCGTGGCAGCGCGCATGGGCCGAGTTCAATCCGGGTTCCAGCCGGATCGATTATGTGCGTCCGACCGGCTCGGGTGGCGATTCGCTGCTGCTCAATTTTGGACAGACCAGCCGGCGCAGCCGCGCATGGTGGCGCACCACGCTTGACCAATATGGCGCTGCCGATGCGCTGACCCCGATTGTGCGGCTTGAACATCAATTTCCCGGCGGTCCGGTCACCGGCCATTTCGTCGCGCGCTATGGACCGGACAGCAGATTGCTTGGCAGTTTCAAGCTGACCGCTGACAGCTCCGCCAAAGTCCCTGCAATGCTGGAGAAAGCGGTCGAGCGGATGGATGGCATGTTTGCCGAGGCGCTGGCCGAAGGCAAGCTGCGCCCAGACCCGACCTTGAACAATGTGCCGCTGGGCGATGCTGATCCTGCGATTGCCCGTCTTATCCAAATTGGACGCGCGATCAGCCGCCGCGACGGCATCACGTCAACAGACGAGACGGAAAGCGGTGCGAGGCCAACCGAAACCACCACGCCAGAAACGGCGCTGCCAACGCCTGAACCGGTGCAGGTGGTGAGCAATGTGATGGTCCAGTTCTCGACTCCGGATGCGGGCGCGTTCGACTCGGCCCTTTCGGGTGTGCGCGGCGCGCCGGGTGTGCGCAGCGTTGCCGTGACCAGCACCGCGATGGGCGGCACGTCGGTGATGAGTGTCAGCTTCAACGGCTCGGTCGAGCAGCTGGCCGCGGCGCTGCGCGGGCGTGGGTTTAACGTGCGACAGGGTGCCAACGCGCTCGCCATCAGCCGCTAAAGGCCCGGTTGCGCCAATGGCCGACACGACACATCCCATCTCCCAGATCGCGCTGCCGCTCGGCCCAACGGGGCAGGGCGAGGCGCGCCGGATCGTCATCGGCAGTGCCAATGCGGATGTGATCGAGGCTTTGCGCGATCCGGCAAGCTGGCCCTTCGGCGTGGCGGTGCTGAGCGGGCCAACGCGCTCGGGCAAGACGCTGCTGGGAGAATGGGCAGGGGGTAATGGCATCGCGGTGATCGACGGCGCTGACACATGGGATGAGAACAAACTCTTCCACCGATGGAATGCGGTTCAGCAGGGTGGCAGCGATACGGGCACCAAATTGCTTATCATCGTAAACAAGCAACCTTGGGAGATCGACTTGCCCGATCTGCGTTCGCGGCTCAGCGGGTCATTGCAGCTTGAAATCGGAGATCCTGATGATGCGATGGCGGCGGAGTTGATCCTTGCCATGGCGGCCCAGCGAGGGCTCTCCCTGGCGGAGGAGGCTGTGAATTACCTTATCCCCCGTGCTCCGCGCAGCTTTGAGTCCATCGAACGATTGGTGGCGGCGATTGATCGGATCAGCCTTGAACGACAGGCCCCTGCCACCATGTCAGTTTGGAGAGCTGCGCTCGAAGCCGTTCAAGGCCCTGAACAACAGCGTTTGTTTTAGACGCGAAAGGTGGCCTGATTTGCAATCGCTCGCAGATACTGGGAGAAGAGACCCATGTTCGCACGGCTGATCAGCTATCTCGACTCTGTTCGCGCGCGTGACCCCGCGCCGCGTTCGCGCTGGGAAATACTGCTTTATCCCGGAGTTCTGGCACTCGGTTTTCACCGGGTTGCGCATTGGTTGTTTGTCGCGCGGCTGTATTTCCTTGCCCGCTTTGTAAACCACTTTTCGCGGCTTTTGACCGCGATTGATATCCATCCGGGCGCCAAGATCGGGAAGAACTTCTTTATCGACCATGGCTTTACCGTGATCGGAGAGACCGCCGAGATTGGCGACAATGTCACGATCTATCAGTGCGTTACCTTGGGAGGCACCAATCCGACCAACGGCAAAGGCGGCAAACGGCATCCGACTTTGTGCGATGATGTGATTGTTGGTTCAGGGGCGCAGATAATCGGCCCGATCACCATTGGTGAGCGCGCGCGTGTAGGCGCGAGCGCGGTGGTGATGGAAGACGTTCCGAGCGGTGCAACAATGGTCGGCTTCAAGGCGCGCTCCACGTTGGTTCCGGCGGAGGAATGGATCAAAGAGTTCATCCCCTATGGCACCACACCCGAATGCGAAGACGCAGAGGGCAATCGCGTCGATTGCATCGAGAAGCTGGAGCGCGAATTGGCGTCATTGAGAGCGGAGATGGCCGAGATCAAATCGGCCCAGAGTACGCATGACGCAAAGCCAGAGATCGCGAAGAAGAGCGGAACCGATAACTGATGAGTTCGGGAAGAGGGGCTGGCGGCCCCGGCCAAGTCGTTGCTTTTCCCGGTCGTGCAGCCACACAAGTCGGGTTTGACCGCAAGGAACTGCAGCGCATTCTGGACCTGTATGGCCGCATGGTCGCGGCCGGTGAATGGCGCGATTACGCAATGGACTTTGACCGCCACGCTGCCACTTTCGCCGCCTTCCGCCGCGCCGCAGAGCGCCCACAAGCGCGCGTGGAAAAGCGCCCTTCGCTACGCAACAAGCAAGGCATGTGGACGCTGTTCGGCGAACACGGGCAGGTGCTCAAACGCGGGCACGACCTTGCAGGAGTCCTCGCGCCGATGGAGCGCCGCCTGTTGAAGGCGGTTGAGGATTAAGCTGTAGCGGGCGCGCTCGCAGGCAGCTCGACATCCTCTGTAGAGGGCAGCTTGGCCTGAAGCGTTTCGGGCAGGGCGGACACCACCGAACGGCGGATCGGCTGCCAAAACGCTGAGAGGCTGAGCAAAGCCGAACCGATCACCAGCGCCGTCAGCGCAAAGTTCAACTCCACCGCGCCAAATTCGCGGAACAGGAATGTCAGCGCGAACAGGACGTAGATCAGCGCCGAGACCAGCAGCGCGCGCCGGTCCACCGCCAGCGCCAAAAGGCCGAACCCGAGATAGACCGCCAGCACGCCGACTGCGGCTCCGATACCGATGTTGTCGCCCTCGGTCACGCCGATCAGAGCAAAGATCGAATGGGCAATCATCGGCGCGGCGAGCAGGTGCAGCCAGAATGCGACATCGCTGCGGCGAGTGATCCTCTCGCGGTCAGAGATATCCCAACGCATTGCGGTGGCGAAGACCGCCAGACCGGCGACCAGCACCGTGATCAGAAAGACCGGTTCATCGGCTTCCATCTGAGCAATGCCGAGCAGGGCGATCAGCAGTGAAATGACCACAACGCCCACCGCTGCGGCAATTGTGATGGGCACCTGGAACCGGCGCCAATGAAACCACGCCGATGCGCCCGCGACCAATCCCGCCAGTGTCACGATAATCGCCCCAAGCGCTTCATCGCCTGTGAAGCCGAGCGCTGCACCAAGGCCGAAAAGGGAGAAAAACACCCCGATTACAAAGCCGAGCAACAGCAAGATCGACGGCAATGCCATGCGGCGTCGCTTGGTAAAAAACTCAGCGAGAGGCCATGCGGTTGCCGCGACAAATAGACCGGCCAAGGCGGATTGAAGCGCAGAGTTCAAATCAGTGTAAGCTGGAGCGAAAATTCCGGCGATCGCCTGACCAATCGCGCCCACCGCGACCAACAGGATTACAATCCCGATCGCGACAAAGATGTCGTTGAAGCTGTTGATCAGCCTGAAGTTCTCTTCCGAGCCGCGCGGCAATTCGCGCATTTTGCTCATGTGATTGCGGAAACCGGCAGCGGCTTCGGCGCTCAAAGCGCCCGCAGCAACGGCAGAATTGAGATCGTCTTCACTGTACATCGCAACTGGTCTCCCAAAGCAGAGACACAGGATTAGATCAGGTGTATTATTGAGTCAACACAGTGGCCTTGCGCTGCTCATTCAAAGACTTCGCTCAAGGATATGCGAGAAACCTGCGCCGCGGTGATTTGGCGGATAATCTGCCAGATCAGATAGGCCGCGCCGAGATTGAGGCCGCTCGAAATGAACGACAAGATTATGCCCGAATCATAAATACCGGGATCATCGGACATCGACATGCGCGTGGAGATATTGCTGAGGATTCCGCCGAAGATCCAAAGGCCCCACCACAGGCCCAGATTGCCTTCTGCCGGATCGCCAAAATTGCCTTTATATCGGTGGCTTGCACCCCAAAGCTCCTTCATCGCCTGAAACGGCTTGAACAGGTTGGCGATGGGAATGAAGTACCATCCAACGCCCCAGCCCGGCGTGTATTCCAGCCCTTCGACACCCTGATCGTGCAGGTTCTTATGCGCGCGGTGAATCCACATCGCGATGGTAATGACCGAGAAGATGTAGAAAGGCAGGGTCCCGATCAGAACGAGGCTGTAGAGTTCGGCAAGCAGATCGAGTTCGAAGGCTCGCAGGTCGATCACGCCAACAATTTCGAGCGCTTCGCCGATCATCACCGCCACGAAAAACGGGACGACCGCGTAGATCGAGTATTCTGCGAACTTCGCGCGGCTCACCAGCGTCTGCGTGCCTTGGTCCAGTTCTTCTGTGTGCATCGTTTAACCCTCGAATTTCGCTTGCCAGCCGCACTGTAGATCCAAAGCAAACGGCCCCCGCGCTTGCTCGGGCGGAGGCCGTTGAATTGCAAACCAAAAATGAGGTGTTGCAGGTTTCGGTTTAGCCGCGCGCGCTGCTGGGGCCGGTGCCGGTCACCTTTTGCATGGCCTTGAGGATCGCACCCGATTGCTCGCTGCCCGATTGCGGTGCGATCAGGTTGGTGAACGAGTTGATGTCATCCCAACGGTCGGCAAAGCCTTCGACGGTGCGCTCGCCATCGGGCAGCCACACCGCGTCATTCATCACCACCCAAGAGCTGTGATAGCCGCCAGCGCCCGCGCCGATGATCGCGTTGGTCGGCGCGCCTTCGCTGACGAGGTAGAGCGCAGCCGGAACCACGTTCACCGGATCGAACAGCTTGAAGGCTTCTTCGGGGAAGAGGTCTTCGGTCATCCGCGTGCCCGCCACCGGCGAGAGCGAGTTGACCTTGATGTTGTATTTCGCGCCTTCGAGCTGGAGCGTCTTGGTCAGGCCAGCAAGGCCCAGTTTCGCCGCGCCGTAATTCGCCTGACCGAAATTGCCGAACAGGCCAGTTGACGAGGCGGTCATCAGAATGCGGCCATAGGCTTGCTCGCGGAAGGTCTCCCAGCATGCTTTTGTGACGAAAGCCGAGCCGGTGAGGTGAACCTTGAGGACGAATTCGAAATCGTCCGGGGTCATCTTGGCAAAGGTCTTGTCGCGCAGCACGCCTGCATTGTTGATCAGGATGTGCACGCCGCCCCATTTCTGCTTGGCGTCGGCGACCATCTTTTCCATCTGCTCATATTCGGTGACCGAGCCGCCATTCGACATGGCTTCGCCGCCCATGGCTTCGATTTCTTCGACGACCTTCAGCGCCATGTCCGAATGGCCGGTGCCATCGCGCGAGCCGCCCAGATCGTTGACCACAACCTTCGCGCCGCGGCGCGCCAGCTCCAGCGCATATTCGCGGCCCAGACCGCCGCCAGCGCCGGTGACGATAGCGACCTTATCCTTGAAATCGATGCTCATGATGTTTCCTTCCGTCCAAACTAAACAGGGGACGCGTACGGTTGACGCGCGCGTAAACTAGTATTGTGGGCGTTCGGTGGCACTTTTGCGGGGTGCTTGCAACACTTCGGATGCCTGATCCGCGATGCCGTAAGGTTAGATGACTGCCTACAGCGATTCCAGAGCGGAAATCAGGCCGTCCAGCGAATCGATCACTGCGTCGGCGCCCAATTCGTGCGGAGGTTTGTCGCAATAGCCGTAAGCAGCCGCAACAACTGGCACTTGGGCCGCGCGCGCTGCTTTCACATCATAGGTCGAGTCGCCCACAAAGGCGAAGGAGCCGCCACCGCAGCGCTTTTGCGCCTCGAGCACCGGTTCGGGATGCGGTTTGGAGAGATACTTGCCATCCGCGCCTTTGCCCATGGAATTGCCGCCAATCACCGTCTCGAACGGGGTGATAAAGTCGAGCTGCGTCAGGATCGAGCGGGCGAAATCTTCAAACTTGTTGGTCACCACCGCGACCTTAACCCCGCGCGCGGTTAGATCGGCCACGACCTCGCGCGCATGGGGGTAGGGCGCGCTGTGCACCGCATTGTGATCGGCGTAGTAGGTGAGCATCTTTTTATAGAGCGCGTGGAAATCATCCTCCGGCATCCCACCCTGTTCCTTCACTGCGCGCGCCAGCATCAGCTTCGCCCCGCCGCCGATCAGATCCTTCGACGATTCGACCGGCACCGGCGCGAACCCGCCCAGCTCAAGCGCATGGTTCACCGCCGCGCCGAGGTCTCGGAACGTGTCGAGCAGCGTGCCATCAAGGTCAAAACCGACCGCATCAAAGGGAAAATCTGCCATCATGGTCTCCAGTCTGTTGGCGGGTGGCTCAAGCGACTTCAAACCGCAAGCATTTGCTGCCAAGCGAGGTGTCCCGTAAGGGTCGACAAACAAGAGATATTGCATGACTGACTTCGCCGCCATCATCCTTGCCGCGGGCAAGGGCACCCGCATGAAGAGCGACCTGCATAAGGTGCTCCACCCGATTGCGGGCAAGCCGATGCTGCTGCACCTGCTCGATAGCTTCGCCGAATTGTCGCCCGCACGCACCGTTGTGGTGGCGGGCGACCGGCGCGAACAGCTTGATGAGGCGCTGGCGGGGCGCGACATCACCACCGCTTTGCAAGAGCCGCAATTGGGCACCGCGCATGCCGCCTTGATGGCGAAGGACGCGCTGGCAGGCTTTTCTGGCAATATCCTGGTGACGTTCGGCGATGTACCGATGGTGACCGCCGAGACCGTTCGCCGCCTGATCGCCGCGCTTGAGGGCGGGGCCAAGGTCGCGGTGCTGGGCTTTCGCCCGGAGGATCCGCTGCAATATGGCCGGATTATCGCCGATGCAGACGGAACGGTGCGCAAAATGGTCGAATTCAAGGATGCGAGCGAGGCCGAGCGGGCGGTCGATCTGTGCAATTCGGGCCTGATCGTGGCGCATTCGGACGATATGTGGCCGCTGCTTGACGCGGTCGAGAACGACAACGCGCAGGGCGAATATTACCTCCCCGATGTTGCCACCGGAGCGATCGCTCGCGGCGACAAGGTCGTGGCGGTGGAAACCGGTGCAGACGAGGTCGCGGGGATCAATTCGCGCGCCGAGCTGGCAGGGGCAGAGATGCGCTGGCAAGCGGCGCGACGCGAACAGGTCATGGCCGATGGAGCGTCCTTACGCGCACCCGACACCGTGTTTTTCAGCCATGACACCGTGCTTGGCCGCGATGTGACCATCGATCCGCATGTCGTCTTTGGCCCCGGAGTCACTGTGGCCGATGGCGTGCATATCAAGGCCTACACCCATGTCGAAGGCGCCCAATTGGCCAGCGGCGTTCAGGTCGGCCCCTTCGCCCGCCTGCGCCCGGGCGCGGTGCTCGAAGAGAACAGCTTTGTCGGCAATTTCGTCGAGATGAAGAAGGCAACGCTTGGCCCCGGAGCCAAGGCCAGCCATCTCTCCTATATCGGCGATGCGACTGTTGGAGAGAACGCCAATATCGGCGCGGGCACGATCACCTGCAATTACGATGGCTATTTCAAACACCAGACCAAAATCGGCGCGCGCGCCTTTATCGGATCGAACAGCGCGTTGGTCGCTCCGGTCACCATTGGGCCGGACTCCATCGTCGCCGCCGGTTCCACGGTCAGCCGCGATGTTGCCGCCGGTGAATTACGGATGGTGCGCGCGGAACAATTGGTCAAAGATGGATGGGCCGATAGATTTCACGATACGATGAAAAAGAAGAAAGCGGCAGCTAAGAAGAAGGATTGAGCGCAATGAAGGCGATACAATTCGTGGCCAGTGCTCAGCCTGAGGCAGCGCTTGAATTCTATCGCGACACGCTTGGCTTTTCGTTGCTTGAGGATTCGCCTTTTGCACTCGCGTTTGATGCCGCAGGCACGATGCTGTGGGTGCAGAAGGTTGAGGACCTCGATCCTTATCCGTTCACCGCAATCGGCTGGCAGGTCGATGATATTGCCGCCGAGCGAGATCGGCTGGCGGCGCGCGGGGTGAAGTTTCTCGACTTCCCGCATTTCGACCAGGACGAGCGCGACATCTGGACCACGCCCGATGGCGCGAAGGTGTGCTGGTTTCGCGATCCGGATGGCAACACCTTGTCGCTGACCCAGTTTCCGAATTGAGCGACGAGCCGCTCACCTGTTGGCTGTGCGGGCGTCCGTTCGAGACGCTGATCCAGTGGCATCACCCGGTACCGAAATCGAAGAAAGGGCGGGGCACAGTCCCCGTCCATCCGATTTGCCACAAGACGATCCACACCAATTTCACCAATGCCGAGCTTGCGCGGATTGGCGCGGATGTGGAGGTGATAAGGGCGCACCCTGCGCTCACGAAGTTTATCGCTTGGATCGCGAGCAAGCCGCCCGATTTCCATGCGCCGACGCGGCGCTAAGGCCGCGGTCGTAACATCCGGGAACCATTCCGCTGCGTATCTGCTGATACAGCAAGCAATCAAAGGAGCGCACCTGCAATGGGTATTGGAAAGTGGATCGCAGCCGGAGCGGGTATCGCCGCTGTCAGCGCCGTGGGTGTTTATGCGCAATATCGCGACATTGAAGAGCCCGAATTCACGCTCGTAAAGGAAGATCGCGCGTTCCAGCTGCGCGACTATCCCAGCATCGTCGTCGCCGAAGTAACGCATAATGGAAGCCGTCGTCAGGCCAGCGGGGCGAGCTTCCGCAGGTTGGCCGCCTACATCTTCGCGCAGGACCGGCCCGAAGGCGGCGAGTCCATCGCGATGACCTCACCCGTTATGCAAGACCGCGTGGCGCGCGACGAGCCAATCGCGATGACATCGCCGGTGATGCAGGACGAGACCGCGACCGACCAATGGCGCATGCGCTTCGTGATGCCGTCGAAATACACGCTCGATACGCTCCCGCCTGCCCCGTCCGACATCACGCTCACCGAAGTGCCCGCGCGGCGCATGGCGACCGTTCGGTTCAGCGGTTGGGGCGGGGCGCGTGATCTGGAGCGGATGGAGGGCGAGCTGACCAAGTGGATCGAGAGCCAGAAACTCGTCACCGTGGGAGACTTTGAATACGCCTTCTACGATGCGCCCATGGTGCCCGGCCCGATGCGCCGCAACGAAGTGATGATCGAGATCGCCACCGACTAGTTTGCGGCCTTGTTTCCAACACGAAGAAGGGCGGCCCTGCATCGCGCGGGGCCGCCCTTTTTGTAAGCCAGCGCGGGCCTATTCGCCCTCTGCCGGCGCATCCATCAATTGCTGCATCAGATAGACATATTGTAGCGCCTGAAGTTTCGCGCGCTGTTCGTTGTCGACGCCGCCCGAATGGCCGCCGGTCATATCCTCGAAGTAGTAATAGGGCTGATCCAGCTCTTTCAGCTTCGCCGCGCCCTTGCGCGCGTGGGCCGGATGTGTGCGGTCATCGGCGGTTGATGCCCACAGGAACGGGGTGGGGTAGTCCACACCTTCGACCAGCTTTTGATAGGGCGAGTAGCCTTCGATCCAAGCGCGCTGTTCGGGAATGCGCGGGTCGCCATATTCGCCGGTCCAAGATGCGCCGCGTCCGATCACGTGGAAGCGAAGCATATCGAAGAGCGGGATTGCAACGATGGCCGCATTGAACAAGTCAGGCCGCTGCGTGATCGCGGTGCCGACCAGAAGGCCGCCTTGCGAGCCGCCCTGAATGCCCAGATGCTCGGGACTGGTAAAGCCGCGAGTATGCAGGTCTTCGGCCACGGCGATGAAGTCATCCCATGTGCGCTGCTTGTTCTCACGGATCGCGGTCTGGTGCCAGCTCGGCCCAAACTCGCCGCCACCGCGCAGATTGGCGAGCACATAAGCGCCGCCCTTTTCCAGCCACAGCTTACCCGTGCTGCCCATATAGGAGGGCAGGCGCGGGATCTGGAAACCGCCATAGCCCGACATCAGGACAGGCGTTTCGCCGTTCATCTCCATGCCTTCCGGCTTGACGATGAAGTAGGGGATCTTGGTCCCGTCCTTGCTGACCGCCTCGTGCTGCTCGACATCCATGCCAGCCGCGTCAAAGCGCGCGGGCGAGGTCTTGAGCACGCTCGGCGCTTCGCCTGCTTCGGAGTAGTAGAGCGTGGTCGGATTGAGGAAGTCGGTGACGGTGAACATGATCTGCTCGCTCTCGGAAGAGCTGGCAGCGATGCCCACGGTGGCATTGTCGGGCAGGTCGACCTGCTCTCTCACCCAAGCGCCATCGACGAAGTTGAACTTGAGCACCTTGCCCACGACGTTATCGAGCAGGCCGACATAGAGCGCGCCCGCCGTGATCGCGCCGCCGCGCTTGGTCTGGCGCTCACCCGGAGCCCACACCAGCGTCTTCTTGGCTGCGTTGGGGTCCTTCTTGAAGTCCTCAAGGCTGACCGCGATCAGGCTGTCTGCGGGGAAGGTCTGGCCGTCCACTTCCCAATCGACATCGGTCGAGATCAGCATGTGACCATCGACGATGCCATAGGGATTGGCTTTCTTCGGCATGTCGAGCTTCACCCACTCGAAGCTGGGGTTGAGCCAGTAGTACTCGCGCTCGTGGAAGCTGACCCCGCGAAATGCGGTGGTGGCGTGCACTTCACCGGTGTTGTCGCGCACAAGGCTGGCACCGGCCCATACATCGGTGGCTTCACCGCGGAAGATCTCCTTGGCTTCCGACAAAGGCGTGCCGCGTTTCCAGACGCGCGTGGTGAAGGGGTATTCGCTTTCGGTCAGCGTGCCTTCGCCAAAGTCGCGGCCCACCATCAGCGTGTCCTCATCGACCCACTGCACGCCGCCCTGGCTCTTCTCCGAAAGCTCGAACCCGCCTTCGACGAAGGTCTTCGTCGCGGTGTCAAACTCGCGCATGATAGTGGCGTCCTCGCCCCCGTCGCTCAGCGCGATCATGCACTTGTTGAGCGCAGGCGGCAGGCAGGTCGAGCCCTTATAAACCCATTCCTTGCCCTCGGCAGCGGCGAGCGCATCGACATCGAGGACGATCTCCCATTCGGGATTGTCGGTCTTGTAGCTTTCGATCGTTGTGCGGCGCAGCAGGCCCTTGGGATTGTCCTTGTCTTGCCAGAAGTTGTAGAGGCCGTCGGGGCGGAAGCTGACATAGGGGACGCGGTCCTCGCTGTCATAGATTGCGAGCGCTTCGGACCTGAGCTGTTCGAAGCGCGGATCGGCTTCCATTGTGGCAAGCGTCAGCTTGTTCTCGTTCTCGACCCACGCGAGCGCTTCGTCGCTGCGCGCTTCTTCGAGCCAGATATAGGGGTCCTGCTCGGGGCCGGGGATACCGTCGTCCACGGGCGTTTCCGCTTTGGCCTCGGAATGCCCGTCTGCGGCATTGGCTGCGGCTGGGGTGGCGGCGGTCATGGCAAGCGCCGCTGTAATGGCGAGTGTTGAGACAAGCTTCAAAAGTCCTCTCCTATGGGGGTGTTTCCACCATACTATGTGGCGAGGAATGGGGGGCTTGTGAAGGGGGGACCTAAGACTCGACGCCGGGAAAAGCGGCGAAGAAGTCCCGATGCGATTGGGGCAGTTCAATCGGGTAAAGCGCTCCGCCATAGGCCATGACAATCGTGATCCCGCCCAGCGGTCCGATGGCAAGCGCGGGGGCATGCCAGCGCCGTGGCCCGCGAAAGTGCAGGGCGGCGATCAAGTGGGCGGTAAGTGCCACAACTACAAGGATGTAATACGGAGCGAAAAAGGCGCGCAAAGGGTCCAGCGTCAGCGTGCCCGCCGCCCAATAGAAGTTCGTGTCCAGACCAAAGCCCAAGCGGCTCACCAAAGCGGCGATTGTGTGCTGGACGATGAAGTAAGCGAGGTAACAACCGCTCGCAAATTGCACCCAGTGCCAGCGGTCCTTGCGCTTGCGCGCGGAGATGCGCCGCAGCAGATCGATGCCAAGATAGACCTGCGCAGCCAAGGCGATGACCACAGCGATTTCGATCACCGGAATGCGATATACGGCGCGTCCGATCTGCATCACCGCATCCTGAGCCGCGATTCCGCCAAGGGCCGAGAAATGGGTTGCGAAGTGCACGCCCAGAAACAGCGCCAGAAAGATCGCCACGCGTTGATGCGCCTGCTTCGCTTGCCTTGCCTTCAATCTCATGCCATTTTCCCTTAACCGGACAATCTTTATCCAGATAAAAAATATCCGATTAAGGAGTCAAGCGTGCAAATTGGTAAAGGCGTGGAGTGGACAACGCATATCTGCACCATCCTCGCGCTCTTGCCCGAGGGGAAGGGCATCAATGTCGATGCATTGGCGGACTTCTTCGACGTGCCATCGGCCTATCTGGCAAAGCAAATGCAGCTGTTGAGGCGTGCAGGTATCGTCGAATCGGTGCGCGGGAACAGAGGCGGGTACCGCTTGGCCCGACCCGTGGATGCGATCTCGCTGCTCGATATCGTGCGCGCGATTGAAGGGCCCATGCCCGCCTTTCGCTGCACCGAGATTCGTCAGAACGGCCCGTGCGGGCTAAAGCCCAAGGACTGCAAACGCCCCTGTGAGGTCGCGAGCGCCTTTGCAAAGGCCGAGGATGTCTATCGCGAAGCGCTGAAGTCGCAGACGCTTGCCGGGATAATGCGGGAAGCCGCGGTCACTTCATCGCCTGAACATGTCATGGAAATCGCCGGCTGGGTGCAGCGCCAGATTGCCTAGTCCAGCGGGCTGAAACGAAAAAGGGCGACCCTACGGCCGCCCTTTTTAGAGTTCGCTGGTGTCGCGCGATCAGCCTTCGACATGCTCCGCGAGCACTGTGAGGCCAGCATCGCCTACTTCGGCAAAGCCGCCGCGCACTTCGATCGTCTCGGGCGCTGCGCCTTCGGTCTTGTAGACCTGAACCGCGCCATCGCGGATCGTGCTCATAAACGGCGCATGGCCTTCGAGCACACCGAATTCGCCTTCAGTGCCCGGCACAACGACCATATGGACGTCTTCGCTGCGGACCTGCTTGGCGGGCGTTACGAGTTCAAAGTGGAGTGGCATCAGCTTTATCCATCAATCGCCGCATCAAAGTGCTTTGTCGCGGCTTCAAATTTGTCCCGGCAGCCGGGATTGCAAAAGCCAAGAACCTGACCACGGTAAAGCGTCAGGCTGTCGGCGGACACCGGCTTGCCCGACCACGGACAGGTCGCGTTGACGCAGTCCTTGAGGTCGAGCGTTTCCGGCATCCTTGCTTACGCGTCCTCGGCCAGCTGCGCGGCTTTCTCGATCACCATGTCGATGCCGCCGACCATGTAGAACGCGGCTTCGGGCAGGTGGTCATATTCACCGTCCACAACCGCCTTGAACGATTTGATCGTGTCTTCGAGCTGTACAAACAGCCCCGGAATGTTGGTGAAAACCTCGGCCACGT
>JBCCOF010000030.1:0-23936 GCA_039025455.1 Pseudomonadota bacterium | reverse complement strand
AGGCGAGCTTCAAGACCAGCTTCGAGATCGATCAGCGCTGGCTGCTCGAATTCGCCGCTGACCGTTCGCCCTATGTCGATCAGGCGCAGTCGCTGAACCTGTTCATCCCGGCCGATGTCGATAAGTGGGATCTGATGATGCTGCACTTCCAGGCGTGGGAGAAGGGCATCAAGTCGCTCTATTATCTCCGCTCGAAATCGGTTCAGCGCGCCGGCTTTGCGGGAGGAGTAGAAGCCGACAACACCGCCGATGCTCCCGAGATCGAGCTGAAAGCCGAACTGGGCGAACAGCAGACCGATTACGAGGAATGTCTGAGCTGTCAGTGATCGGCTCAAGTTACTGCTAACAAAAGAAAACCTTTACCATTCTTGATTAGCCCCTCTCCACCGCACTGGTGTGAGAGGGGTTTTTCGTATGATGGTTTGGGTCGGCATCGGGATGTTTCTTGGTTTTGGCGCTCTTGCCGTGAAGAACTTTATAAACCGGAGCCTGTTCTTTGGCGGAGTCTCCGCAATCGGGAGTATTCTTGGAGCCTTGTCGCTGTGGGTCAGCCTTCAGACTTCGGCCAACGCGATGTTCTCGACCTACGATGCGTCACAAGCCGCGCAAACGAAGGTCACAAAGCCCGCGGTTGATTCAGCAGACCACCCCGTGATCGGCGATTACGATCCGGACGCCTGACCCTGTGCGCTGACCAAAAAACGACAGATAAATCCCTCGCAAGCGACGGCTTCGCAAGGCGTTTCTATCCTGCCTGTATTCCTTAGGCAGATGTAAACTCCTCATGCCTATTAACCCTAATCATGCAATCGCGTCGTTCCTCCCGTAAGGCGATCAATTTGCCCGGCCGGTATTACACCGGCGTGGGTGCGCCTATGGATATCACCTTGAGCGATGTTTCCACCGGCGGTTGCCGCTTCCCTGCCGAGGCGGGGAAGCTCAAGCCCGGTTCGCCGATCCAGATCTATGTGGGCGGTTCCGGCCCCCACCGCGCATCGGTCCGCTGGCTCGAAAATGGCGAAATTGGCGTTTCCTTTATGATGCCGCTCGAACAGGATTTCATTGACAAGATCCAATGCGGGCACATTCCCGACATCACGCCCGAGTCAAAGCCGGGCGGTTTTAAACCGATGAGCGACGCGCTCCCGCTGCGCTTCTGCTGAATCGGGCATCAAGCGCCGCTTGTTCAAGCCATTCGCGCGACTGATCCTCGCAACTCGAACAACATTGTGTCATGGTTCCATCTAGAGCGTTCGGACTCGAGCGTGAGGGAAGGGGAGTTTGAGCTATGAGCACTGAGATGTGGATCGGTATCTTGGGCAGCGTTATGCTGCTTGGCTTTTTTCTGAACGGCTTGCGGCTTGTTCGCGGACCAAAGGGGCACGGTGCCAATGCCGGCTCGCTTCATATGGCGGTTTCCGTGATCACGCTGCCGATTGTCTGGGTCATGGTCGCGATGTCTAGCGCATGAAAATTGCGGGGCGCTTCGCATTAACAGGGGCGCTTGCGCTGCTGCTTTCGGCCTGCGCCAGCCAGATTGATGCCGGGGTCAGTCAATCAGCCGAGGCCCCCGGTTTCCTCTGGGGTTTATGGCACGGATTTGTCTTTCCGTGGGCCTGGATCGGCTCGCTGTTTGATCCCGATATCGCGGTTTACGCCGTGCCCAATAATGGCGGCTGGTACGATTTCGGCTTCTTTGTCGGCATCACCGTTTTGGGCGGCGGCAGTTTCTTTGGATCAAAGCGCCGCAAGCGCGACTGACCAAAAGCGCTCCGAGCTGTCCCACATTTGTGGCATTGTTGAGTGGCCTTGGTGCCTGATACCCCCCCCCATGAATTATTCAGTCATTGTGGGGGTATTACGACATGCTGTTATATGGGGGAATTGGGCTCTTTTTCGGCGGTCTGATCATCATGCTGTTTGGAAACAGCTTCATCAAGGATCCCGATAAGGCCGAAAAGTCGCGCAAGCAGGCGCCGGCGCTTATGGCGGTGGGTGCGGTTACGCTGGCGCTTTGGGCTTATTTGTCCGGTTTGCTGGCGGGCTGATAGTTCGGCGATTTCGCAGGATTGCCCGGCTGCGCGCGACCCGCTGCGGCCCTATCTTCTCAGGCGGACCTGCTCTGCTGACCTTCCATTTCAATCGACTGGATGCGGTTTCGACCGGCGCGTTTGGCTATGTAAAGCGCTTCGTCAGCGAGCGAGATCATCTCCTCGCGCTGCGGCTTGACCCCGGGCGGTGCCAGCGCAATTCCGATTGACGTGGTGATAAGCGACCGGCCCGACGGCCCGACCGGTAGCGGCAGCGATGATATCTTTGCGCGGATGCCTTCGGAGACGCGCTCCACCTTGCCTTGCAAATTCGCCTGACTTTGTGCGCTTGCATCTTCGCACAGAGCGACGATGAACTCCTCGCCGCCATAGCGCGCGACAATACCGTCGGCCCCTTCGATTATTGCGGCCATTTCATGCCCGACAATGCGCAAGGCTTCATCGCCGGCCTGGTGTCCGTGCGTGTCATTAAAGGCTTTGAAGTGATCGAGATCGATCATCATCACCACCACGCGCGTTTGCGCATCGAGAGCGCCGCTGTCTGTGCACGAGCAATCTTCGACCAGTTCCTCGAACCGGCGATTGAAGAAGCGCCGGTTGGCAAGACCGGTCAGGTGATCGCGGTTGGAAAGATCGCGCAGCTGGCGATTGGCTTCGAGCAATTCGACAGAGCTGGTCTTCGCGCCCAGGGTTAGCAGGAAGTTGTGCTGGCGCATCGCTTCAAACCGGCTTGCAAGCTGGATTGTGCCGACCGCGATGATCAGCATCAGGATGACAAAGTCGAGATTGTGCGTCGGCGTGCTCGGTTGGGTGACGAGGCTGACCGTGGTCACCGTTATGATGTAAGCGCAATCGAATATGAGCAGCGCTCTCAATGAATAGGGCAGAGCGAGGTTCGCAAATCCCATCAGCAAGGCGGGCGCAGCCAGATACCGTGCGGCTGTGTCGGGCGGCAGATGCATCGCAAGGTGCACGATCACCGCGGCAAAGGCGATGGGCGATGCGCCCACGCAGAACGCCGCGATCGAGCGCCATCCTTTCGCCCCCGCCACCAGGCCGAGCAATGTAATCGGAGCAACGGTCAGCACCCGCAAAATCGCGCCTTCGATCACCATTGCCGGGTTAACCGCCATGTCGATCAGGATGGTCGAGAGGCACACCAGCAGGCCGAGCAGGAACAGGAAATGCTGATCGCGCTCGGAACGCTCGGCCATTTCCCCTTCATACGCCTCGCGCATCACCGCCGGCCAGCGGTGGATCGGCTGACCCTCCCTCGCAATTTCCGCGATTTCGTCCGCATTCAGCCGACCGGGCAAGCCAGCGGTCTCGCGCGCCGCAGCACCGCACGCCGCGCCATCTTCATCCGGCGCGATGACATCTTTGGCAGAGAAAGTTTCAACCAAGCCCATTGGGCAGGGCCTAGACGAACATACTTAATTCCGGGTTATTACGCAGGGCATGCGCGCCATCGCCCGGCCGCAATCGTCCGCACACTTTTCCCCGGACTCGTTTCGACTCAGATTTTGCACGGTTTATCCCCGCCGAATCATCCCCCCTTGCCTTCGAATCGAAGCTCATGTCACCTATATCGTTCGGCCATCCCAATCGAAGGAAACACAACATGTCGTTGCTCGAAGCCCGCTCTACCTACAAGCCGTTTGAATATCCGTGGGCTTACGACTTCTGGAAACGCCAGCAACAGATCCACTGGATGCCCGAAGAGGTGCCATTGGGCGAGGATTGCCGCGACTGGGCGCAGAAGATCACCGAGCACGAGCGCAACCTGCTCACCCAGATCTTCCGCTTCTTCACCCAGGCCGACGTCGAGGTGCAGGATTGCTATCACGACAAATATGGCCGCGTGTTCAAGCCGACCGAGGTGAAGATGATGCTCACCGCCTTCTCCAATATGGAGACGGTGCACATCGCCGCCTATTCGCACCTGCTCGACACAATCGGCATGCCCGAAAGCGAATACGCCGCCTTCCTCGATTACGAGGAGATGGCCGACAAGCACAATTACATGCACGAATTCGGCGTTGATTCGGACGAGGATATCGCCCGCACGCTCGCCATGTTCGGCGGCTTTACCGAGGGGCTGCAGCTCTTCGCCAGCTTTGCAATGCTGATGAACTTCCCGCGCTTCAACAAGATGAAGGGCATGGGCCAGATCGTCAGCTGGTCAGTGCGCGATGAAACGCTGCACTGCGAAGGCATCATCAAGATGTTCCACACCTTCTGCGCTGAGCGCGACTGCCTGACCAAAGCGGTGAAGGAAGACATCATCGACATCTGTCAGAAGACCGTGCGCCTCGAAGACGCCTTTATCGACCTCGCCTTTGAGATGGGCCCGGTCGAGGGGATGACCGCGAAGGAAATCAAGAAGTACATCCGCTACATCGCCGATTGGCGCTTGAAGCAGCTGGGCCTGCAAGAGATCTACATGGTCGACGAGCACCCGCTGCCATGGCTCACCCCGCTGCTGAACGGCGTGGAGCACGCCAACTTCTTCGAAACCCGCGCAACCGAATATTCGAAAGGCGCGACGACCGGCAACTGGAATGACGTGTGGTCCAGCTTCGACAGCCGCCAAAAGGCGAAGGCCGTCAACGAGGACGAAACGGTTGAGGGCGGTCCGGATATGTTCGGAGCTGTTGAAGCGGCGGAGTGATCCGAAAGTGGAGCGGTTGCGAGGCTTCGTAAAGCCGCCATTCGCAAATTATGATGTTGTTGTGTATTTTGGAGGGGGCCTTTTTTTGGTTCCCTTCATCTATCGGTACATCTTAGAACCACTTGAAATGAGGCCGCCGAATTTTTCTGTTCCTATGGGACAGGAATTTCTGACGAGTGCCGTTTCAACTCTAACCACCCTCTTCGTTGTCTACGTTATTGGGCACATGCTCGCATACATCTCGAGCCAATTTATCGAGAAGTTTGTAGACCGGGTCTTTGGGAAGGTTAGCACCGCGATCTTTGTCTCCGCAAAGACATCAGCATCCATGCGTGATACCTTTATAAGGGCTGTCATCTATGACCGATTATCGAAAATTCGAAGCGATAAGGCGATTTCGGCTACGGTGATCCGCTTCCTCTTTCATGTGCCAGCTTTACCAATTTATCTCGCTATATTTTCTCTGGGGATGTTTGGATACTATGACACCAGGATACCGCACTCAACGATTCAAGCTGCAAGTCGAAAGCTAAGGGCTAATCCAAATATTAACGAACTTATTAGGCTTCGCACGAAATGGTATAAGCCTCTTGAATACTACGTGATCAATAGGTGTCCTGATGCGGTGCATCGGATGTATAATTATCTTGTCATATCTGGATTATTCCGCACCCTAAGTTTAATTTTTTTAGTCGCTATGTGGGCACAAGCGTATTTCATGCTGTACTACGCTGTGGGCGGTGACTGGCTTGTTAAGCCCCTAATGGGGACGACCGGCGCCAGCTATCTGATGGGACTTGTTGAGTTTAGTCTGTTATCTTGTGCATATACTTTCTCGCTCTTCTCCTACCTAAAATTTCAGAGACGGTACGCAGAAGAAGCAATCTTCGCTTTCGTGTTTGAGATGGACGTATTGCCGTAGTCTTTCGTCACCCCGGACTTGATCCGGGGTCCAGCTTCTTTTTGCTCGTGCTTAGCCATCAACGCCTTTTCGATCTACCTCGTTAGGGCTTGTTGAGCCAATGCCGAGCGCTCTTGAATGGCCTCAGCGATTTTGACGATCTGCTTGAGCAATTCGCCAAACTGCTGGTTGTACTGATCGTCGGAGATAAATCCATTGGCCCGCGCTTCACATAGCCGGAACATGCTTTCGCGGGTCATTAGGACCAGATTGTCTCGCCCCGCCAACGCCACCAGTGTGGCAGCGAAAGCTGCCTCAGCACCTACAGTTGTATCGCCAGATTCGCCGCTCAATTTGAAGCTGTTGTTAAAGCTGTAGCCCGTATCAGGCGCAGGCTCAGCGCAACTCATCACTCGATTACCCTGACGGATCACCAGCGTTCCACGCCGAGAACTGTCATACGTCAGCCATTGCGCGCCGCCCTCCGGTACCGCGCTAACGGTGGTCTGCTTCGTAAGCGGAGAGAAGTTTGCGCATGCAGAACATGACGCAGCGAGAGCAAGTATAAGTGATTTTTTGAACATTCGATCCTCCGTTGGAATGTTCTGGACATAACCGAAGTCGCTGGGCCACGCGCGTGACACAGGTCACGCTGAGTTATCGACTTTCCTTGCCACCAACCTCCCCGCGTGTATTATCTCCGCAATACACCTTGAGGGAGGTCCACCATGCTCACCGCACTTGCCCTAGCGCTCACGCAACCTGCTGCGGGTCCGGCACCCGAGCCGCCACAACCCGCCCCCATCCCGTCGCTCGAAGACGCCACCAAGCGCATCGCCAAGCGCGACGCCGCGATGTTCTGGTACGCTTTCGAAGGCTGCGATGCGGGCGAGGTTCGCAAGCGGATCACCGATGATTTTCGCATGGTCCACGATCAGGCCGGAATTGTCGCCGATAGCGGGGATGCCTTTGCGGGGATGCTTTCCGAGCAATGCGTGGCGCGCGCAGAGGGTGGCTCGCAAGCGGGCTACAAGAACCGCCGCCTGCTCGTCCCCGGCTCTGATAGTGTGACGCCGCTGGGCGAATGGGGCGTGCTCCATCGCGGGTGGCACACCTTCCATGAATGGCGCGGCGACCCGGCAGAAGGAGGCGTGGGCTGGGTGCAGACCGGCGGCGCACGCTTCCTCAATCTGTGGCGATGGATGCCCGAAGAAGGCACCTTCCGCATGCAGGAAACGATAAGCATCGATCACGGCGCAGCGGGTGAGTATCCGCCAAAACCCTGATCAGTCATCGATGCGCGGCGCGTTTGTCCAATACATCGATCAGTCGATGGATTTCATTGCGGAAGGGTTCATCCACAATCCGCCCCCCGCTGTTCGTCACGTGCACAGCGACCAATTCTGGCATCCCTTCGGATCCCATGCGCCACACGGGACCTCCGCTGTTCGACCCAAACGTCTTGAGGTCGTAATAGATGAGATCGCGCGTTGCCTTGTACCTGCGCAGCGCAGGATCATCCTTCAACGTAGCCGTCGCATAGAACAAGCGATAACCATTTCGACCGTTGAGAACATTGTTTTTCTTGTCTTTTTCGACGGGGTAGCCGGCGAATTGAACCTCTTCCTCTGCTCGCCCTTGATTCGTCGCAAGTTTGAACGGTTTGGCGACCGAAATGGGCTCCTTCAGCCGAATGACACCGAAATCCCGGTGAAAGTCTTTGCCACCGAACGGGAAGTAATCCTTGGCATCGCGCGCTTCCCATTCTCCGCGTGAATAGGCGACCATATCGACGGTGGCCTCCGCATCTGTGGTGCCGCATTGCACGCTGATGGATTTTAAATTGGTGAAATCCTGAAAAATGTTGTGTCCGGCGGTGATGATGTAGCGGTCTTTGTAAAGCACTCCGGAACCCGTGTTCCTCGACCAGCCGAAACCCAGAAGATGAAACGTACGTCTGGTCTTGAGGTGGCATACACTCTCTAATGGCGAGCCAGAGGGAATTTTCGGCTGTGCTTTTTGTCTGTCCTCCACACTATAGCGTATCTTGGCCGCTGGCCCATCGACCGTTTGCGCCGAGATAGTGCTGGCCATTGCGAGGGTGCAGATCGCTAAGACCCGATTTGCCACGTGCATTGCTCATCCCCTTTTGGTGTGCGTTCTGACGGCTTTATCGCCAAACTCATACCTTCGCTTTCTGACTGTGATCTTAGTCGAGCTTAAAGCGCGTGATGACAATCACGCCAGCGCTGAGAAGTGCGAGCCGAAGTTATAACCGCGCTCATCGGCACCTCTCGACGTTTTCCTACCACGCGCCGGAGTGGTAAAAACAAGTCCTACAATGCGCGTGTTTTCGAACCTTTGCGGATTCGCCCATCCCTCTGAAAAGAAACGCTTTGTAGGGAGAGCTTTTTATCGCCTGGACCGTGTAACATGTGGTCCATGTCTCGGCTCAATCTTGGCCCCAAGCAGCGGGTGGGGCCTCTACCTCTTGGGTCAGGTCAAACTCGACGCGGAACAGGCGGTCTTCGGGTGCGCCGCCTTCGACGGTGCGCTTGAGCTGGTAGACGTAGCGTGGGTTGTCGGTGTCAGCGTCGGCCGCGTCGATCTCGACGGTCCAGACATTGGTCACCGATGCGTCCAGCCCCTCGGCCTCGAACAGCGCCACGCTCTCGGCGTCCACGGGGAAGTCCTGCGCGCGCGCCGTGCCGTCGGAGGCGGTGTCGCCGCCATACATGGTGACTTTGTCGCTTGTCCCGTCCTTGTGGCGGTGGTCATGCTTGAGGCGCAGCCCGCCCGCTGCGTTCCTGGTGATCAGCCATGTGCGCGAGCGGTCCCATTCGCGCTCGCCGTCCTCATTGGCCAACTCGACATGGAAAGGCACTGCGATGCTTGTGTCCGAGCATTCGCGCACATGCATCACCATGGGCGCGCCGACGAAATCGGCATCCGCCTCGTCCTCGCTCACCAAGCGCCCCGCAAAGGCTTTGCCGCAATGGCTCGAAAGCGCGTTCCAGAAAGCGTCCTGAGGGTCGGGCGCGGGGGCTTCTACGGCGGTCTCGGTGCAAGCGGAGAGCGCAGCGAGGGCGAGAGCGGTCGAAAGCGCGAGGCGGCGGGTGTGTGTCATGCGGCGGCTCTATCACACCGGGAGAGAACGCGAAATCGCGCGTCTGTGACCGCCGTCACGCGGCCAATCCGGCTGCAATCCGGTATTCAGCTAACCGCTGCTATAGCGGCGAAATCTATCGGGCAAAACAGAGGGTTGGGGGTATGAAGAGAAGAGAGTTCATCGTCGGAGCGGGCGCAGCTGCACTGATGGTACCCGGCTCGGCCAGCGCGGCCCTCCGATGCACCAATGCCGATTGGCGCGGAATCCAGCAATGCGAAGCCGGCATCCCGAGTCTGCGCATCATCCCAGCGCTTCAACGCTGTCCGCAATGGTGCTGGGCCGCCTGTATCCAGATGATCTTTGCCAAACATAGGCACCGCGTGAGCCAGGAAGACATCGTCGCCGGTTTGTTTGGCGATCTTCGTTGCAGCCCGGCCAACGGTCCGCAAATCGCGCGCGCGGTCAATTCGAGGCGATGGCGAGACAGCCGGGGCCGCCGGTTCTATCCGAAAGCCTTCCCGCTCGCCGATTTCGACTTTGGAGTGAACAACTTCTCCGCTGCTGCACAAGCGGCGCGATATCTCGCGGATGGCTATCCTCTGATCAACGGTGCGGTCGGTCACGCCACGGTGATGACATCCATGACCTATTTGCGCGCTCCCAACGGCCAAGGTGAGGTTCAGTCCATTATCGTGCGCGACCCATGGCCTGGGGCTGGAGGACGGCGGATGCTCACCGCGCGCGAAGCCTATGGGACGCGTTTGCTGCTGGCGATTGAGGTCTAAGGCGAGGTCTGCGTGCTTGTCGATCGACCCGGTCGCTGCCACACATGGTTTCCAGAATTGGCGATGCGTCGCCACACGGTGGAGCGGTGATGACTGATCAAGCAACAGGGCGTGCACGCTCGATTGAGGAATACGGTCCGATGATGGCGCGGGCGATGGAGGGTGAACGGCCCAACCACCGCCCCTATGAGCCGGTAGATGGCGACGTGTTCCTCACCAGCTGGGCGAAGTGCGGCACGACACTCACGCAGCAGATGTTCCATCAGCTGCGTATGGGCGCTGCGACTGGTTCGGGCGATATGGACTTCGACGATATCAGCCGCGTGGTGCCGTGGGACGACACCGCTTACATGCTCGATTTCGACATGACCGCTCCGCAACCCGCAACCCCGCGCGGGTTCAAGTCGCACCGCGAATATGAGCGGCTGCCCGCCGACATGCGCTACATTGTGTCGCTACGCGATCCCAAGGAGACCTTTGTCTCCTTCTACCGCTTCATGAATGGCTGGCACTTTGAGCGCGATGCTGTGCCGATGGAGGAGTTCCTCCCGTTCTGGATGGGCGGCGGGCCGGGCGGCTGCGACTACTTCACTCACCTGCTCAGTTGGTACGCGCGCCGCGATGAAGCGGACACTTTGCTGATGTCCTATCCCGCGCTGGTGAAGGATCGACAGGCCGCCATCGCCCGCATGGCCCGGTTCATGGGCATCAAACTGACACCCGAACTCGAAGCGTTGGTGCTGGAGATGACATCGCGCGACTTTATGGTCGAGCACAAGGACCGCTTTGACGACGCGCTGGTCTGCGCGGTGCTGGAGGAGAAGTGCAACATCCCCGCCGCGAGCGATTCAACCAAGGTGCAGGCCTCGGGCAGCAGTGCTAAGGCGGTGCCAGCGGTCATTGCCGAGCAGATTGACGCGATGTGGGCCGAGCGGGTTGTGCCTGTCATGGGTCACAAGGACTTCACGGCACTGGCCGCGACGCTTGAAGCCTAACCCCCAAGCCTAATTCTCGCACCAGTCGAGCGGTTCTGCGCCCCAGCCGCTCTCCGCTGCCAGCCCGCGCTCGATCATCGTCTCGGCAAGCAGCTCGTCGCGGCCGCCTTTCACGACCCGACGGACACTGCGTAATTCGCGGCCATATTGATCACGCGGGGGATCGCTTGCCCCGTCCCACTGGAAGGGTCCGCGCGCCAGCCATTCGTGGAGAGCGGTGCGCGCGGTTTGAGCGATCCGGCTCTCTGCCTCGCAGGCTCCGTCAAGCTCGGGCGCGTCAAATCCGGTCAGGCGGATGCGGCGGCGCTCGCTGCCAAATCCGATGATCAGAGTGTCGCCATCGACGACGCAGCCATCGCTGGATTGGCCCGCGCCGCACAGCGCAAACGTCTGCCTCACTTCGACCCAGCCGCGATCATTGGTGATCGGGCGGATGGCGTACCACCACACGACCAGCACGATCAGAAGGAAGACGGGCACGCGCCACATCACCCACCATGTCAGCATCCTGCTGCTCACCCGACGGCTCGCACGGCGTGGCCGACCGAAGCGAGGGGGATCAGTGCGTTTGCGGCGCCAAAGCATCGTCAGATCGTATAACACCGCGCTCAGCGCGCGGCCATTGGTTCGGCTTCAATGTTGGAGCTTGTACAGAAGCGCCAAAGCAAAGGCCGCCGGAACACGATCCCGGCGGCCCTCAATTGCGCTGATGCGCTAAATGTGCAGGATTACGCTTCGATTTCCGTCAGCGAACCCTTGCCATTCGGCGTTTCGATATCGACGCAGGTGCCTTCGTCGACATACTTCCAGGCATTACCCTGATAATCTTTCACGCTGGTTCCGGCGCAACTTGTGCCCGGACCGGCGGCACAGTCATTCTCGCCAGCCATTGAAATCCCGTAGCACTTCTCTTTGCCTTCGCCTGCTGATGCGGCAACAGGGGTGCCAGCGCCGGCGTCAGCGGTTTCTTCGCCTGCATCCGCTTCTGTCGGCGCGTCGTCTCCGCCCGAGCATGCGGCGAGGAGGCCGGCGGCTGCGGCAAGAGCGATGGTGCCCTTGATGCGAGTTGTCTTCATCTTTGTCTTCTCCGTTCCAAGTATCCCTGGTGACGCATTGACTGCGTCCCCCTCCAGGCGAGTCGCATAAAACAGCCATTCGACTGCGGTGCCAAGTGGAAATTTTGCAACCGGCCCTGTTATCTAAAGTCCCGCCATGGCTTTGCAGCTTTGTGCCAAGCCGCTAAGCGCGCGGGTGCAGCGTGTGAACCGCACGCCAGTTAAACAGGATTTTCGCCCCGGTGAGTGATCAAGATACATCCTCAAAACTGGCTAAGGCCGAAGTGCTGATCGAGGCTTTGCCCTATTTTCAGCGCTATGCCGGACGCACCTTTGTGGTGAAATATGGCGGGCACGCCATGGGCGATCCCGAGGCCGCGCGCGATTTTGCCGAGGATATCGTGCTGCTGAAAGCGGTCGGCATCAATCCGGTCGTTGTGCATGGCGGCGGCCCGCAGATCGGCGCGATGCTGGAAAAGCTCGGGGTGGAAAGCACCTTTGTCGATGGCTTGCGCGTGACCGACGAGGCCACCGCCAAGGTCGCCGAAATGGTGCTGTCGGGCGCGATCAACAAGGAAATCGTCGGCTGGCTCGGCGCAGCCGGTGGCAAGGCGCTGGGCCTGTCGGGCAAGGATGGCGGGCTGGTCACCGCGCGCAAGGTGGAACGGACCAAGCGCGATCCGGAAAGCAATATCGAAAGCGTCGTCGATCTGGGCTTTGTCGGAGAGCCCGATCTGGTCGATACCGGCGTCATCGACACGGCAGTGGCGGCGGGCATGATCCCGGTCATCGCGCCCATTGCGGGCGGAACGGATGGCGCGACTTACAATATCAACGCCGACACCATGGCGGGGGCGGTTGCAGCCGCCTTGGGCGCGGCGCGGTTGTTCTTGCTGACCGATGTGGCGGGGGTTCTGGATGGCGATGGCGAATTGCTGTCCGACCTCACGCCTGCCGATATCGCCAAGCTGCGCGAGGATGGCGTTATCAAGGGCGGCATGGTGCCAAAGCTCGAAACCTGCGTCGCGGCGGTGGAGGCCGGATGCGAGGCGGCGGTTGTGCTCGACGGGCGGGTTGCCCATGCGATGCTGCTCGAATTTTTCACCGCGCGCGGGGCGGGTACGCTTGTTAAGAACGCCTGAAACACTAGCTATTACCGTATTAGTCGGGTAATACGGCTGCAATGGGAATAACACATGCGCACCCGAGCCTTTCGGGAAAAGCGCTGAACAAGGAAAGACAGTCGCACCATGCAAGGACTTTTCGTCGCTTATGAGATCATATCGATGCTCACCAGTGCCTTTATCATGCTGGTCATAATTCAGTTCGTGATCGGTCTGTTGTTCGCGTTTAACGTGGTCAGCCCATCGAACGATTTCCTGCGGCAAGTGTACCAATCAATCAATAATCTGCTTGAGCCGATCCTGCGCCCAATTCGAAACCTGTTGCCACAGACCGGAGCGATTGACTTCTCACCGCTCGTGCTGATCCTTGGCCTTCAGGCGGTCCTACTCATTTTGGGTCCTGAGCGAGGACTCCTATCAGGACTTTGAGGTAAATGACCGCCTCCCGAATTGACGGCAAAGCCTTCGCCGCGCGCTTGCGCGAACGGGTCGGCGAAAATGCCCTGACCTTTGCCGACAAAGCCGGGCGCAAGCCGGGGCTGGCTGTTGTGCTGATCGGTGAGGATGCCGCGAGTCAGGTCTATGTCGGGGCCAAGGGCAAAGCGACGCTCGCGGCCAATATGGCGAGTTTCGAGCACCGCCTGCCGTCCGACACCAGCGAAGCAGACCTGCTGGCACTGGTCGCGCAGCTTAACGAAGACGACGCGGTGGACGGAATTCTTGTCCAGCTTCCGCTGCCCGACCAGCTGGACGAACAAAGCATCATCGCCTCGATCAGCCCGGACAAGGATGTCGACGGGTTCCATGTCATCAACGCAGGCCGTTTGAGCGTGGGCCAATCGGGCTTTGTCCCGTGTACGCCGCTTGGCTGCATGATGCTGCTGGCGGACCGGTTGGGAGACCTTTCGGGCCTTGAAGCGGTGGTGATCGGGCGCTCCAACATCGTCGGCAAGCCGATGGCGCAGCTGCTGCTCGACGCCAACGCCACCGTCACCATAGCGCACAGCCGGACCCGCGATCTCAAAAGCGTGGTCAAACGCGCCGATATCGTCGTCGCTGCGGTCGGTCGGCCCGAAATGATCGGGAAGGACTGGCTCAAGGATGGCGCCACCGTGATCGATGTCGGGATCAACCGCCTGCCGCCCGCTCCGGGCAAGGAGAAGGGTAAGCTGGTCGGCGATATCGCTTTTGACGAGGCGAGCGAAGTGGCCGGAGCTATCACCCCCGTGCCCGGCGGCGTCGGCCCGATGACCATCGCGGTGCTGCTGCGCAACACACTTGTCGCCGCGCATCGCAATGCGGGCTTGAGTGTGCCAGAGGGGCTTTAGCAACACCGCAAGACGCGGCACCATTGAAAGGCCCAAAATGCTTGCAAAACCGCTTTTAGTCGCAGTCATGGCGAGCCTTGTTCTAACAGCCTGTTCCGGCGGCCAGCGTCGCGGTCCACCCACAAGCGTGATCAACCGTGTGCTCGCCACCGCGCCGGGCGAAGCGCAGCCGAGCAAGGTGGTCGCGACCGAGATCGAATATGCGCAAGCCGAGAAGGACGAGGGCGCTTGGGCAGCGGGTGCGCGGTTCTCCACGCCGGGCGCGATCTGGCACACCGGCGAGGGGCCAAAGACCGCCGCGAGCGAATTCGCACGCCTGCCCGAACCCGAAGGCACCGCGCAGTGGGGGACAAAGACCGTGGTGATGAGCTGCGACGGGGCCTTGGCGGTCGCGGCAGGGCGCTTCCGCGATCTCGAGGGCAAGGTCGGCGATTATGTCACCACTTGGGTGCGCCAATCGGACAACAGTTATAGATGGTCATACAACGCCGCATGGCGCGACGATCCGCAGCCGCCGCCGCGCCCTCAGTTTGAAGATGGCGACATTGTCGTGACCGCAATTGATGCCGTGCTGGGGCTGGTCGCGACTTGTCCGCGCCCCGGCGAACCGACGCCGCCCCCGCCTGCGCTCTCGCTTGCCAGCGACAATCCCGCCAATGCGCAACTTTCCGGCGATGGCACGTTGCGCTGGCGCTGGGAGCATATGGGCGACGGGACGAAATATTTCGCAGTCGAGTACTTTTATGAGGGCGAATGGGTGACGGCGGTTGAAGAAGGTCTTGCATCCGCGCCCGAAGAATGATGAGGGGCGGCTCGGCACCAGTGCCAGAGCAAGCCCGCCCCGCACTCTCATCCGAGAACGCATGATCCCATGTTCATTCCCGAAGTCTTCGTCTCCGCCTTTATCACTCTGTTCGTTGTGATCGACCCGCCCGGTTGCGCGCCGATCTATGCCGGCCTGACCAAGGAGGCGAGCCCCAAGCAGGCCCGCAACATGGCTTTGCGCGCGACAGCAATCGCGGCGGCGATCCTGACGTTTTTTGCGTTTTTCGGCGAGGGTCTGCTCGGCGCGCTCCATATCGATCTTAACAGCTTCCGCATCGCGGGCGGGCTTATGCTATTCTGGATTGCGTTCGAAATGGTCTTCGAAAAGCGCACCCAGCGCCGCAGTGATCGCGCGGATAAGGTCAACGCCGATCCCGAAATCGAGGATGTGTCGGTGTTCCCCATGGCGATGCCGATGCTGGCCGGTCCGGGCGCAATTGCTGCGATTATGCTGCTGATGAATGAGGCGGATGGAACCGCCCAGACGCTGGAAGTGTTTGCTGCGCTTGGCGCGGTCCTTCTGCTGACGGCTGCTGCGCTGGTGGCCGCGGGTCCGCTTATCCGGTTGCTGGGGGACAAGGTCGAGGCGGTTATCACCCGGTTGCTTGGTGTGCTGCTGGCTGCGCTGGCCACGCAATATGTGGTCGACGGGATCAGCGGCGCGTTCGAAATCGGCAAAGCGGCTTAAGCAAGGCTTGTCGTGATCCCGTAGGCCGCGCCAATTGCCACGGCGAGCGTTCCAAAAGCACCCGTAGCGCGCATGCCGGCAAAGGCCTTGCGCACTCCGGTCAGATCATCGCCGTGCGAACCCGCCATGGAAGAAAATCCGATTGCGTGAAGCAGTCGCGCGACGGCAAAACCGATGCAAAGCACCAACACATAGGTCGATTGCCCGACCAGCATTTCGAACAGCGCGATTACAACGAGGAATAGACCCGAATTTTCCGCAAGATTGCCATGACGACGAACCTTGCGTTCAAGATCGCGGTCCTCTCCGATCCCGATGAACTGCCCTTTCGCCCGGTGCAGGCCAACGCTCAGCATCAGTAGGACCTGAAGCAAGATCAGAAACGCGCCAAGCGCAGCGGTGTAAAGTGGCATGGTCATGTCGTGTTCCTTGTCGGCAGGATCGGGGTGTCGGGAAATCCAATCAGTGAAAGCGCCGCGCAGCCTGCCTCGAGCATTCGCTCCGGATCCGAGGCGAGCCGGGTGGAGGCGAAGGCGCCGTGCTGAAGCTGGGTTAGAGTACGCCCGAGTGTTGCGGCATCTTCACTGCCGCCGCGCGCAGCAATGGCATCGCGAGCGATGGTGGTGAGATAAGCCTCAATCTCGCCGAATATGCGCTGCGATTCTTGGCGAATCTCGGGCATGTCCTGCCCCAGCTCAAGCTCAAGCCCCACCAAAGGGCATCCAAAGACGTCACCCGTCTCCTCGTGTAGCGCGCGATGCGTTTCGTATGCAAAGCGGTAGATCGCGGCCAGTCTGTCTTGCGGTCGGCTGTAGCGCCTGAAGGTCTCGGCGAAAATCGTTCCGAGTGTGATAGCGCCGTTGTGCTTTACAACAGCAAAAGCGAGGTCTCGCTTATCGGCAAAGTAGCGATAGACGGTGGCCTTGTTCACACCCGCATCGTCCGCGACCTGATCAACCGAGACGCCGTGAAAGCTGCGCTTCCAGAACAACTGAGACGCTGTGGCGACGATATGAGCGCGGGTGCGCTCGCCTTTGGTTGGAAGTGCAGCAATGTTCATAAGTAACCGTTTAGTTACTTTTGGTTTGTGGACCAAGCGCTGAGGTGCGACGAAAAGTTAGCTTTGGCTCGCGCCAATTCGGCTGTGGTTCAGGGGGTGGGCGCAATTATGGCGATGCTGAGGTGGAGGCCCGAATGATCAGGAATATCGCGATTGCTGTCATTGCGCTGTCCATATGGGTGGCAGCGTCGCCGGTATTGGCTCAGCCTATTCCAGACCTGACGGTTGCGGAGCTTGAAGCACAAATCGAAGCCGGTGAGTTGGGCAAAATCCGCGCAGTCGCTGTCGAACAGCATGGCACCACCACTTTTCGCAAGCGCTTTGGCAAAGGGGTCTTGGGCGAGCGCGTCGATATCAAATCGGCGGGCAAGTCGATCACCGCGCTCGCAGTCGGAGCCGCGATTGCGGATGGAGCTTTGGCGGGCACAGACGTAAAGGTCTGGTCCTATCTGGGGGCCAAACGCACTGGGGATGCGCGTGATACGATAACCGTTGCGGACCTGCTCTCCATGTCATCTGCGCTCGATTGCAACGATTGGGACAAGCGCTCACCCGGCCAGGAAGAGAAGATGTACCGCAAGCGCAAATGGCGCGACTTCGCTCTGGCTCTGCCTGTGCGCGAGTATGAGCGCCATGAGGCTGGCAAGGGTCCGTTCTCCTACTGCACCGCCGGCGTGTTCCTCTTGGGGCAAGTGGTCGAAGAAGCGGTCGGCGAACGCTTCGATCTCTATGTTCACCGCCGCCTATTCGACCCGCTTGGCATCGACGGAGCCAAGTGGCGCACATCGCGCAGCGGGGAGATTCAATCTGGTGGCCAGCTGACAATCTCTGACACCGCATTGCTCAAGCTTGGGCGAATGGTGCTCGATCGCGGGATGTGGGAAGGCGAGCAGGTGCTGCCCGAAGCATGGATCAAGGAAATGCTCACCGTGCGCCATTCGATGAGCGAGCACGTCCATTATGGCTATCTGTGGTGGATGACGCCGCTGCGCTCGACGAAAGGCTATCACGGCGCTTTTATGATGAAGGGCAATGGCGGGAATATCGTCGCCTTGGTCCCGTCGATGGACGCTGTGCTGGTGGTGCAGACCGAGAATTACAATCGCCGGGAAGCCGAGCGAAACGCCTTCATCGTGCTGACGACCATGCTGCGAAGCCTGCCGGTTCCGCCGAGCGAATAATCACTGCAGCGTGATGATCTCTTCGTCACCATCGCGGCGACCGTAAAACTGCATCAATTGCATCAACAATTCGCACCGCGCCGAGAGGTTTTGCGCCTCCAGCAGTGCTTGCTTTGAAGCCGGATCGAACGGGGCGATTTGTGAGACGCCATTGATCAGCGACATGTCATCGAGCCGCTCGACCGAGTCCCAATCCACGCTGTAGCCCTGCGCATCAGCGAATTTGCGCGCTTCCGCTTCAAAGCCGCCGCGCTGCGCGTGGCTTAGGGTTTCCTCCTCGTCGTCTTCGATCAATTCACCCTCAACCTGCCGAAAGGCGGTGGTGACATCGAGCTCGCGCAGCACTTTGAAGCGCGATTCGCCTTCGAGGATAAGGTTGTAGCGCCCGTCATCCATCGCTTCGATTTCGCCGATCCGGCCAACGCAGCCCACTGTGTAGAGCGGAGCATTGTCGGCCTGGCGTTGCGGCTGGATCATCGCGATCCGTCGGTCGCGCACCAAAGCATCGCCCACTAGCGAGCGATAGCGCGGCTCGAAGATATGCAGCGGCAATTGCAAGCCGGGGAAAAGCACCGCGCCGCTTAGGGGGAAGATGGAAAGACGCATGGGCATCGCTGAATCAGCTGAACAGGATCTTGGACAGGCGGCGGCGGGTGGCGACCACCCATTCATCCTCAAGCCCGACCGCTTCGAAAATCTGGAGCAGTTTCGCGCGTGCTGCGCCTTCGTTCCACTCGCGGTCAGCCTCGACCATGGCGAGCAAGGTGTCCGCAGCCGCATCACGCTCATTCGCGGCAAAGGCCGCCTCGGCATAGGCCAGCTTGGCGTCCATATCATCGGGACTGGCGTTGGCTGCTGCCTTTAATCCCGCCAATTCGCTGTCATCGACTTCGCTGCCTGCCAGTTCGAGCGCGGTTTTGGCCGCAGCGATGGCGGGGTCGGCGGCGAGCTTGGGGTCTTCCTCAATCGTGGCGAGCACCTTTGCGGCCTCGTCGGTCTGACCCATCATCACCAGCGCGCGCACCAATCCGGCATGGGCAGGGGCGTTGTCGCCTGCAAATTCGGTCACCTGCGCAAAGATGCCGGCTGCGCGCTGGCCGTCGCCATCGCTCAGAGCTTGCTCACCCATAGCGACAAATTGCTCGATTTCCTCGGGCGACGGGCCTTGCAGCGCGCCCTCGCCTGCGCCTTCGCTGATGGGCAATTGCTTGAGCAATTGATCAAGCGCTTGCTTCAACTGCGATTCGGTGCGCGCCGTGGACAGGTCGGCAACCGGCTGGCCTTGAAACATCGCATAGACCGTCGGGATCGACTGCACCTGAAACTGGCTCGCGATGAACTTCTCTTCATCGACATTGATCTTGGCCAGAACCACGCCCTTATCGGCATAATCCGCCGCGACCTTTTCGAGCGTCGGGGTCAGAGCCTTGCACGGTCCGCACCACTCGGCCCAGAAATCGATAATCACGAGCTTGGTCTTCGACGGCTCGACAACTTCCTTTTGAAATCGCTCGACTGCCTTTTGCTCTTCGATGTTTAGACCCATGCTGGCCAAGGGGGATGCTCCTGTCGCTAAGTGGCGGTGCTTTCGTCCGCTTCAATGTGGGGCGCGTCGCGCATATTTGAAGCGTGGACATTCGCTGGCGGTTCGTGTGGCTTCGATCAAGCGATATTTAGGCCAAAAATGGGTTGCAGGCTTGGCAAGGCGCTGTTAGTTGCCCGGCCTTCCCGGCAGAGACCCGCTTAAGCGGTTGTCCTGCGAGACGTCAGTGAGCGGGCGTAGCTCAGGGGTAGAGCACAACCTTGCCAAGGTTGGGGTCGGGCGTTCGAATCGCCTCGCCCGCTCCATTGACAGTCGCCTTATCGGCAGATCCCGACCAGAATATCCGAACTGCGCGTCAGGCCGTCCATGGTCCTGTGATCGCGAGCGTGCGTGTGGGCGAATAGGCGTTGACGAAAAAGGTCTTGCCATCTGGCGAGAAACATCCGCCCGCAAGCTCGGTCTGCATTGTCAAACGCGCGAAGTCATATGCACGGCCATCGGGTGTGATCCCGCGCAGGTGGTTGTCGACCACCTCGGTGTATTGGTCCTCGCACACGATCAGGTGGCCATTGGGCGCGACGCACAGATTGTCGCCATAATCGAACTGCTCTTTGCTTTCGCTTTCGAAAAACAGTTCGATCCGGTCAGGCCCGCGCCCTCTGCCGGGCACCAGACGAAAGATCTGGCCGAGTTTCTTCGCGCCGCCATTGGTCGAGCAGACATAGAATTCGTCCGTGCCCATATGCATGCCCTCGCCACGCGCAATGGGTGCCGCGCCCTTGGCAACCGCGCGGGTGCGCAAATCGTCCTTGGGCGATTCGACATTGTCGAGATCGACCCAGCTCACATTGTAAGCCTTGCCGACCGGCATGGCGGGGCTTTCCCAATTGCGCGTGTCGGTTAGCCCTTCGATCACCATGGCTTGCAACTGACCGCCTTTGGCCAATTCGCCCGGCGCATTCGGGATAAAGCGATAAAGCACGCCGTCGCCGCGGTCTTCGGTCTGGTAGACATATCCGGTCGCTGGATCGACGCAGGCGGCTTCGTGGTTGAAGCGGCCCATGGCTTTCAATGGGACCGGATCGACGAGACCCGTGGCGCTGCCGGGTACTTCAAAAGTCCAGCCGTGATTGACGGCAAGGCCATCGCCATAGCGCTGCCCGGGGCCGGTCGGGGCCTCCTCACATGTGAGCCAGCTGCCCCATGGTGTCACGCCGCCCGAACAATTGCGGATTGTCCCGCCGAGCGAGCGGAATTGGCGTTTCACGTCCAGCGTTGTGGCATCGAGCACGATGCTTGTCGTGCCACCGGGCACGATCGCGCCTTTGTAAGTGCCATATCCCTTTGCAATCGGACCTCCAGACCCGTCACTGGGAACCAATTCATGATTGCGCACCAAGACAATCTCGCCATTGCCAAGATCAAGGCAGCCCATCCCGTCGGCTTTGTCAGGCAGAGTCCCGCCATCGTTCATCGCATCGCCCAGGCTGGATAGGATGCGATAGGAGAACCCTCTGGGCAGATCGAGCATGCCGCCTGGATCTTTGACCAGCGGGCCGTAGTCCGAAAAACCGCCGGCCAGAGTTGCGACCGTCGATCCACGAGTCATACATCCGCTGGCAAGCAGCGCTGCGAACGCACTTCCGGTGGTGGTAAGAAATTGGCGGCGGTTCGGAGTAGCAAGTTTTGTCATAACTCTTCTTTATACGTTTCGCCCGGCATTAAAGACCACCCGGAACCGCCATTCATCGCAATAGCGTGACAAGTATGCCGCACCGGGCCGCTAATCCTATCCAAAATGGCGCGATTCGCGGCCACCGAGCTCCAAGGGGTTGCGCTAGCTGACGCAATCGCTAAGCGAATGATACGTTATTACATTATCAGTTTGGAGCAAATATGCGCCCGATTTCTTCACGTATCGCCATTGCCTCGTCGCTCGCATTCGCCGTTTCGGCGACGCCGGCCTTGGCAAATGAAACCGAAGGCGACGAAGCCGAAACGGAAAACGAGATCCTCGTTTCTGCAGAAGGGCTCAAAGAACTGGACTTTATCGCGGGTCAGGACGTCATCACGGCCGAAGAAATTCAGCGTGATTTCAACGGGCAGATCGGCGACTTGCTGATCAAAGTGCCGGGCGTTTCTTCAACCAGTTTTGCGCCGGGCGCTTCGCGTCCAATTCTGCGCGGCCTTGATGGTGAGCGTGTCCGCGTCCTGATCGACGGTCTGGGCACCGCCGATGTTGGCAACACTTCGGCTGACCACGCAACGACGATTGACACCCTTACAGCCGAGCGCATTGAAGTGCTGCGCGGCCCGGGTGCACTGTTGTTTGGTAGCCAGGCCATCGGCGGTGTCGTCAACGTGATTGACGGGCGCATTCCCAAATCGGTCCCGGAAAATGGCTTTTCGGTAAAAGGCCTGACTGCTTTTGACGACGCGACCGACTTGCGCAGCGGCGGTGCGGTGCTCGATATCGGGTTGGGAGACAACTTCGTGTTTACCGCTGGCGGCTCGTTCCGTCAGACCAACGACGTAGAAATTCCCGGCTTCCAGCTCTCTGAAGACCTGCAAGCCGATATTCGCGCTGACGCACAGGAAGAAATTGAAGAAGGCGAATTCGAAGAAGCAGCAGAGCTTTTCGAAGCGTCCAGGCAGTTTGGCGAAATTCCCAACAGCTTCACGGAAGGCTGGACCGCGCATGGCGGCGTTGGAGTTTTCTTGGGCGAGTCGAGCTTCGGCGCTTCGGTATCCTATTTCGACACCGATTACGGCGTTGTCGGCAACCCCGAGGGCGGGCATCATCATGGTGAGGAAGAAGGCGGCGAAGGCGGCGAAGAGGAAGAAGAGGAAGAAGAAGAAATCGTAACCATCGGCCTTGAGCAGCTGCGGGTCGATTTCAGCGGCGATGTCGCTCTGGGTGAAGGCTTCTTCTCGCGCTTGAAACTGCGCGCTGGTTATTCTGACTACACTCACACCGAGTTTGAAGGCCCCGAGGTCGGCACCGTGTTCGACACAGAAACCTTCGAAGCGCGCGCCGAGCTCGTTCAAACCGGCGGCGGTGTCATTGGCGCGCAGTTCACATCACGCGACTTTTCCGCTGTGGGTGAAGAAGCGTTTGTCCCGCCAAACCAGACGACGCAGTTTGCTGTGTTCACGGCGCAGGAATTCGTTGCCAAGGAAGGCATCCAGATCGAGGTCGCGGGCCGCTATGAAAACGTGAGCACCGAAGCCGAATCGCTTGGCGTTGAGCGGGACTTTAATCTGTTCTCTGGCGCTCTGTCGGTTGTGTTCGAAGCGGGCGAGAATGCGCGCGCTGGCATCACCGGCTCTCGTTCGGAGCGTGCGCCGGCTGGCGAAGAGCTGTATGCTGACGGTCCGCATATCGCGACGCAGCAGTTCGAGATTGGCGATATCAATCTCAATACAGAATCAGCCTGGGGCATCGAGGCTTTCGTCCGCGGTGATGTTGGCGACGTCAATTTCGGCGCGTCGGTCTTTTATCAGGACTTCAACGATTTTATCTATCTGGCCGGTACAGGTTTGGAAGAGGATGATCTTCCGGTCTTCCAATTCCTTCAGCAGAACGCCCAATTCTTCGGCTTTGAAGCGGATCTCGGCGTGCCGCTTATCTCGGACAGCGACGGCTTCTCGTTGGCGGGCGATTTCCGGGCGTCCTATGTATCGGCGCGTTTGTCCGACGGCACCAGCGTTCCGCGTATCCCGCCGGTAAGCCTGCTTGGCGCGCTTGATGCGAGCTACGACGCGTTTGATCTGCGCGGCGAGGTTCAGTGGTTTGGCGAACAAAACAACATCGCCGAATTTGAAACCGCTACCGACGCCTTTACCTTTGTGAACGCTTACCTGTCATGGCGCCCGCTGCCGGATAACCAAAACGTTGTGTTCCAGATCGCTGGCGAAAACCTGTTGAATCAGACCGGCCGTCGCCATTCGAGCTTTACGAAGGACTTCGTGCCGTTGACCGGTCGCAATGTCCGTCTCAGCGCGCGCTTCGGGTTCTAAATCCAGGCGGATTGAACGCACAAAAAAGGCGGGACCGGCTCAAAACCGGTCCCGCCTTTTTGTATTTCCGGATCAGTTTTCGACGGCGAAGGTCAGTTCGGCGTGCTCTTCGAGCCGCTTCACCAAGTCCTCACCCAGGAAATAGCCCGGCGTGCCGATGCCGCCCGGCTTGTCGCATGACAGCAGCGCGATGCCGGTCTCGCTGAGCATCCGGCTGGTCGAGCCGTAGCCTGGATCATACTTGCCCTTCACACCGTAATGCAGAGTCTCGCCCTCTCCGGCATCGGCCACGAACAGCACATCGTAAAATCCGTTCTCGCGCTCTTCCTTTGAAGGGCCTTCGCCCGGCTTGGGCGGTTTTGCGCCGAACGGATTGCGCATCATCTCGGCCGCCGCATTGGCCGCCGCCTTGCCCGCTTCGCCCGGGCTGGTCAGCATCATCTCGTCATACCGGAAATCCTCGCCATAGGGGTGCCCGGCGAGGAAGTTGGTGCGGTGGACATTCTTGGTGTTGATCGGCGCCATCACGAAAGGCGCGGCCCACTTGCCGAGGTCGGTCTCGTATTGCGGGACCATGCCAGTCGGCTGGCTTGCGCCGGT
>JBCCOF010000029.1:0-24061 GCA_039025455.1 Pseudomonadota bacterium | reverse complement strand
TCAAAGTGAAGAAATCGACGCGGTATTCGCCGTCTTCGCATTGCCAGGTGGTCCGGTGGCTGGTGGATTCTATCCCGAAAGCCTCAGCGGGCTGCCTCGCATCGTAACCACACCAGCGGCATTTGTAGACCGCATGTTGGGCTGTTCGATGACCGATAAAAACTCGCGGCAATTCGGGATAGAATCCACCAGCCACCGGACCACCTGGCAATGCGAAGACGGCGAATACCGCGTCGATTTCTTCACTTTGAAAGACAAGCCCTATGTCGAAGTCGCCGAGTTCGCGGATGCCGAGCGTGTGGCCGAACTAAAGGCTAACATTGCGCGCCCATCTATGCCGCCGCCAGCACCGCCATTCGACATCAAGGCATTCGAGCGCAATCGTGCAAAGCAGAAAGCCATGGATGCAAAAGTGTGCAATGCACTGGGCGAGGCAGTGGTCTCGGGAAGCGCGGAAGGGTTGGCTGACTTTACCAACGAGAAATCGCGCTTCGCTTTCGGGTTCTACAATCCCTTCACCAAAGCCACGATGGTCGAAAGCGACGGGGATGGACCCGCCGCCGCGCAGCCATGGGTGGATTATGTGCGCGAAACGCTGGGCGCACCCAATTCCTTCACATGCGACAACCAGATGCTGAAGCTCGATCTCGGGCGAAGCGACCGCACCGGGTTCGCCTTTTTCGGCTCCTGGCAAGATGCGATACTGAGTGTCGACATGCGCTATGCGACCCGGGAAAAGCTGCTCAAGGCCCGTTCCGAAGCGATTGAAGCGGGCCTAGTCGAGCCTTAGCTCGCAGCCGTCTTAAAGCGGCTTGAACTCCACCTTCAAACCGTCCTTCGGCTGAGGAATCGGCCATGGCTGCCATTCGGGTGCGTAACCCTTTGACACCTCAATCCGATAGCGCTGGAGCAATTGCGCCAGCAGCACCTTCACCTGCATGTAGGCAAAGTGCAGGCCAAGGCACATATGCGCGCCGCCGCCGAACGGGACCCACGCATATTTGTGCCGCGCTTTGACCAGTTCCGGCGTGAAACGCATCGGGTCGAAAGCGGTCGGGTTGTCCCAATACTCATCGGAAAAATGCGTCCAGTGGATGTTGATCCCGACCATTTGACCGGCGGGAATATGATAGCCGCCAAACTCGAAATCCTTGATCGCGCGGCGCGGCATGGAAGGCACAGGCGGGATCATCCGCAAGGCTTCCTTGAACGCCATCTCGGTCAGCTCGAGCTTGCCCATATCGTCATAATCGAGCGCGCGCGGTTCGCCTGAACCATCGGGGCCGCCGGTCACCGCAACGATCTCTTCGCGCAGCTTTTCCTGCCATTCGGGGTGCTTGGCGAGCAGATAGACCAGCGAGGTCGCCGAGGATGTGATCGTGTCGTGCGCCGCCATGAGCAGAAAGCTCATATGATCGACCACTTCATCGACCGGCAGCAGCGAGCCGTCTTCGCGCGTGGCGGTGGCGAATTGGCTGAACATGTCCTGCCCTGCGCCTTCGGCACGGCGGCGGTGCGTTTCGGCGGTCAGAAATTCGACCATATAGGCACGGCCATCAACGCCGCGTTTCATCTTGGTAAAGGGCAATGGCCGACGCACCGGCGCGACCGAGGCCTGCACCATATCGACAAAGGCGGTGTTGATCTTATCCGCTTCCGGCCCCCACGGAATGCCAAGGAAGCTGTCCGCCGCAAGATCGAGCGTAAGCTGTTTGATCGCGGGCTGGAATTCCATCGCCCCGGCCCAGCCGGAGACCTCGCGCGCAATACCGGTGTTGAGCGCGCCCGAATAATGGCGCATCGGCCCCGGCTTGAACGCGATGGACAACGCGCGCCGGTCTATCCGGTGATGATCAAAATCCCTCAGCATCAGGCCGCGCGGAAACAGCAGATCGAGCACCGGGCCCCAGCCCTGCTCGCTGGAGAAAATCTTGTCCTTGTTGAACAACACCAGCTCATTGGCATCCGCGCCGATCAGCGAGACGTTCCACCCGCCGAAGGAATGAGTCTTGTAAACCTTGCCATAGGTTTCGACCATCCGCTTGGTAAAAGCGTGCGGGTCAGCAAGCTGCTTGAACGTGTTGCCGACCAGCGGCCAACCACCTTCGCCCGGAATGTGCGCAATGGCATCGTTATCAGGGAGGCCTTCACTCCAATGTGTGAACTCGGGCGATGCGGCGGGTTTCTCGGCAAGAGTGGCCATAGCGGTTCCTTAGGGCGCGTTGCTGACTTTAGTGTAAATAAGCCCGCTGACTAAATCCAGCCCGCAAGTTCACGCCGCAAAAGCGTCTCCAGCATGACCATTCCGCTGCCGCTGGTGTTGAGGCAATCGAGCACCGCATAATCTTCACCGCCCGCTTCGAGGAACTCGTCACGCCCTTCGAGCGCCAGTTCTTCGAGCGTTTCGACACAATCAGCGGCAAAGCCGGGCGCAGCGACGACCAGCCGCTTGGTGCCCTTTTCGCCCTCTGCGATCAGCGTGTCGTCGGTTGCAGGCGCAAGCCATTGCGCGGGGCCAAAACGCGATTGAAAGGTGGTTTCGAAGCGAACGCCGTCGAAAACAGGCTCCTTGACCAGCCGCTCGCGCAGCAATCGCGCGGTCTTGTGGCAATGGCAGTGATAGGGATCGCCCTTTTCGAGCGTGCGCTTTGGCATGCCATGAAAGCTTAGCAACATAACCTCGGGCCGGAACGAAAGCGCGCTTACCTGACGCGTCAGATCGCTCGCCAGCGCATCGAGATAGGCCTCATTATCATGATAGGGCGGCAGGAAGCGCAGCGCGGGTTGCCAGCGCAATTCCTTCATAATGCGCGCAACTTCATCGAACACGGTCGCGGTCGTGGCGGCGCAATATTGCGGGTAAAGCGGCGCGATCAGTATCCGGTCACAACCTTTCTCGATCAGCTCATGCATCCGCTGCTCGATCGAAGGCGAGCCGTATCGCATGGCATAATCGACCACCACGGGCAGATCGACATTCGCCGCAACCGCCTCCGCCTGAGACGCGGTGATGTCAGCGAGCGGAGAGCCGCGCTTGGTCCAAATCTTGGTGTAAGCCTTGGAGCTTTTCTGCGGACGCGTGTTGAGAATGATGCCGCGCAGAATGGGCTGCCACGCAATCGCGGGGATTTCGATCACCCGCCGGTCTGACAAAAATTGCTTAAGGTAGCGCTTTACCGAGCCGGGATCGGGCGCGTCGGGCGTACCCAGATTGACCAGCAACACGCCAATCGACCCGCTTTGGACGGGTGGATGGTCATTAGGCAAGTGCTGCTTCTTCCAAGTCATACAGCACCCAACGCCTCAAAGCGCTTGCGTATCCGGAGCGCATCAAATGGCCTCGAACAATTGGGGGCTGCATCGCTTGTCATAACCCACCGGAAAGTAGGGGCAGGCGGCGCAGGCGCAAGCCCGAGGCCGAAAACAGCGCGTTGGCAATCGCAGGGGGGGCGACGGCCGCGCCCAACTCTCCAGGGTCTGCTGGCGGGGCTTCACTGGCGATAAAGGCCAACTCGATTTCCGGGCAATCGGACAGATTGGGCAGGCCGAGCTGTGCGTATTCGGTCGCAGTCGGCACGCCCGCACGATAGGCGACCTCATTGCCCAAAGCCGTTCCAATGCCGAACACCAGCCCGCCTTCGATCTGCTGGCGCGCGATATCCAGGTTGACGATCCGGCCGATATCAACCGCAACGCTCAGCTTTTCGACCCGAACACCGCCTTCGCCCGGGCGCGCAGTCGCCACGCAGGCGATCCGCCCGCCGCTCGCCGCATCGCCGATCCGGTGGCAGGCAAGGCCATTCCCGCTTCGCTCGACACCGCCATCCCATCCGGCAAGCTGGGCCGCCCTTTGAAGGCACGCTGCCATGCGAATATCATCGCCCATCATCGCCATGCGATAGGATAGTGGCTCGCGGTCATGCTCGTGCGCGACCTCGTCGAAGAAACTCTCGATCGCAAAACAAGTGTAAGTGTGCGCATTGCCCCGCACCCGCCCGACCGGCAGGCCAATATCGACCGGCACATGCTCGACCACGACGCTGGGCAATTTATAGGGCGGAACCGCGCCTTCGCAGGCAATTGCGTCCTTTTTCCCGCTGCTGCTCTCCATCGCCGAGGTGGTGGTCTGATCCCCGAACAGCCGCCTCCCGAACTCGATGGTGCTCGATGGCGTGGCGATCCGCACCCGTAGGGCATCGACATTGCCTTGCCCCGCTTCTGAAATCTGCGCGCTGAGCAACATATGCGCCGGGGCGCGCGGTCGACTGCGCTTGATCTCGTCGGATCGCGGCCAGGACAGCTGCACCGGCCTATCCAACTCCCGCGCGATCAGGGCGATCTCGATTGCATGATCATGCTCCAGCCGCGCATCGAAGCTGCCCCCTGCGGGCATCGGGAACAACGCAACGTCTTCAACACTCAGTCCAATCGCCCGCGCCGCGGCGGCTCGCGCTTGCTCGGGGGCCTGACTAGCCATCCACAATTCAAGCCGCCCATCGGCATAGCGCGCCGTCGCAGTCGCGGTCTCGATCGGTGCCGGGATCGCCGGTTCAACTTCGTAGCGGCGCGCAAAATCGGTCCGCGTCATGGCATCGGCGCCAAAACCCGTTTCTGCAATCAGGTGTGAAGGGCCACCGCGCACCATCGTGTCCATCCGACCGGTAAGATCGTCAGAATCAACCGGCGCGCCGGATGTGAATTGCGGGTTGATCGCGTCGAGCGCTTTGTTCGCAGTCCACCAGGTGTTTGCCGCGACCGCCAACCACCGCTTGCTCTTTATTACGCCCGCAATCCCTTTGATCCCGGCGGCAGGAGCCGCATCGAATTCACCGAGCACCGATCCGTCAACCGGGCCGTGACGGATCGCGGCATAAACCATGCCGGGCAAGCGTACATCGCCTGCAAACTGAAAGGCTCCATCCACTTTCGAAGGCAAATCGATGCGCGGGAACGCAATCTCGGTTTCGCTCTCGACGGCCATGACCTTTTCGCCCGGGGGCTCTGGTCGCAGTGGTGCGGGATCAGGAGGTGAACGCTCGGCCGCTCCTGCGGCGAGATCGCCGAAAGTGGCGGAATTCTCGCCCAGCATCACCAGCCCGTTTGCGACTTCGCATTCCTCCCAGGAAGCACCCCATTGGCTCGCAGCCTCCTGAGCCAGCATCGCGCGCGCCGCAGCGGCGGCAATCCGGCAGGGCGCTTCATAAGCAGCCAGCGATTCGCCGTCGGCAGTCGCGGTGAAACGCGCATTGGTCGCGAATCTCTGCGTCAGGATCTCGTCGCTAGTCTCGCTCAGGCCGCTCGCAATCGGGTCCCATAGATGTGCCCATCGGCGCGCGAGCGGAATATTGGGGTAAGCGCCTGATACGGCAGCCGGCTCGACCGCGATCTGGCGCCAGTCCGCTCCAAGTTCCTGCGCAACAATCTGCGGCAGCAGGGTCATAATCCCTTGCCCCATCTCAAGCTGCGGCACGGCTACCGTTACAACCCCGTCCTCCGCAATCTTGAGCCATGCGTCGAATGAATGCTCGCCGCGCGCCGGTTCGAGCGGGTTGGGAAAAGTGCGCGGCAAGAGCCACCACGCCACCCGCAAGCCGCCGCCCAAAGCGGCGCCTGCCGCAAATCCTCTGCGCGAAACCTGCATGCTCTATTCCGCGCGCTCGTCGAGCCACGCGACCAATTGCCGCGCAACGTTTGCGAAAGCCTTTGCTTCGTCGCTATCGCCAGCGGCAGGAGGATCGCCCGCATCGCTTTTCTGACGAATGTCGAGGCTCAAAGGAATGTGCCCCATAAAAGGAATGTCGAGCGCGGCTGCGAATTTCTTGACCCCGCCCTGACCGAACGGATCGCTCACCTCCCCGCAATGCGGGCAGGCATAGCCCGACATATTCTCGACCAGACCGATAATCGGAATGTCGCCCTGTTCAAACAACTGACCCGCGCGCGCGGCGTCGATCAAGGCAAGGTCTTGCGGTGTCGAAACCAACAGAGCGCCGTCGGGCTTGTGCTTTTGCATCATCGAAAGCTGCACATCACCGGTTCCGGGTGGCAGGTCGATCAACAGCAGATCGGTCTCGCCCCAGCGCGCATTGACCAATTGTCCAATCGCGCTGCCCGCCATTGGCCCACGCCATGCAAGCGCTTTGCCGGGATTAACGAGGCTTCCCATCGACAGCATCTTGATGCCGTGCGGGGTGTCGATCGGAATAAGCTGCTCCTCCTCTGCCACCGGCCGGTCTTTCTCGTTCCCGAGCAAGCGCGGTTGCGAAGGGCCGTATATATCCGCGTCGATCACGCCCACCTTGTGGCCCATGCGAGACAGCGCGACAGCGAGATTGGTGGTCAGGGTCGATTTGCCGACGCCGCCTTTGCCCGAGCCGACAGCGATCATACGCCGCTTCACCCGCTCGGCCATCAAGGCAACGCGCACTTCGGCGACCCCGTCAATCGGTGAAAGCGCCGCGACGATCTCGGCTTCGAGCGATTCGCGTGCTTTTGCGGAGATTTCACCCGCATCGGCAACCACCACCGCGCGCCCTGCAACCATGCGTGCAGAGCGGACCCGTGCCTCGATCCTCTCGGGCAAAGCGGCACGCAATTGCGCTTCGTCGGGTGTGGTTTCGGGGGTATCGCTCATGTCTCATGCGCCTCTATCACCAAAATTGCGCAGCAGACCCTCTTTTTGCGTCGCTAACCCCTGTTTTTCGACAATTTGCATTCCTATAAGAGATGCATGCAGATTTTTGATGGCTTTAAACAGCGTTTGAGTCGGGCTGGCGGAGCCCTTGCCATGGCTGGCAAGAAAAACCCTTGGGGTGGCGGCAGCTCGGGCGGAGATGATGGTGGTGACGGACCGGGCAAGGGGTCGGGGTCTGACTCCGATGGCCCGCGCAACCCGTGGCTTCCCGGTGGCAAATCGGGTGATGACGGACGGCGGCGTTCGGCCAATATCGAGGACATATTCAAGAACCGAGGCCCAGAGGGACCAAGGCGCGGCGGATCCGGCGGCGGTGGTTTCCGCTTGCCCGAGCGTCCCGGCGGCAAAAGCTGGCTGCCAGTGGTGCTGGTAGGCGCGGCGCTGATCTGGCTGGTTGTCAGCAGTGTCCACTTTGTTCAGCCGCGCGAGCAGGGCGTCGCGAAATGGTTCGGTAGCAAATATTCGCACACGCTCAATCCCGGCACGAATTTCACAGCCCCTTGGCCGATCCAGACCGTTGCGGTCGAGAATGTCGGCGAAATCCGGCGCGATTCAATCGGCGATGGCAGCGAAAACCTGATCCTGACCGGTGACCAAAATCTCGTCGATCTCAGCTATATCGTGCGCTGGAATATCAAGGATCTGGTGCAATATAATTTCGAGCTTGCCGAACCCAAGGAGACCCTCGTGGAAGTCGCGGAGGCCGCCATGCGCGCCGCAATTGCCGAGACCCAGTTGGACACCGTTCTATCGGGTTCGGGGCGTGAGCAGGTCGAAAGCCGCGTGCGTACCCGAATGCAGGACATCCTCGACGCTTATGGTGCCGGGATCGCGGTGCAGGGTGTTGAGATCGCTCGGACAGAGGCCCCCGAGCAGGTCATTGAAGCGTTTAACGATGTGCTCGCCGCGCGTCAGGATGCCGAGCGCAACCTCAACGATGCGCGCAAATATGAACAGCAATTGCTCGCCACCGCGCAAGGTAGCGCGGCGGAATTCAACGAGATTTACGAGCAATACAAACTCGCACCGCAGGTGACGCGCCGACGGCTTTACTACGAGACCATGGAGCGCGTGCTGCAGCAGACCGACAAGACCATTGTCGGAGCCGACGGCGTTACGCCGTATCTGCCGCTCAACGAAGTTCAACGTCGCCAGCAAGCGGCTCAGCCCGCAACCCCGCAAGGAGGGCAGTAAGCCATGGAAATGATCTGGCAGAACAATCGCAGACTGATCATCGCGCTGGGCGTCTTGCTAGCGCTGGCGGCGAGCACGATTGTGATTGTTGACGAAACGAAACAGGGTGTTGTGATCGCAGCGGGTAAGCCGGTGCGCACAGTGAACCAGTTTGATCCGGACACCCCTTACGGCAGCACCGGCGCAGGCATCGCCTTCCGCATTCCCTTTTACGAGCGGGTGCAAATGGTCGATCGCCGGATTCAAGACCTCGACATGGAAGGCGAGACTGTCCTTTCCAACGACCAGCAGCGTCTTGAGGTGAACGCCTATGCGCGCTTTCGCATCTTTGACCCGGTGTTGTTCGTCGAACGCACCGGCTCGGAAGAGCGGCTTCGCAATCAGCTGGAACCTATCCTTACCTCGGTGCTGCGTCAGGAACTTGGCCGGCGGACCTTTGCTGACCTGCTGACTCCCGAGCGCGGTTCAGCGATGAAGAACATCACCGCCGCGCTAGACCGGCAGGCCCGCCAATATGGCGCGCAAGTTCTCGACGTGCGTATCAAGCGCGCTGATTTGCCCAAAGGCACGCCATTGCAAGCGGCTTTCACGCGGATGGAATCGGATCGTCAGGAAGAGGCCGAGACTATCCGCGCAGGTGGTCGCCGCGACGCGCAGATCATCCGCGCCGAGGCAGAGGCCGAAGCCGCTAAGATTTATGCCGACGCTTACGGCAAGGATGCCGAATTCTACGATTTCTTCCGCGCTATGCAGAGCTATCGCCAGACCTTCCTTAGTGAGGAAGGCAAGAAGGCGGGCAGTTCGCTGATCCTGTCGGAAGACAATGATTATTTCCGCCAGTTCAGGTCCCAGCCCTGAGCTTTGGCGCAAGGATAAGTCTTGGACCTAGCATAGAGTCCAGCCACAGGCGCACCTCGTGTGCCTGACCGACGAACTGCCGATATGGTTCGCCAAAGGGCTTGGCCGGATCACGGCGTTCAATCGCCGTTCAGTGCGTCCCAGCGCATGATAGGGGCGTAACTGAAACACAAGAGAAGCCGAATACCCCTCGGCTTTCGCAGGAATGAGGAACGAGAGGACGTGAACAAAGTGCGGTATGTTTATGGACTGACGAGCGCGCTTCTGGTCGGAGGCGCAGCGGTTTCCCTGGTCACGGGCCAACCGGCAGGCGCTCAGGTCGCGCAGAACGATGGCCTGGCAATGGAACGCGCAGTGCCGCGTGCCGGAGCGCCCGAGAGCTTCGCCGATCTCACCGAACAACTCCAGCCAGCAGTGGTCAACATCGCCACGCGCCAGCGGGTTCAGGTCAACAACAACAACCCGTTCGCCGGAACACCTTTTGCCGAGCTGTTCAATCGCCGCCGTGGTGGCTCGCCAGCCCAGCCGCAGACGCGCGAGGCGCAATCGCTTGGCTCGGGCTTCATCATCTCCGCTGATGGCTTTGTGGTGACCAACAACCACGTTGTCACGCCGGATAACCGCGCGACGCTCGAAGAAATCACCATCACGATGCCCGACGGCACCGAATACGAAGCCGAGCTGGTCGGCGCGGATGCAGCTTCGGACCTCGCCGTGCTCAAGATCAAATCGGACAAGACCTTCCCATTCGTGCGTTTCGGCAATTCCGCTGAGGCGCGCGTGGGTGAATGGGTTGTCGCGATTGGCAACCCTTTCGGCCTTGGCGGAACGGTCACCAGCGGCATCATCTCGGCGGTCTATCGCAACACCGGTCAGGGCGGCGCCTATGACCGCTACATCCAGACCGACGCCAGCATCAACCGCGGCAATTCCGGCGGTCCGCTGTTCGACATGGAAGGCAATGTGATCGGCATCAACAATGCAATCTTCTCGCCTTCGGGCGGCAGTGTGGGCATCGGCTTTGCCATCCCTGCTGAAATCGCTTCGCCGATTGTCGATCAGCTCAAGGAAGGGCGCGAGATCGAGCGCGGTTTCCTTGGTGTCGGGCTTGAGCCGATGACCGACGATCTGGCGGACTCGCTTGGTCTGCGCCGCAATCGCGGCGAATTGATCCAGTCGGTGCAGGAAGACAGCGCCGCCGATGCAGCGGGTCTGAAACCCGGCGACATCGTTACCAAGATCAACGGCAAGGATGTGACCTCGGAGCAGACCGTCTCCTATCTGGTCGCCAATCTCGCACCGGGCACCGAGGTTCCGATCGAGGTCCTGCGCGATGGCAACCGCCCGGTGAAACTGACTGCGACATTGGGCAAGCGCCCGACTGAAGCCGAATTGCAGGCTCAGTCGCAAACCTTCGATCCCGATTCCGAAGAGCCGATGAATCCGGACGAAACCGATGACACGATTGCCGAAAAGCTCGGCCTGCAAGTGCTCGAACTCACCCCGCAGATTGCCCGCCGCCTCGGTGCGGATGAGGACACTGTCGGTGTCGTGGTCGGTGCGGTTGATCCAAACTCCGATGCGGGCCGCAAGGGCCTCCGCCGCGCTGACATCATCCTGTCAGCGAATTACCAGTCGGTCGGGTCGGTAGAGGCACTGCGCGAACTGGTGCTCAAGGCCGAGGCCGATGACCGTGATGCCGTATTGCTGCGCGTCAAACGTCGTGGCCAACCCGCTCGCCTCGTCGCGGTACGCCTGCGCTGATTGCGCTCTCTCGTAGCTAAAATAAGGGGCGCCGGATCACTGATCACGGCGCCCCTTTTCGTTTGTTTTGTCGCGAGCAGAGTTTAGGAAAGTGCTCTAATCGTTGCCCTCTGACCGGGGAACCGGCGGTGGCGGGTCGCGCCTTGGCGGGGGTGCTCTGCGATCATCGCGAGGGATTGAACCGCCGATCGCATCTTCGAGGAAGTCCTCATTCACCGCAGGAGGTGGCTCGGCCCTCGGGGTCTCGTTGCCATCGTTCAAGTCACCAATCGCACCGGGATCGCGCAGGCCGGGTTCGATCAGATTGCCCTGTTCGTCGGTGAAATAATAGTCATCCGGATCGCCGAACAACTGCTCCTCATCAGGCTCGAGCTGCCACTCGGGCCGATCCGCATCGGTCTTGAACTGTTCAACAGGACGATCCTTCACCGCATAGCGCATATAGGCCGAGAAGGCGCGAGCAGGCGCGCGGCCACCTTGCAGGCCGGAGACCTTCTTGTTGTCATCCCGGCCCATCCAAACGCCGGTTGTAATGCCCGAAGAGAAACCAACGAAATAGCCATCCTTGTTCGAGCTGGTCGTGCCGGTCTTGCCAGCGACGGGTCGGCCAATCTGCGCGGCCTTGCCGGTGCCTCGTGCAACCGCCGCTTCCATGATGTCGGTGGCACCGGCGGCGACATAGTCGGGCACCAATGCGGTTTCGCGGCCCTTTTCATGCTTGTAGAGCAGCTCGCCGCTTGCTGTGGTCACGCGCTTGATGCCGTAAGGCTTGCTTTCCCTCCCGCCGGCCGCGATCGCTGCAACCGCGCCGGTCATCTCGATCAGGCGCACCTCGTTCGTGCCGAGCACCATGGAAGGGACGCTGGAAACCGGTGTTGTGATGCCAAACCGGCGCGCCATCGCAGCAACAGTGCCAAAGCCGACTTCGCTGCCCAATTGTGCCGCGACAGTGTTGATCGAGAACGCGAAGGCGGTGCGCAACGTGGTCTTGCCGATATTTCGGCCGTTGGCGTTGCGCGGGCTCCAGCCCTGTATCTCGACCGGCGCGTCAACAACATCGTCATCGGGACTGTATTGGGCTTCGAGCGCGGCGAGATAGACAAACAGCTTCCACGAAGAGCCCGGCTGGCGCACCGCATTGGTCGCGCGGTTGTAATTGGTTTTGACGTAATCCCGGCCTCCGACCATGGCGAGGATCGCGCCGTCGCGGTCAACGCTGACCAAAGCGCCTTGCGCTCCAGCGGGCGAATTGGCGTCAATCGAAGCGGTTGCTGCATTCTGCATACCAACATCGAGTGTGGTCCACACCTCGATCGGTTCGAATGTCTCGGGCAGCAACAGGTCAAGCTGGGGCAGGGCCCAATCGGTGAAATAGCGCACCGAATTCCCGCCGGTCTGCTCTTTGAGCTGAACCGAATCCACATCGACCGACGCCTCCGCAGCAGTGATATAGTCCTGCTCGCGCATCAGCCGCAGCACCACTCGCGCGCGGTCCACCGCGGCCTGCACATCGGCAGTGGGTGAATAGCGGCTTGGCGCCTTGACCAGACCGGCGATAATCGCGGATTCGGCGACGCTCAGCTCGGTCGCGGGATGGCTGAAGAACCGGCGGCTGGCGCTGTCCACGCCATAGGCACCGCCGCCGAAATAGACTTTATTGAGGTAAAGCTCGAGGATCTGCTCTTTTGAAAATTTCCATTCCAGCGCGAGCGCCAGCACCGCCTCGCGCGCTTTGCGGTCAAAGGTGCGGTTTGAATTGAGGAAGATATTGCGCGCCAGCTGCTGCGTGATCGTAGATGTGCCGCCCAGCCGCGAACGGGTGCCGGTAATACCTTCGATCAAAGCGCCGGTCAGCCGGATCGGATCGACCCCGAAATGCGAATAATAGCGCTTGTCCTCGACCGCGATCATCGCGTTTTTCATATTGTCGGGGATGTCGTTAAATTGAAGCCACTCGCCATAGCTCGGGCCAAGCTCGACGATCTCCTTGCCATCGCGCGCGCGCACCACAATCGACTGCGCGTTCTGGTTGGCTTTCAACTCGTAAAAGCCAGGGATCGACTGCGCGGCAAAGCCAACCGCAAATGCAAGGAAGATGACGCCCAGCAGCGCGAGCGCGGTTCCGCCAATCGCAATCCGTTTGGTCCAGCGCCAGAAGGGTGAAAGCGGCTTTTTCTCACCGCCGCCGCGCTTTAGTTTCTTTGACTTTCCACCGGATGGCGAACTCTTGCGCCGAGCGGACCGCGAGCCGGAGCGAGACTCCGAACGGGCACGCTCGGCGGCAGCGCGGCGGCTGCCACGCTGGCCTTTTCTCGTCAGGCCATCACCCCGTTTCGACATGATCGTTCAATTCGCTCGCTGCCTCGTGCCACCCAATCAGAGCGGCTTGTGGTCCTGTGCATAGGGCAGTTCTAACCCTGCGTGAACACACCTACCTGGTGTTGTCCTCCGACAGGTTAATGGCTTGCCAAGCGCTTGATGGGCCTTGCGGGGCTATTCCGGCACAAATTCGAGCGCGCCCGAATTGATGCAATAGCGCAAGCCGCCCTCTTCGGGTGGGCCGTCGGGGAAGACATGGCCGAGATGACCATTGCATTTGCCGCAAGTGACTTCGGTCCGGATCATACCGAATGAGATATCGCGCTTTTCCTCGATCGTGCCTTCATCGGAAGGTTTGGTGAAAGCGGGCCAGCCACATCCGGAGTTGTATTTCGCAGCGCTGATAAAGAGCCGCGTTCCGCAGGCGGCGCAGATATATTCGCCGTTCTCGTAGAACTTGTCGTATTTGCCGGTGAAAGCCCGCTCGGTCCCGGCCTCGCGCAGGATGTGGAATTGTTCGGCGGTAAGCCGCTCGCGCCATTCGGCTTCGGTAAGGGTTTTGGGGTCTGCGTTATCCATCGCGTTTCCTCTCACTCTTTCACAATATCGGTTCATCTGTGATGAACCGCAAGGGCGACCGCCCGCCCGCAGCGACGCGGCCTTCAGGCCGTGTGAGCGAGGAAATCGCACCCCAGATGGGGTGCGCAAAAAAGGTTACCCATCCACCATGGCATAATGCGCCGGCGGTTTGATGACGTCCATCCGCTCGGTCAGCAGCGGTCGGAAGCTCGGGCGGCTTTTGAACACCGAATACCAGCCGCGCGTCTGTTCGTGCCCGGTCCAGTCGATCCCGCCGAGATAATCCGCGACCGAAATCTGCGCAGCAGCGGCAAGATCGGCCATGCTCATGGTTGATCCGGCGAGCCACGGGCGATTGTCGATCAGCCAGTCCATATAGTCGAGATGCCCGTGCGCCATCTTCATCGCCTCGCGCAGCGCTTTGCTGTCGGGCGGTTGGCGCAGCACAATCCGTTTCTTCATCCGCTCGGATAGCAGCGGCGCGGTCACATCGGCGTAGAAATTCTCGTCGAACAAAGCCGTCAGCCGCCGGATTTCGGCGCGCCCCGTCGCCGTGCCGTTGATCATCGGGGAGCGGTCAACCGTCTCCTCGAAATATTCGCCAATCGCCCGGCTATCAGCAATGGTGATCTTGCGTTCCTCATCAACCAGCACAGGCGTGCGCCCGGCTGGGTTGAGGTTGTAGAACATTTCTGACGCCGCCCACGGGTCTTCGCGCACAAGATCATAGGCGATGTTCTTCTCGCCCATGAGCAGTCTGATCTTGCGGCTGAACGGACACAGCGGGAATTGGTAAAGCAACCACATAAGACGTTAACGATGCATCAAAAGCGGGTTCAAGGCCACCCGAAGTTGCGCGTTCTTGAGCAGTTTTGCGGGCAATTGTGCTCCGTATCCTATCAAAGCCCGGCGGACCGTTTCATCAACAGGCATGCAGGCATCATTTCGCTCGCCTGGCTCATGGTCATCAGCTCGACCTCGCGCATTGTCAGCGCGGAGATTTGCTCCTGAGTGAATTTGCGATCATCCATTAGCTTGGCCATCGCCCGCACAAAGAACTCCCTGCCACTGCCATCGGCCAGATCAGGCCATTGCTTGGCATTCTCGTCACCCTCCTTTTGCGCGCGGTCGATAATCGCGAACACAACCCCGCATCGCGGTGGTGTCGCTTCGCTAATCGGAAGCTGCGAAAGCTCGGTGATCGCGTTGTCGACCGGACTGGCCCCGGATTGAGGGGCCGGTTCTGTCGGGGCGGATTGAAGCGCGGTCAGCGCAGCAGCGGCGGTCAAAATGGCGTGGTGCATCCCCCCGCCATAGAGAATGCCGATGAACCTTGCACTACCGCTATTGCCGCGCCGCATCCGACGCCTTAGGCAGTCGGTCACACCCAATATTTCCATCTGAGAGGAGCCTACCACTATGTTGAACCACGTGATGATCGGCAGCAACGATATCGAGCGGTCCAAGACCTTCTACAACGCCGTTTTGGGCGTGCTCGGCGCGGGCGAGCCGATGGCGCATGTCAACGACACCGGCCAGACCCGCTTGTTCTATATGCATAATGGCGACACCTTCTCGATCAGCGAGCCGATCAATGGCGAGCCGGCCACAACCGCCAACGGCTTTACCATCGGTTTCAAGTGCGACTCGCCTGAGCAGTTACAGGAACTGCACGATGTCGCCATCGCCAATGGCGGCACCACGATGGAAGACCCTCCGGGCCTGCGCGAAGGCAGCATGGGGCCGATGTATCTGTGCTATTTCTCTGACCCCGACGGACACAAAATCTGCGGCCTCCACCGCCCGGGTTAAGGCACCGCGATCAGGGAAGATTCAGTCGTTCGATCACGACGCGGAATCGGTCGAGGTTTGTTGCGTCGCTTCCGATTCGCTCACGGCGTCTTGAATCTTCTCTGGCAGCGCGGCGACATTCCGGTCCTTTGCCGGTTTCGCTGCCGCAGCGACAGCCGAGTTATCCGAATTGGCTAGCTCGAGTAACTTCGCGGTCGATTCCAGTTTGAGAGCCGGGGTCGTTGCGCCGATTTTCTCGATCGCTTTCACATATTCATCTGGATTCTTGTCTGCGTCTTTAGCGAGAGTGTCGAGCGCCTGTCGTCCGACACTTTCGACCTCCCCGACATCCTGCTGCGACGCAGCCCCCGAATTCACAGCTCCAGACATACTGGTAAAGCTGTTGCTAATGTCGCCTGGGCTGGCGTTTTCGTCCGCCAGTTTCTCCGAGACATCACCGACACTCTTGTCGATCTTTTTCGAAGTGTCCCTGATTTGCGCGACGGCTTCAGCACTCACCGCAGTGTTTATGACCGAAGGACACGAAAGCCCTGCAAGCGCCGACACAAACAGCAATCGTTTGTGATTTTTCAGATCAATATCATCGGGGATGTAAGCAGCCGCGCCCGCAGCAAGCACCCCTCCCAACAGGCCGTAGGCATATAGACCACCGGGGATCGCAAAAGTATTTGCACCGAGTATTTGAGTAATGAGCCAGAATGCCCCGCCAACCAGACCGCCAAAAACGACTATGACGAAATCATTTTTCATCACACACCTCATGTTTCACTGACACGAGGGAAAGAATAGCACTAAAGTGCCGAATTTGGAATTGAAACCGGTCGAACCATATTTATTGGCTTCAAGTATCGGGGCACGTCAGCTGAAACACCGCATATTGCGCGCGCCAGTTTGCTCCGGCGCGCGCAATTTGTTTGTCGTTTGCCAGAAACCACGCTTGCTCGATCTGGGCACCTTTGGCTTTGGCAAGCTCTCGGAAATCCTCGACCGTCACGTGGTGAATGTTCTCGGTCGCGTACCAACTGACCGGAAGCGCGGTTGTGACCGGCATCTTGCCCCCGAACAGCAAAGCCGTGCGCGTGCGCCAATGCGCGAAGTTCGGGAAGCTGACAAAGGCCTGCCGCCCCACTCGCAACAATTCTTCGAGCATGCGATCAGGGCGCTGCGCGGTTTGCAGCGTCTGGCTCAGGATCGTGTAGTCGAACGCCTTGTCAGGATAGTTGGCGAGGTCGCTGTTGGCATCGCCCTGAACCACCGAAAGCCCGCGTGCGACGCAGCGTTCCACTTTCTCGGGGTTCAACTCCATCCCGCGCGCGTCGCACTCTTTATGCGTTTCGAGAACCTCCATCAGGTCCCCGTTGCCGCAGCCGATATCGAGCACCCGCGTGCCCGGCGCGATCTGCTCGGCGATCACGGCAAGGTCGGGGCGAAGCGATGCGATGCCACTCATTCGAGGAACCCCTGCACCACGCGGTCCAATTGCGCATGCGGCAACAGGAAGCTGTCATGCCCCGCCGACGCGCTCAATTCGACAAAGCTGACCTTTGCACCCGCCGCGTTCAGCGCATGGACGATGTGTTGGCTTTCCGCCGTGGGATAGAGCCAGTCGGTGTCGAAGCTGACGAGACAAAAGCGCGCATTTGTGCCCGCAAAAGCATCCGCCAGCTTGCCCCCCTCCTCACCATCAGAGAACTCCTCGGCCAGATCGAAATAGTCCATCGCGCGGGTGATATAGAGGTAGCTGTTCGCATCGAAGCGCTGGGTGAAACCGCTGCCTTGATAACGCAGATAGCTTTCGACCTGAAAATCGGCATCAAAGCCGAAGCTCTTGGAGTCCCGATCCTGCAACCGCCGTCCGAATTTCTTGGTCAGGCCCGCTTCGGAAAGATAGGTGATGTGTGCCGCCATCCGCGCCACGGCCAACCCGTTATCAGGCGCTGCGTCACTCGCGTAATAATCGCCCTCTGCCCAAGCGGGGTCGGCGATGATCGCCTGGCGACCCAGTTCGTGAAAGGCGATGTTCTGCGCCGAATGCCGCGCGGTCGAGGCAAGGATCAACACGCGCTCCGCACGCTCGGGCCAGTTGGCCGCAAGGCTGAGCGCCTGCATCCCGCCCATCGATCCGCCGACGACGCTGTGCAGCCGCTCGATCCCGAGACCATCGAGCAAGGCCACCAACCCGCGCACCATGTCGCGAATGGTGATGACGGGAAAGCGCATGGCGTAAGGTTTGCCATCGGGCGCGGCGCTCGCGGGGCCGGTCGATCCCATGCACGAGCCGATGACATTGGCGCAGATTACATGGTGGCGGTCGGTGTCGATCGGTTTGCCCGGTCCGACCATCCGCTCCCACCAGCCCGGCTTGCCGGTGATCGGATGCTCGCTCGCGACATATTGGTCACCGGTCAGCGCGTGGCAGATCAGGATGGCGTTGGATTTCTCCGCGTTGAGCGCGCCATAGGTCTCGTACGCGATCTGCGCATCGCTCAAGACCTGCCCGCTGTCGAGCGGGAGGTCTTGGGGCAGACCATAGGTCTTGGATGAAGCGGTTTTTTCCATCTACGCCTGCACAAGAGGAAAAACGGCCCTTCGACAAGCTCAGGGCGAACGGTTAGAGGGTTTTTTTTGCATTTCCCGTTCGTGCTGAGCTTGTCGAAGCACTGTTCTTTCTTCAGGGCTGCAGCCAGAGCCATGAATCTCAAACCCACTCCCAAACCCTGGATCGAGGCGATCCATGCCTATGTGCCGGGCAAAGCGACCGCAAGCGATGGCCGCGCATTGGTCAAACTGTCTGCCAATGAGAACCCGCTGGGCACGAGCGCAAAGGCGCTGGCAGCGCTCGAAGCGGCGCGTGGCGAAGCGGCGACCTATCCCGATCCCGATGCGCGCGCGCTTCGCGCAAAACTGGCTGAAGTGCACGGGCTTGATCCGGCGCGGATCGTGTGCGGAACGGGGTCGGATGAACTGCTCAATCTGGCGGTGCAGGGCTTCGCCGGGCCGGGCGATGAAGTGCTGTTTTCGCGCCATTCCTTCTCGGTCTACGACATCGCCGCGCGGCGATGTGGCGCGGTGCCGGTGGTCGCGCCTGACATCGAGTATACCGCCGATGTGGACGCGCTGCTCGCCGCGGTGACGGAGAAGACGCGGGTGGTGTTTCTCGCAAATCCCAACAATCCGACAGGCACGTGGATTGCATCAAACGAGGTTGCTCGGCTTCACGCAGGCCTCCCCGCCGACGTGCTGTTGGTGATCGACGAGGCCTATGGCGAGTATCTCGCACCCGAAGAACAACACGCCGCTTTCGCGCTCGCCGCTGCGCATGAAAATGTTCTGGTCACCCGCACCTTTTCCAAGATTTACGGGCTGGCGGCCGAGCGCATCGGATGGGCAACCGGAGCGCCCGGCTTGATCGATGTGCTGAATCGCATACGCGGCCCCTTCAACGTAACCGCCAGCGGACAGGCCGCCGGGATCGAAGCGCTCGGCGATCAGAAATTCGTCGCCGCCAGCCGCGAACACAACGCCAGTGAGCGCGCGCGCTTTGCCGAGGCCATCGCAGCGCTCGGCAATCACGGGCTGCGTGCCGTGCCGAGCGAGGCGAATTTCCTGCTGGTGCTGTTTGAAGGCGATCTTGACGCCGCGACTGCGCTCGAAGCCATTGGAGAGGCCGGCTATGCTGTGCGCCATCTGCCCGGACAGGGTCTGCCCCAAGCGCTGCGCATCACCATCGGCAAGAGCGAGGACATGACACGGGTTATTGCCACCTTGCGCAAATTGTGCGGAGAGACGGCATGACCATTCGCTCCATCGCGATCATCGGACTCGGCTTGCTGGGCGGCTCAATCGGGCTCGCAATCCGCGAACGCGGGTTGGATGTCCAGACGACCGGCTTTGATGCCGACCCGGAGGTTCGCAAGGTCGCCCGCGAGCGCGGTTTGGTAGACACTGTTGCCGATTCAGTAGACGTTGCCGTGCGTTTTGTAGACTGTGTCATCCTTTGTGTCCCTTTGGGTGCCTTTGAGTCCGTCGCGCTCGAAATAGCTGATTTTGTTCCGGAAAATGCGATAATCAGCGATGTCGGGTCGTCCAAGACGGGCGTTGCGGAGATTTTGGCCAAGGCGCTGCCCGGCCGCAGGATCATCCCCGCTCACCCCGTCGCCGGGACCGAACAGAGTGGACCGGACGCGGGTTTTGCGAGCCTGTTCACGAACCGCTGGTGCATCCTTACGCCGCCCGATGGGGCGGATCCGGAAGCGATTGAAAGCCTTAGTGAATTCTGGGCCAGCCTCGGTGCAGAGGTCGATCAGATGGACGCCGGGCATCACGATCTGGTGCTCGCCGTAACCAGCCATATTCCGCACCTGATCGCCTTCACCATCGTGGGCACCGCCAGCGACCTCGAAGAGGTCACCCGCAGCGAGGTCATCAAATATTCCGCCGGCGGCTTCCGCGACTTCACCCGCATAGCCGCGTCCGATCCGGTGATGTGGCGCGATGTGTTCCTCTCGAACAAAAGCGCTGTTTTAGAGGTGCTTGGCCGCTTCACCGAGGACTTGACGGCGCTGCAACGCGCGATCCGCTCGGGGGACGGTGAGACTTTGCACGACCTGTTCAGCCGCACCCGCGCCATTCGGCGGCAGGTTATCGAGCAAGGACAGGATGACGAGCGCCCCGACTTCGGTCGCAGCGATCACGAGGATTAGTCTACGGCTTTCCCAGGGCCGGCTTAACCACATCAATTCAACGCATTAATCGCCTTGTGTACCCGCGCTTCCATCTCCGCTCGCGGCAATCCCGCCGGGACCATTTCGCCCACCTTGTAAGTGATCGTGCCCGGCTGTTTCACCACCCCGTGATAGGATGGACCACTGTTCACCGCGACAGGGACCACCGGCAGCCCGATCAGCTTGTATAGACCCGCAAAGCCCGATTGCAGCGCGGGTTCCTCGCCATGCTCCACCCGCGTTCCCTCCGGGAAAATCACCAAGGGCCGCCCTTCCTCGCTCCGCTCCCGCGCGGTCTTGATCATCTCGCGTAAGGCCCGAGCACCCTTGTCTCGCGCCACAGGGATCAGGCCATAGACCTTCGCCGACAACCCCCAGCCCGGGATCAGGAACAGCTCGCGCTTGGCGAAGACGGCAGGGAAGCTGAACATGCGCGGCATATCAATCGCTTCGAAAAAGCTCTCATGCTTGACCGCCACCAGGATGGGTTCGTCGGGCACCTGTCCTTCGACCACGATGCGTATTCCGAGCAGGTTTTGCACGCACCACCGATGCCATGCGCCCCAGAGCGCGACCACCCGCCGCAAGGCGCCGCGCCCGAAAGGAATCGCGAGCACAGACACCACGGTTAAGACCGCGCTGAACCCGTAAAACAGCAGGTAAAACAGAAGGCTGCGCACAATCGCCAAGACTGACCTCAATAATCGATCAGGCCCGCGGCGAGGCTTGCCAACAGCTTGTGATATTCGAGAAACAGGCTCGCTACGCTCGGCTCGGACGGGACCGCATCGCGGATGACGGTCACGTCTTTGGGCAGAGTGCGATTCAGCTCGGATGCCGCGCGGCGCATATGCCAATCGGTTGTCACCAGCCGGAGCGAGCGGACATTGTTGCGCTTAACCCACTGCGCGGTTTCTGCAGCGTTGCTGCGCGTGTCGACCGCCGCAAAGCCCAATGTGACACAGCAGTCCATCTGCGCCGCGCCGACTTCGAACTCAGCGGCAAACTCGTCCTGAGTGACTTCGGGATCGACACCGCTGACCAGCATATTCTCGGCCAGCCCTTGGTTGAGCACTTCTAGGCCTTGGGCGATCCGCCCCGCACCGCCGGTCGGCACAATAACAGCGTCGGTGGTCTCTTCCCCCGTCGCGGGCTGCGGCAACGCAACCGTGAACCACAAGAACCCGAGCCCCCAGATCAGGACGATGGCAGAGATAAGTCGCCGCATCACAGCATCGCCTTCAGCGCCGAAGCAATGGTGATGCGGCCTGTGATCAGCGCCAGAAGCACACCGCCCACCGGTATCGCGGCAATGATCAACCAGTCGGTTAAATCCAGACCGCCGCCAGCCACCATGCCGCTGTCCAAAGCTGCAAATTGCTGTCCCAGCAGCCAGACGGCCACCACCCCGAGGACAAGGCCGATAAGCGCGCCAAACGTTGCTTCGCGCAGCACCGAGCGTTGGAAGATGCGGGTGACCTGAGCGTCGGTTCCACCAAGCAAGTGAATGATCTCTACCGTCTCGCCATGATTTGAAAGCGCGCTGCGTGCGGCCAGCCACACCGCCGAAGCGGTGGCAATCGCAACCAAAGCGATCAAGGCGAGCGCCAGATATTGCAACGCGGACAGCGCCTCATAGACCGGTTGGAGCCACTCGGATTGCGCGTCTACGCGGGCTGACGGCGCGGCTTGAGCGACAATCGCGTCTATCCGTGCAATCTCGTCAGGCGACGCTCGCTGGGTCAATTCGACATCGATGAGCGCGGGGATCGGCACATCCTCGCTGCTTGCGCCCGCTCCCAGCCATGGTTCGAGCAATTGATTGAGTTCTTCCTCGGGCACAACGCGGACAGAGCGCACCAATGGCTCATTGCCCAGCGCGTCAGCCACCGCCTGCGCCTGCTCGCCGCGCGTTTCGGCATTGGCATCAACGATCTGCACAGTCAGCGCACCGGACAGGTCAGCGCGCGCATTCTCCGCGAGGTTGCGCAGTGACAGGCCCCCTGCCGCTGCCACGACAACCAGCGCGATCAGTATCGCAATAACCCACGGTATCGGACCGCCAAACCGGCTTTGCGGCAATAGCTGCGCAACGACACTCCCGCTCAGCCGCCCGGCACCGCCTTTGGCAAGCGCCTTCGCCGTCGCCTTGGATGATTGGGGAGGAAGCGCGGCATCGGAAGAATTCCTGCTCATCGCGGCCCCTCCATCGCCGGACTGGACGCTGTGCTGGCGCGCGGCGGATAGCGCAAGGCACCAGTCGGGTCGGAAAGCTGGCCCTTGTTGAGCCGCATGATCAGCGACTGCGGCACCTTCTTGAGCAAATGCACATCGTGGGTCGCGACGACAACGGTTGTCCCGACGCGCTTGTTTAGCGCCTCGAACAAGCGCAGCAGTTTGAGCGCCATTTCGGGATCGACATTTCCGGTCGGCTCGTCTGCGATTAGCAATTGCGGGCGGGCAATGACTGCGCGTGCAATTGCAACGCGTTGCTGTTCCCCGCCCGACATCGTCGCAGGTTGCGCCTGAGCACGATGCGACAGGCCAACCCATTCCAGCATGTCGGAAACCGGCTTCACCACATCCACCTCGCTCGCACCCGCCAAGCGCAAGGGCAGAGCCACATTGTCGAATGCAGAGAGATGCTGAACCAGGCGAAAATCCTGAAAAACCACACCAAGGCGCCGTCGGAAATCAGGCAGGCGCGTGCGTGGCAGGGTTATGATGTCCTTGCCAAACATGCGGATCGCCCCGCGCGATGGGCGCTGCGCGAGGTAAAGGAGCTTCAGCATGCTCGTTTTCCCCGCCCCGCTGGCACCCGTCAAAAAGTAGAAACTGCCCGGAAATAGCGTGAAACTTAAGTCGCTCAGGACTTCAGGATCGGTGCCGTAACGCAGCCCGACATTGTCGAATTTCACGATTTCGCTCGCGCGCTCGTTCATCGGGCGCACCTATCGCAGCGGCGGTGTCGGGGGAAGCACAACATCACATTCTGTTGTATAGAGACGCTGCAATGTGGAAAAAAGCCGTCATTCGCCTTTGTGAAGCAGACATGCACTTGTTTGGGGCGGACCCTCGCCTATTGCCAAAGTCACCATGATTATTGCCTGCCCTGCATGCGACACGCGTTACGCCGTTCCTGAAGCCGCCATTGGTGGCGAGGGTCGGACTGTCCGCTGTGCCAAATGCAAGCACAGCTGGTTTCAGGAACCAAAGCCGCTCGATCTCGACGCTTCAATCGAAGCCAAACAGCTCGCGCCCGAACCCGCTGTCGCGCCAACTCCACCGCCCCCTCCTGCACCACCTCCGCCTGTGCAAACGGCTGAGCCGAAAGCCACCGAACCTCCTGAGGCACCGGTTAGCGAAACCCAGACGCCCAAAGCCCCGTCCGAAGGGATTGCGGGCAGAGCGCTGATGAGAGGGCTTGGAAAATCGGCACCTGTTGAAGAGCCCGAGCCGGAACCGTCCAGCATTTCAGCATTTGTGCCGGAAGAGACTGACGAACCGCCGGCACTTGACGCGGATAGTGATCCGCTCGCGCAAGAAAACACTCCGGATTACGTAAGCGAAGCCGACGAGCTGTACGACACCGACTTTGAGAGTGATTACAGCGCAGACTATTCGTCCGATTATGCGGACGATGGCGAGGTGTCGCAGTTCGACTATTCACCGCCATTCACCGCGCGCCGCAACCCGATCAAGATGTGGTCGATCGCGGCAGGTGTTTTCGCATTGCTCGCGACGGGTACAATTGTGGCGGTGAACTATTACGGCCTTCCCGACTGGTTCCCGATCGAGCAGCCGACGTTTGGGATCGGTCAGGAAGAGCTCGAACTGGATTTCCCGAAACCGCAACAGCGCACCGAAGAACTTGAAAACGGGGAAGAAATTTTCCGGGTGCGCGGCTCGATTACCAATATCGGACGCGAGAGTGTAGCGGTGCCCAATCTGCTTGTTGTCTTCCGCGACGAGCGCGATCGGCGGGTGCAGGATTCGGTGATCGTCCCTGCCAAAAAGCAGCTTGCGCCCGGTGAAAGCCTCAATGTGACCGAAGCGATCGCTGACATTCCGGCCAACGCCAATGCCGCAGAAATAGGCTGGGCGCGAAACTGAATTC
>JBCCOF010000028.1:0-24267 GCA_039025455.1 Pseudomonadota bacterium | reverse complement strand
TGGTCGAGCCTTCGAGCGTGCTTGTTGATATCGGCTCGGCGCTGTCGGGGCTTGTGACCGACTTGCTGGTCCAGCCGGGTGACCGCGTCGAGAAAGGCCAAGTGCTGTTCACCATCGACACCCGCGCTTTGCAGGCGCAATTGGGGCAGACCCGCGCGCAAGTCGGCGATGCCAGAGCCGCTGTGGGTCAGGCCAACGCCGCGATCAATGCGGCACAGGCGGCAATCGGGGAAGCGCGCGCCGCCGAAACCACTGCAAACCAGCAACTCGCCCTCTATCGTAACATCGATGATGACGCCGCCGTCAGCCGCGCCGAAGTCATTCAGGCCGAGGGCAATGCCGCAGCGGCGCGCGAGCGCAGGCGGATCGCCGAAAGCCAGCTTACCCAAGCGCGCGCCCAGCTGCGTTCCGCTCAGGCGCAAGTGAACAGCGCTCGGGCCGTCGCCAGCACCGCGCAGACCGAGATTGGCCGCGCCAGCGTGCGCGCGCCGATGTCGGGCGAAATCCTCGCGGTGAATATCCGCCCGGGCGAATTTATCGCGACCCAGGGCGGCGGCAATTCCCAGCCCTTCATCCAGATGGGCCAGACCCAGCCGCTGCATGTGCGCGTCGATATTGACGAAAACGAAGCATCGCGGGTGAAGCTGGGCGCGGCGGCCACGGTCTCTCCGCGCGGCGCTGCCGATGTGCAGGTCAAAGCCAAATTCGTGCGCGCCGAGCCGCAGGTCGTGCCCAAGCGGCAATTGACCAACAGCGCCGCCGAGCGCGTGGATGTGCGCGTGCTTCAGGTGATCTATGCCCTGCCAGCCGATGACCGCTTTCGCGTGGGCCAACAGATCGACGCCTTTATCCCCGCGCGCGACGGGTCGTCGAAGCCCAAGAAGGCCAAGACCGAAAAGGCCGGAGAATAAGCCGATGCGACGCCTAACCCGTCCCTTCGCTGCCCTCACGCTGACCATCGCCTTGGGCGCGTGCGTCGCCGGGCCAGTGCCCGAAATCGCAACGCCTGCGCCCGAGCTTTCGAGCGAATATCTCTACGCCCCTGACGGTGCGACCGCCGCCTCGCTCGACACGCTTATGCCGAGCCAGGACGCGGCCTATATCGAGCTTGCCGCCAAGGCGATCGAGCAAGCGCCCAGCCTAGCCGAAGCCGCCGCGCGGATCGAAGCCGCGCGTGCCGGCGCAAGGGGCGCGGGGGCAAACCGGCTGCCCAATGTCAGCGCGGAAGCCGCGGTCACCGGCACCCGCATCAACCCCAACCAGTTCGGCGAAGGCGCAGCGCAAGGCGGCTTTATCGACACCGAACAGGTCTCCTACGGGGCCAATCTGGTGGCAAGCTGGGACATCGACCTGTTCGGTCGCCTCAAAGCGCAGAAACGCGCGGCGGTGGCGCGGATCGACGCGGCCAATGCCTCGGCTGCGGGCGTTCGCGTGGCGCTGCTTTCGGAGATCGCCGGGAGCGTGATCGACTGGCGCACGCTCGAAGCGCGCATGGCCTCGATCAACGAAGATGTCACCGCCGCGCAGCAGCTCGCACGGCTCGCCAAAGTGCGCGAGGATGCGGGGATTGCGCCGGGTTTTGACCGGGTGCGCGCAGAGGCCGCCGCCAGCGCCTCGCGCTCGCGCCAAGCCGCTCTTGATAGCGAGCGTGTGCGGATCGTCGGTCGTCTGGTGACTTTGACCGGATTGACCGGAACGCAGGTCACAGCCGCACTCGAACAGGACGCTGCCTTCACCCGGCCCGCGCCCGCACCCGCTACGCTGCCCTCCGAATTGCTAGCCAACCGCCCCGATGTGGTCGCGGCAGCCTCAGAACTGACGGCCACCGATTCAGAGCTGGCAGCGGCGGCACGCGCGCGTTTCCCCTCGATCAATCTGTCCGCCGTGGTTGGGCTGCTTGCCTTCAATCCGTCCAACTTTTTTGACGAGGATTCGATTGTCGGCTCGCTCGCCGCAGGGATTGCGGGGCCTTTGCTCGATTTCGGGCGGATCGGCGCGGAGATTGACGGGGCGGCGGCGAACAAGAAACTCGCCTTCGCCAGCTATCGCGGCGCGGTGTTTCAGGCGCTGGGCGATGCCGAGACGGCCTATGGCCTGATCGAAGCGAGCGACAACGAAGCGGCTTTGGCGATGCGCGAGCGCGACGAATTGCAGCGCGCCGCAGGGCTTGCGAACACCCGCTATCGCGCGGGGCTGGCCGATTTTCTCACCGTGCTCGAAGCGCGCCGCGCCGCCGATGCAAGCGGCGAGCGCGCGGCGGCGGCTCTGGGCCGGGCGCAGCGGGCGCGGGTGCTCTTGTGGCAGGCGCTTGGTGGGGATGGGCTCACGAGTTAGAGGATCACCCGCTCGAACAGCCAGAAGCTTCCGATAATGCCCATCGCGTAGGTCGCCGCGCGCAGAGCGGGGGCTTCGATAGTGGGCGATGCGCGCTGGATGCCCGCCAGCACAGCGAGCACCGCCGCGATCACCAGCAATTGCCCCGCTTCAACGCCCAGATTGAACGCGATCAATGCCGCAGCGATTTCGCCCTGGGGCAAGCCGATATCCGCGAGCGCGCCCGCAAAACCGAAACCGTGCAGCAAGCCGAATGCGAAGGCGACCAGCCACGGCGCGCGGCGGGTGAAGGTCTCGCGGTCTGGTTCGCGTAAAGCCTTCGCCAATTCCACCGCGAGGAACACAATCGAGAGCGCAATCAGCGCCTCGACCGGGCGGCTCGGCAGGCCCGCATAACCCAGCGTCGTCGCCACCAGAGTGATCGAATGCGCGATGGTGAAAGCCGTCGCCGCCTTGATCACCGGCCACGGCGCGCGCACCAGCAGGACGAGCGCGATCACGAACAGCAGATGGTCCCACCCGAACAGGATATGCTCTGCACCGATCACGAAATAGTCGCGCGCCACTTGCCAGCGGTCCGGCGCTCCGGCGATGGTCGCGGTGGTGGCCTCGGCAGTCAGGCGGAATGTCTGGGTGCCCCCGTCGCGCGGGACCATGCGCGCAATCGCGTCCGCGCTGCCGAGGAGTTCACTGAGGCCGAATGCTTCGCCCGAAAGGCTGCCGTCGCAGGTCAGCCGCGCGCTGCCCAAAAGCGCCGTTGGGCTAGCCCGCTGGACCGCTTCGCCTTGCATGGTGCAATTGGACGGGATCACCGGCTGAGCAAGCGGCCCCGCTTCGCCCGAGCGGATGGCGGCGACGGGGAGCTTCCATTCCAGCGTCCATTCCCCTGCCTCGCGCTCGGTCAATTCGATGACGGCAGGGCGCAATTCATCCGCCGACAGCGGAGCGGCCAGAGACGGGGAAAGCAGCGTCAGCCAGCCGAGCAAAAGCACACGCATCACGCGGATCATTCAGCGATCTCGACCCGATAGCCTTCGCGCAGCACTTCGAAGGCACGCTCCTTGCGCGCGGCGATTTCGGCGGCGCGCCAGTCATTGGCCACCTGTTCGCGAACATCCTCGAAGGCCTTTGCCTCGCCGCCACCACGCTCGCGCAGCCGGACCAGATGCCAACCAAAGCCGGAGCGCAATGGCCCTTGCCAAGCCTCGCCTGCTTTCAGCCCCTCCAGATCGCCAGCAAATTGCGCACCGAAGCGGGTGACCAATTCTTGGCGAGCGAGGCCATCGACGCTGGCGGGCAGGCTGATCGACTCGCCCGCTTGCTTCCAGTCGGAGCGCGTGTCCAGACCGGCCAAAGCGGCACGCGCGGCGCTTTCATCGGCGAAAAACACCTGGTCAAAGCTCACCGCACTCGTGGCCGCATAGCGCGCCGTGTTCGCGTCAAAAAAGCTGCGCAGCGCCGCTTCGTCAGGTTCAGCCGCTTCCGCCGCCGCGCTGGCCGACAGGTCCATCTTCGTCACCAGCCGCCGCCGCACCACAGCATCTCCCTGATCCAGCCCCAGCCGCAAAGCCTCGCGATACAAAACTTCGTCGCGGACGAACCGCTCTATCGCCGCGTCCAACTCGGCATCGGTCGGGGCGCGGCCCATGGTGCGCTCGAATTGCAGCGCCACCTGAACTTTGCGGTCGGCATCGACGGTTATGATCCGGCTGGCGGGATCGACATTGCCGCCGCTCGCCCATGTCAGCGCGACGAACAGCACAAATCCAGCAAGGAGAAAGTGGACCAGCGGTTCGCGGGTCCAATCCGGAAACCTCACTGATCTTCCATCACCGCTGGCGCATCCGGCTGCTCGCCTGCAGGCCGGAGCCAGATCGGCGAGGTGTAGGCCCGCTCCTGCGCAACCGCATCGGCCATCGCGTCTTCGTCCAGCTTGATGCCAAAGCGCACCGCATCGAACAGGGTCCAGCGCGGGGTCGGAATTTCGAGCACGCGCACATAATAGAACGCGCGCTGTCCAGCGACATAGTCCGGGTCGGTCCACACGCTGCGCAATTCGGCCGCGCCAATGTCATTGGTGTAGGTCGCATCCTCGCGGTTCACCGTGTCGCCCACTGCGGGGACTTTGCCGCCAACTCGAGCGCGCGCGTCGCGGTCGCTCCATTCCACATCATAGACCTGTTCGCGCAATTCTCCCGAGGCGTCGATCCAGCCTTTGACGACCTGAACACGGTCAAGATTGGCCCCGTCGGGGTCTTTCAGAGCGCTGATCATAAAGCGCGGCGCGGAGCCTGTGTCGCTCAAGACGCCGCCCATGGGCACGCCGCTGGTGTAGCCTTTGCGCACCCAATCCCCGTCCCAGTCGGCTGCTTGAAAGTCGAAGCCGCCAAAGACGCGCACGCTCATGCGCGGACCGGTGGTGGCGTAGACTTCGCGCCGGGCGAAGGCGTCGAAGATTTCCGCGCGCGTATTGCCCCGCGCCCAAGCCGCAGCATAGCCGCCCGCGAGATAATGCCAGCCGAACCGCCCGACCCGGGTGCCAAGGTTTTGCCCCTGCATGGCGCGGTCTTTGTACGATGGCTCGTTGCCGGTGTGCTTGCCGTAGAACTGGTCCTCATCACCTGTCGCAAGCGATGTATGGCTGTCGGTCGATCCGATCATGCCAAAGGCGTAAGGGTTCACGCCGAGCTGCTCTTCCAGCGACAGCCCACGCTTCAATGCTTCGCGGATGTAGTTTCCGCCCAGCATATCGTCGGTTGTCTTGGCGGTAAGCGGGAGGTTGCCCAGCTCCCACCCTTTCACGCCAAATCCGGCCATCTCGTCATTGGGGGATAGGAACGGGTGAGCCTCACTATCGCCCTTGATCTGGGTCGCTTCGACCACCGGCTCGTACGCAGCGCGTTTGGCGGCGTATTCAGCAGTCATGGGCGAGCCATCGGGCAGTGTCATTTCGAACATCAGACCATTGGACAGGTTGGAATTGTGCGGGATCGCCAGAACTTTGCCGCCAGTGCTTTCTTCATAGGCCGCCATATGGTCCCACAAACCTTCGGCCGATGTGCCAAGCCCCGGAAACGGGAGCGTCTGGCTCGTCCGGTCGCTGCCGTCGCGAAACATCACAACCCGGTGAAGGTTGTTGCCATCGGGCATGGCGGTCCATTCGTAACCGGCAAGCGCAGTGAATTCGCCTGGCTTGTTGTAGCGGTCCAAAAGACCAAGCTGTGTGTTCCAGATATTGACCGTGCCTTCGCGCGCTTGCTCGGGGTCGCTGAAGGTCGGAGGCAGCGTGTCGTTCGCAGCCGCAGTGATAATCTCGGAGACCGCCACCGTCGATTGCTCGGGGCTTTCGTGCATCATGTCGTACCAGCGCAGCACGGTTTCATCACCGATGACCCAGTTCACATACCAGCGCGGCGCATCATAAAGACGGCGCGTCGCGCCAAGGCCATCGGAGTGATCGGCAATCACAAGAAAGTCGAGCGGGCGCCCCAGTTTGGCCTTGCCTCCGGTGGTCGCCTCCACCTCTTCGCCGGACGCGAACCTAAGCGCAGCTTCGGGGCCGAGCCTTGTGCCAAAGCCGAAGGCATCAACCGAATTGTCTGTGTGCAGGTGGGTGTCGCCCCAATAGGGTCGGTCAGGAAATTCGGCGAGTTCGATCGTGTCGGTTCCATCGCCGGTCTGGGACGCATCAAGGTCCGGCTCACTGCTACACGCGGCCAAAGCCAAGCCCAATGCGCTCGCGATTGCGAGTCTATTCCATGCGCGCATCCTGCGCCCTCCCCTCGTCTCTCTCCGCAAGCATCTCTGCGCTTTGCAAGGGGGTCGCGTCAAGCCGAGCGTTGCAACAAAGCCGAGCGTTCGCAGCGGCATACGACCTCGTCGCGCTGGTTGAGCAATTCGTGGATGAAGGTCACGATTCCGGCTTCGGGGCGCGATTTGCTTTCGCGCAATTCCTTGACCGCGCTGCGCGCACGCAAGGTGTCGCCGATAAAGACCGGCTTGGGCGTCACGACTTTGTCAAAGCCGAGATTGGCAACCAAAGTCCCGAGCGTTGTGTCCCCCACCGACAATCCGACGAGCAGCGCAAAGGTGAAAGTCGAATTCACCAGAATCTGCCCGAAACCGCTTTCCTTGGCCGCCTCGACATCGAGATGCAGCGGCTGGGGATTGTGCGTCATGGTCGAGAACAACAGATTGTCGGTCTCGGTCACGGTGCGGCGAATATCGTGCTCCAGCACCTCACCCACCTGCCACTCGTCGAAGAATTTGCCCACCATCAGATCAACCCTCCCATCCGGCGACCACCGCCGCGCCGTCCTGATCGCTTGAACGCACAGCGCCTGGCGTCCGGCTGAAACGCGGCGCAGGGGCGGTGTGCCACTCGCCGTCATGCTCCACATAGACATCGCGTGCCTTCATATGCGGATGGTCTCGCGCTTCCTCGATATCGAGCACCGGCGCAAAACAGGCATCCGTTCCTTCGAGCAGTTCGACCCATTCGGCCTGGGTTTTGGTTTTGAACATAGCGGCCAATTGCTCCGCATAGTCATCCCAATTGGCAGGATTCATCTGACCTTCGGCCAGCGGCGCTGGAACACCCGCCTTGGCGAGAAACTCGGCGTAGAATTGCGGCTCGATTGCGCCAAGCGACACCTCTTTGCCATCGGCGCATTCGAAGCAGCGATAAAAATGCGCCGCGCCGCCCAGCATGCCTTTGCCGCGTTCGGCCGAGATAAAGGGCCGTCCGCGCACGCCGAAGAAAAAGCTCATCAAACTGGTGGCGCCATCGACAATGGCCGCATCGACAACCTGACCCTTGCCCGACCTCTCGCGCTCGTACAGCGCGGCGAGAATGCCAAAGGCGCAATACATCGACCCGCCGCCGAAATCGCCGACCAGATTTTGTGGTGGGACCGCCGGTTCGCCCGACTTGCCAACCGCCGAAAGCGCGCCCGTTATTGCGATGTAATTGATATCGTGCCCGGCGGCCTGTGAGAGTGGCCCCTCCTGTCCCCAGCCGGTCATACGGGCATAGACGAGCTTGGGATTGGCATTGAGCAAGCTGTCCGGCCCCAGCCCCAGCCGCTCCATCACCCCGGGGCGAAACCCCTCGATCAGCACATCGGCTTTCATCGCCGCATCTGCGCAGAACCGGACGCCTTCTTCGCTCTTCAGATCGACCTCTACGCGGTGACGCGCGCGCTCGACCACTGGGTTGCTCACCTGCGTGCCCGGCCGTTCGATCTTGACCACCTCGGCGCCCAGATCGGCCAGCAGCATGGCGACATGCGGCCCCGGGCCGATGCCGGAAAACTCGATGACTTTCAGGCCGGTCAGCGGCCCGTTCGACTGGTTCACGTTGCGCACTCCCTTACGCGAAAATCTGCGCTGTTCTCTGGCCTGCGCGGTGCGACGTGGCAAGTGGAGAGCGCGCGCATTGCCTTGTGCGTTGCAACACTAGGTGCACACCGCTACGCGCAAACACCTATGAGCAGCAAACCCAAAAAGGTCTTGGCGGTGGCGTCGGGTGGCGGTCACTGGGAGCAAATCATGCTCCTGCGCGCCACATTGGAGCAGCACCGGGTCCGCTTTGCCACAACCGAGCCAGCGGTTGCGGCGCAGCACGGGATCGACAGCGTCGAGACGCTGCCCGATTGCAACCAGAATATGCCATTTAAATCAGCGCTCTGTGCGGTTGTTGCTGCGTGGATTGTGCTGAAATTTCGCCCCGATACTGTGATTTCGACTGGAGCAGCGCCGGGCTTCTTCTGCATCCTGTTTGGCCGGATGGTCGGAGCAAAAACGCTCTGGATCGACAGCGTTGCCAATGGCGAACAGCTTTCGATGTGCGGCAAGCTGTCAAAGACGGTGGCGCATGAATGCCTCACGCAATGGGAGCACCTGAGCAACGATCCCGCGCCCAAATATCGCGGGGCGGTTCTGTGATCCTCGTAACCGTAGGGATGCAATTGGGATTTGACCGCCTGATTGAGGCGATGGACGCGCTCGCGCCCGATCTCGACATGCCTGTGATCGCGCAGACCGGCAAAGGCACCTATGCGCCGAAGAATATGGAAGCGCGGGTAAAAATCGCACCGGACGAGTTTGAAAGCCTCGTCCAGCAATCGCGCCTGATCGTAAGCCATGCGGGCATCGGGACAGTGCTCACGGCAGCGCGATTTTCAAAGCCCATCCTGTTGTTCGCCCGGCGCGCCGATCTGGGCGAGCATCGCAACGATCACCAGCTGGCAACGGTGCGCCATCTCAAAAACCGGCCCGGCATTCTGACTGCCGAAACAGCGCAAGAATTGCCGAAGCGGATTGCCGAAGGGCTGGAGCAACACGAAGTTGCGCACCGAACCGCTTCTGCCCAAGCGCAGCAGCTCAATCAGGCGGTTGCGCAATTTATCGAATCCGGAAGCCTATCACGGTGATTTGGAATGCGCGCTCAAAAATGCGACGTTCAGCGCCCGATTGGACAACCTATCCGCGCGCTAATACGACTTGTCTCACCTTGTGTCGCTTTTGGAACGCCTTGTCCCCCATTGATTTTTTTAGCCGAAATCAGGCAATTTTCAGGTTATCCCTAACGTGATTTTAAGGGCTTGGCGCTCATTATCCCGCTCAAATCCGCGAGGCAATGAATCGATGAATGCACCCCTAGATACCGCCACAGCTTTCGGGCCGGACGCCGCAATACAACCGGCCCCTGATCATCAGGTCGCGGTGATCGGGCTCGGCTATATCGGCCTGCCCACCGCCGCCGTGCTTGCGAGTTATGGCTGGAATGTCTGCGGGGTGGATGTCTCTGAAAAGGTGGTGGAAACCGTCAATGCAGGCGATGTGCATATCGAAGAGCGCGATCTCGACCGGCTGGTTCGCGAAGCGATTGATTCAGAACGCCTGACCGCCTCGACCGAGGTCCCCGCCGCGCATTTCTACATGATCGCAGTGCCCACCCCGCTAACCGGCGAAAACGAGCCGGACACAAGCTATGTCGAAAGCGCTGCGCGCGCCATCGCGCCCAAGATTTTGCCGGGCGCCTGCATCATCGTCGAAAGCACATCGCCCGTTGGCACTACCGAGCGGGTCGCGCAGATTATCGCCGAAATGCGCCCCGATCTGAAGCTGCCGGTGTTCGGCTCGCAGCAAGGCGGCGATGTCGCGCTAGCCTATTGTCCCGAAAGGGTTTTGCCGGGCAAGATCGTGCGCGAGCTGGTCCAGAATGACCGCGTGATCGGCGGGATCACGCCCGAATGCGCCGAGCGGGCCACCGCGCTTTATTCGAGCTTCGTCGAGGGCGACTGCCTGACCACCAATGCCCGCGTCGCCGAAACGGTGAAGCTGGTCGAGAACAGCTTTCGCGACGTCAACATCGCTTTTGCCAATGAACTCAGCGTTGTAGCCGACGATCTCGGCGTCGATGTGTGGGACGTGATCGCGCTCGCCAACCGCCATCCGCGCGTCAACATCCTTCAACCCGGCCCCGGCGTGGGCGGGCATTGCATCGCGGTCGATCCCTGGTTTCTTGTCTCAAGCGCGCCCAAGACCGCGCGGCTGATCCGCACCGCGCGCGAAGTGAACGATTTCAAGGCGACCTACACCGAGCGCCGCATCAGGGGCCTGCTCGATGCCGTTCCCGGCGAGAAAGTGGCGCTTCTCGGCCTCGCTTTCAAACCCGATATCGACGACTTCCGCGAAAGCCCCGCGCTCGAAATCGCGCTCAGTCTGGCGCGGACCCGTGGACAGCGGATCATGGTGGTCGAACCCTTTGCCGAAGAATTGCCAGCCGGTTTTGCCGGTACGGGAGCGCAGCTTGCGACGCTTGACGAAGCGCTCGACACCGCCGAGATTATCGTCGTGCTGGTCGATCACACCGCATTCAAACATCTGACGCCGGCAAACCTCGCGGGCAAGCTGGTGTTCGACACGCGCGGCATGCTCAAACGGTGAATGCGCCGATGAGCCGCCCCCGGATATTGGTGACATTCGGGACCCGTCCCGAAGCGATCAAGATGTTCCCGGTGGTCCAAGCCCTGCGCGACGCCGATCAATGCGACGTGCGCGTGGCTGTCACCGCGCAACACCGCGAAATGCTCGATCAGGTGATGAGCATGGCGGGGATCGAGCCCGATATCGACTTGGACCTGATGCAGCCGGGCCAAAGCCTCGATGCTCTGTCGGCGCGCATCATCACCCGGTTTGGCGAGGCGCTGGACGATGAGCAGCCGGACCGCGTGCTGGTCCATGGCGACACTCTGACCACAATGATGGCGACTTTGGCGTGCTATTTCAGGCGTATACCGGTCGGCCATGTCGAAGCGGGGTTGCGCTCGGGCGACATTTACGCACCTTGGCCAGAGGAAGTGAACCGCAAGGTGACCGGCGCGGTCGCGGACCTGCATTTCGCCCCGACGCAGAACGCCGCACAGGCTCTTCGGGCCGAAAATGTGCCCGAGGCGGCGATCCATATCACCGGCAACACCGTGATCGATGCGCTGCTAGCCGCGCGCACCAAGATTGCCGCCGATCCTTCGCTCGCCCCGATGATTGCGCCTTTGAAAGAGCGCTTCAAGGGCAAGCGCATCGTCGCCGTGACCGCGCATCGCCGCGAGAATTTCGGACAGGGGATGCATGAGATTGCCGCCGCGCTTCAGGACACTGCCGCGCGCAAGGACACCGCGCTGATCTACCCGATGCACCCCAATCCCAATGTCGCCGAAGTCATGCGCCCGGCGCTCTCAGCGATCGACAATATCGCGCTGATCGAGCCGCTCGATTACCTCAATTTCGTCGCGATGATGGAGGCGGCGGAGATTGTGCTCACCGATTCGGGCGGGATACAGGAAGAGGCCCCGAGCCTTGGCAAACCGGTACTCGTCATGCGCGATACGACCGAGCGCCCGGAAGGGGTTGCGGCGGGCACGGCATTGCTGGTGGGGGCCAACCGCGAGGCGATCACTGGTCAGGTGAACCGTCTGCTCGATGACAGCCGCGCCTATGCCACTATGTCACAAGCGCACAATCCCTACGGAGATGGCACCACGAGCCGGCAAATTGCCGCCATCATTGCGCAAACGCACGGAATTTGATGTCGCGCTTGACTAACCGCGTTGGCGCCACCGCGCTTCGCTAATCACAATCCACGCATAGACCAGCGCACAAGCAGCCACGAGAAGACTCGATCCGATGTCACCAATCCAATTCAGCTTCAACGGCCCATAAAGGAACCGGTCTAGCGGGCTGTAGGAGATCATTCGGAGGGCAAATGTAATCATCATTACAAGCGCCCCGACTTGCGCGATCACAATTGCTTTGTTGCGGCGGCCAATGGCGGTCCGGAACGACTTCACCAGCCATGCTACCGCGCCGAATGACGCAAGCACCACAAATCCGGCAACAATGGGCATTTGGTAACCAACGCGGTTCTCATAAAGCTCGCTACCGCGCGCCATATCACGCAATTGATCGCGCCAAATCTCTTCTTGATCCAGCAGCCGCAAGACTGTCAGCACTGCAAAAAAAACTGCAAGCAAGGCCCATACGCGCCAGTGCCCGGGTGCTTGCCGTTTCAAAACAGATGCAACAAGCGCGATCAGGCAGGATAGGATCACTCCCACGTAGATGCCGGCCGCGACAAGGCTGAGCACGCTTAGTTCAGGTGCAATCATATCAGTGCTTGTCGCGAAGGTTCATCATGATCGTCAAAGTCCTATAACGATCTTCGCTTGCATCGCAATTGACGCCGGAGCCGAAGAACATGGGACGTTCAAGGGCTGCTTTCTTTAAGGTACATCTGGCAAGAAAATCACCACTTGTGCCAAAGCTGTCACGGGCAACTTTTACGAAGCAACTCTGTTGCGCTGCGGCGAAGCCATGTCTAAGGAATTCCCCGTAACCTTCTGGGGGATCAACGTGACACATTCGAAGCATCGCTTTCTCGTTTCAATTACCGGTTTGGCGGCGGTTGCGCTGTCAGGCTGTGCTTCGACCCCGGAGCCCGCGGTTGGAGCGGCATCGATCGAACCGGTGCCGGCCCTTGGACAAGCCAATTACAGCTTCAAAAGGGCGACAAGTTACCTTCTGCGCCCTTCAGACAAAATCTCGATCAGTGTGTTTCGCGAACCAGACTTCTCGCTCCCTACCGTACAGATCGGTGTGGAAGGCAACGTGTCGATGCCGTTGCTTGGCTCAATCCCCGCTGCGGGCATGACGGCAAAACAGCTCGAAGAAGATCTGACCGCGCGTTTGGGCAAAGTCGGTTTGAAAACTCCGATGGTCAGCGTGAATATCGCTGAATACGCTTCGCATCTGGTAACCGTTGAAGGTTCCGTGAAACAACCGGGTGTGTACGCTTTCCAGCCTGGCGCTCGCCTTTCATCCGCAATCGCTCTTGCTAGCGGGTTGGAGCGCACAGCCAAGCGCGAGCAACTCGCTGTGTTCCGCGAGACCGAAAACGGGATGTCGATTGCCAAGTTCGATTACGGCATGATCAGCGAAGGCACCATGCTTGATCCGGTTCTCGAACCAGGTGACCGTGTCGTCATGGGCACAGATGGTCTGTCGGTCTTCTGGCAAGACCTGCTGCAAGCCCTCCCGGCCTTTGGAATATTCGCAACCGCCGGACTGAACTGATAAAATGAACGACCGTACTATTGTGCAGGCCCCCGATCCTCAGGGTGGTGGCAACTGGCTTGATGCTTACGTAGCTGACGGACAGCTCGTTGCGCACCAGCCGCGCCAGCAACTTATTGATGTTTCCGCTATTCGCGGAGTTCTTTTCCGCCAGCGGTGGCTGGTTGGGATTGTGATCTGCCTTGCCCTGATCGCCGGTTTTGTGATCACTTTGCTGACCACACCGACTTATCAGGCAAGCGCTTCGGTTGTTGTTGACCCGGTCGGGACAATCATCACCGAAGAGCAAGCCATGCGGAGCGTTATGGCCACGCGCACTGCGGCTGAGAAATTCATGACTCAGGTCGAGATCATCAGCAGCCGGAAAATGGCCGGTGAGGTCGCGGCAAAGCTGAATCTTGGCGAGCGGTATGATCTGTTAGGTCAGGATATCGATGAGCGGCGCCCGCCCAATCGCACCGATGAACAATGGGTGCTCGACAAACAGAACATTGCGGCCGAGCGTCTGAAGGACAACGTGACAGTCGACGTATCCGGCGACAACTTTGTTCTGGTCATCAATTACACATCGGAAAACCCGGTTTTGGCGGCCGAGATTGTCAATGCCTATGCTGACAATTTCGCGGAATCGGACACGCGCACCGAGATCGAAGAAAACGACTACGCCAAGAATTATCTTCAGGAACAGATCGAGCTGGTTCGCTCGCGACTTGAAGACGCGGAGGTCCAAGCCAACTCCTACGCCCGCAACAGCGGTATCGTCGTCCAGCAGTCGATGGGCGAAGAAAGCGATACCGCGATAACACTTACCACTGCCAATCTTGCAAGCATTAACCAGCGCGTTTCCGAAGCGCGGGCACGGCGCATCGAGGCAGAGCAACGCTGGCGGTCAATCCAGAACCTTCCAGCCGGACAACTGCCGGAAGTTCAAGGCAACCCTGTCTTGCAAAAGCTGGTGAGCGACCGGGCATTGCTGCAGACAGAATTGTCCGAGCTTCGTCAGCGCTACAATGACGAATTCCCGGCGATCGTGAACGTCAAGGAACAGATTTCGATCCTTGACCAACAGATCACTCGCACCACTGCGGATATCAAAGCGACCGTGCGCAACGCGTATGTCGTCGCGCGTAATCAGGAGCAGGCTCTGCAAGGCGAGTTGGGTTCGGTAAAGGGCGAAACACTCGCCGAACAGGATAGCCAGGTTGGTTTCGGCGTGCTCGAACGCGAAGCTCAGGCATTGCGCGACCGGCTTCGTGCGCTGCTGGACCGGTACAACACAGTCAACACAGCCACGAACGCCGAAAGCGGGAAGCTGACCAAGCTCGACTCGGCCACTGTGCCAACCGTCCCGGTCGCCCCGAGCCTGCTTCGAAATATGGGTCTGGCGCTCGTCTTCGGGATTGCGCTGGCAGGTGGTCTGGCCGTGCTGCGCGAGACATTCGATGACCGCATCCGCTCGCTTGATGACGTTGAGAACAAGTTCGGTCTACCGCTTCTTGGTCACACACCATTCGTGGAGGACCGTGATCTCGCCGCCGAAGGCACCAACCGGTTTAGCGCTCTCATGGAGGCCTATGCCTCGATCCGGTCGTCGATCGATTTCAGCTTGTCACGCAATCAGAATGTGATCCAGCTTACGAGCAGTCAGGCGGCCGAAGGCAAGACGACAACAGCCGTCATCCTCGCTGAGTTGTTTGCAAGTCTTGGCCGCAAGACGCTGTTGATCGATTGCGACCTTAGGCGCCCCTCCGTTGCGCGTCTCTTGGATATCGAAAGACCGCAGGCAGGCACGGTCGAAGTCGTTCTTGGGCATACCGATCTGCAATCTGCTGTTGTCAAAGGCATGCACGAGAATCTCGAAATTCTGCCGGTCGGTTCGATCAGTCCGAACCCAACCGAAGTCATGGCATCTCAACAGATGCGCGATTTTGTCGAGAAATGCCGCAAGGAATACTCGCTGGTGCTGATCGATAGCTCGCCGGTCATGGGACTTGCGGATGCTCCGCTGCTGTCACGATCGGTGGACGCGACGATCTTTGTGCTCGAAGCCAACAAGGTCCAGTTCGGTCAAGCCAGATCGGCGGTCCGCCGGGTTCGCTCGGCTGGCGGGAATATCCTCGGAATTATTCTGACCAAGTATCGTGCCCTGGAAGCAGGTCAGAGCTACGATTACCAATACGGCTATTACGAATACGGTCGCGACTAAACGGCATTTTGCTATTTGAGCAGGCCCACGCCGCTTGAGGTGGCGAGCGGGCGAGCAGCATCATATCGCAAGGTCAACGTCCGGGAGCCTGAAAACGTTCATCAACGAGCCCTTGCGAAAGAGCATGTCAAACACGCCGCCGTTCACTGTCATCATCCCCGCTTACAACGAAGAAGCGGTGATCGCGCGCTGTTTGAACACGGTGCTGGAACAGGCACCGCACGATCACAAGATGCAGATTATTGTCGCTGCGAACGGATGCAAGGATCGGACTGTCGAAATCGCCCGCGCGACTTGCCCCGAAGCTCTCGTGCTCGATATTCCCGAGGGCTCCAAATCGAAAGCAATGAACAAAGCCAACCGCGAGGCAGAGCACTTCCCGCGGATCTATCTCGATGCTGATGTTCAATGCGGATACCCCGCTCTTGAAGCGGTTGTTAACACCCTGAAGCAACCAGGCGTGATGGCAGCTTCGCCCGCCATCAAGATGGACCTGTCCCAATCCAACTGGTTCATCCGCGCCTATTACCGCGTCTGGATGACGCAACCCTACGTGACGCGCAGCATGGTCGGTTCAGGGTGCTTCGGACTCTCTGAGGAAGGGTATAAAAAGATCGGCGATTTCCCGCACGTGACCGGGGACGACATCTGGGTCTATTCGCGCTTTACCGAAGAAGAGCGCCGCAATGTCGCCGCCAATGAGGCTGGCGATCCAGTCTGGTTTACTGTCTCACCTCCCAGGCGAGCCCTCGACCAGATCAGAGTTGAAGCGCGCCGTCGCCTTGGCAATGAAGAAATTCGGCGAGATTATCCAAGCGCGCATTATGACGGGTCAAACACGCCGGGGGACTTGCGGCTCGCGCTGAAAAACGGCGCCTCCATTTTGGATATCGTCGCATATTTAGCGATCAAAGCGGCAGCAAGGCTTCGCGCGCGACATTCTGGCAGGAAGTCTGCCGCGATCATCTGGGAACGCGATTTAGGGGCGCGTGAACTGTGACCTCGATCGCGCGCGGGCAGACGCATTCAGATCAAGTGCAAGACTTATCGCTGACGGATGGAGCTGATGAGCCGATCATACAATCTCCGCGGCTTTCAATTTTCATTGTGGCCTATCATTCTGCTGAACTGATCGCAGAGTGTATCCAGGCGATTGGCCCGGCTTCAACAAAGCAGTCGTTCGAGATTTTGTTGGTCGACAATGGCGATGGCTCGACGGAGGCAGTGGTCTCCGAAAATTTCCCCGAAGTCAAAATCATACAAAGCCGGGGCAATATTGGTTTTGCCGCGGGCAATAACTGGCTCGCACAACACGCGCTCGCCGATCTCTACCTTTTGTTGAACCCGGATATGGTGCTGGCACCAGGCGCGATTGATGCGCTTGTCACGGCGAGCGAGGAGCACGCCGATGCCGCCGCTTGGGGCGGGGTCAGTCTGGACAAGTCGGGTATTCCGGACACGGGAAACGCGCTCATCATCCCGTCGCTTACCGATTTGCTTAGCACCGCCATCGGGCGCTCGAACAATGCAAACCCGCCCAGCGCTGATCTGCAAAGAGACAGCATGGTCGATGTGCTGATGGGGGGCTTTGTGATGTTTCGTAAGTCTGCGTGGGATGAAGTCGGCGGTCTCGACGAGAGGTTCTTTCTCTATTGCGAAGAAGTCGACCTGTTTTACCGGCTGGCGCAACGTGGGCATTCATTCTGGCGCGTCGCGGGGGCGCGGGGAGTCCATGATGCGGGACATGGAGAGGCGTTCTCACCACGCCGCAATCTGTATCGCGTCGCCGGTATAGTTGAATTTGCAAGGCGTCATTGGCGCTCTGCCGCTGTTGTTTGCGCCGTTGCTTTGATCTGGATCGCCGCAGCAGGACGATTTGTCGTCGGTGCAGTGTTTGGACGCTGGCGCACCCGCCTTAAACTCTTGGGCAAAGCCAATGCGCGGATTGCGGCCCAGCCTCGCTTATGGGCATATGGATACGACCCACAGCGCGGACTGCTCGCGCAGCTGGGCAAAACAGAGAACAGGGATTCGCTTTGAAACACAGCAGCAATTGCTTTGTCTCGCCTAACATCGAGCAGGAAAATGACTGAAGGCCCCGGTAAAGCGCTGATCATTAAAGCCAAAGGTGGCCTGGGCAACCGTATGCTCTCTGCCATAACCGGGATCGTCCTTGCCCGCCTCAACAAACGCGCGCCCTATATCGACTGGCGTGATGGTATGTATGTTGAGGCTGGCGAGAATCTCTACCCTTTGCTGTTCGATGCAAGCGAGATGGGCGATCTTTCGGTTTTTGACGACGCGATAGACGTCGCGCCTGCCTTGTGGTCTGGCCGCATGACCGAGCAGCCAGTAGACGTTATTCGACGGGAATTTCCCAATCAGCATCAGGATCCATTGCTTTATCGAAAGCTCTCGATCGACTTGACCGGAGAGGACCCCGACGAGCGGGTCGGTGTTTTCTGGTCGTACCTGCCCAAGCTTGAACGCTTGAAACGCCGGATGAAGTCACTTCCGCAGTTTGCCGGTAAAAGCCTCTCCGAGGTAACCAGCGAACTGCTCGCGCAGCACTTTAGGCCAGTGGCGAAGGTCAACGAACAGGTTGACGCGATTTTCGCCGATCAAAGCGCACCGGTGATTGGCGTCCATATCCGGTTCACAGATCGCAAAGTGCCGCTCGCAAAGATCATTTCCGCGCTGGAGCAATTGGCTCAACGAGAGGCGGAGGCACGCATATTTCTGGCAACTGACAGCGCCGAGGCGCAATCGGCCATTCTCGAGCGGTTCCCCCACGTCATGACGATCGAAAAGAGCCTCGCCCATGACAGCACGGCTCTGCATTTTTCGTCCGAGGGATTTTCAGATCCAGTGGTAGAAGCGCACAATGCCTTGATTGATATGGTGGCGCTATCGCGGTGCGATTGGCTGCTGCACAGCCGCCATTCTACATTCTCCGTTACGGCTGCATTGATGGGACGCATCCCTCAAAAGCGCCAAGTCGATATCGACCGGTACAATCTCAAAGTTGTAGCCAAGCAATTCGTTCAGGCGCGGCTTTAATCCCCGTTCGACTGGATCGAACCTGAGTCATCGTGGCCAGCCTCTTTGACAACGCGCTGACTCACGATCTTGGCCGGCGATCCGGCGATCACGCTCATCGCTGGGAAATCACCTCTCACCACGGCTCCCGATGCGACAATTGAACCGTCGCCGATTGTTGTACCAGGAAGTATGACCGCACGGGTCGCGAGCCAAACATCGTTGCCGATAAAGATATCGCCTTCGGCCATGGGCTGGTCGGTGACCGGATGGCCCAGATCATATCTGTAGCTCGCAGCGGTCAGCAATACCTCGGGCCCGAACAGCACATCGTCTCCGATACGGATGCGGCCCTGACTTGGACCAGCCCAGATATGGCAGCGCGATCCAATCCTGACGCGGTGTCCGATCGATATCCGATCTGGATTTTGAAACACTGAGTCCGGGCTAACATTGCGCGCACCCGCAAATGTGACGGAGCGCATCGGCTCGACATGGGAGTAATTGTAGTAGTTGACGATTTTGAACAAATGGAGCCAGGCACGCGGATCCAGCGCGGAGCGCACCAGCCGCCACATTCGCGACAGCTTGTTTGGGCTCGATTTGTGAGACAGCGTCGCAGAATCCATGTCCAGCGGGCCTTTCCGCACTTGATGTTATCAAACAGCGCAATGGACGGCGCCTCGAACCGAAGAGAATATCACCTCTCTCACATTCTTTAACTCGGTCCTATTGCCGGGTCCCGAAAGTTGCAATCCTCGCCGGGCGGTCGGAACCGAATGCGCTTATTCTGTGATCAAATCGTCATTTGCTAATGATTCCGGTGGCAAAGTGACCTGTCTCTTGGCAAGCATGGTGCCCCAACAGTCGGGCGTTGCCCCAAGCGGTTCAGGACAGATCGAATTATGGTGAAGGTCCTTGCGGGCAGAATGTGGCGAAGGGCCAATCGGCTTGTTTCGAGAGCTTGGCTGCGCACGCAGATTGATGCCGGCAATTATGAGTTCGAACGCTTTGGCGAAGGACATGCTGCTTGGTGGGTACTCAAGGATATTCAGCCCGGCACCATCGCCTATTGTGGCGGAGTTGGCCAAGACGCGACCTTCGATTTCGAAATTGCTGAGAAAAAGGGGATGAAGGTCCACAGCTTTGACCCGACGCCCAATTCGATCGAGTATATGGAGCGCGAGAACCAAGGGCGCGTGACCTTCCACCCCTGGGGCATGCTCGATTGCGACCAAACGATCCGGTTCCACGCTCCGCATGACCAAAGCCATGCCAATTGGTTTGTCGACAACCTGCATGGCACCGACAGCTTTTTTGAAGCTGACTGCTTCACCATCGAGACTATCATGAAGAAGCTGGGGCACGAGCAGATTGAATTGCTCAAGATCGACATCGAAGGCAGTTGGGGGCGCGTGTTATCCAGCATGCTTGAAAGCGGCATCCACCCGCGCGTTCTTTGTGTCGAGTTTGACTCGCCGGCTCCATTGCTGAGGGTCAGAGGAACTGTGCGCGCTCTCCAGTCAGCGGGATATAAGCTGGCGCGTCGGGACAAAGAGAACTGTGTTTTCGTTTTGCAGAACTGACCTACTGAAATTCACCCGAGCGACTGGCCATAAATCGCCAATCCGCGCAGATAGAATACTGAAAATGGGATAATCTGTTTCCTACACGAACCATATTGGTTATTTGACGACTCGCTTACCAAGGAGTCCCCAATGCCAATCGACCCATTTGAACACTTCAGCGATAGCCTTGCTGCTCCAGCCAAGAGTGCGTTCGCAGTTACCCCTGATGATTCGGCAGACCTGCCGGTCGCCGTCAAAGCACTTTTTATCGGAACGGGCGGTGATCTCGTTCTGCGTGCAGTCGACAGCGACGCCGATGTGACCCTGGCCAATCTGCCTGACGGTTCAATTTTGCCTGTCCGTGTTCGAGCGATCCGGGCGACCGGAAGCACTGCAACAAATATCGTGGGGCTTGGCTAATGCTGGACCTAGGAATCTCCGTTTCACGCTCGGCAATGTCGCGCCGGTCCTTTCTTATGGGTGCAGCCGGATTACCCGCGCTCGCGCTCACCGGTCTGGGCAATGCGGGGGTATCCGAGGGATTTACCGCACTGCCCATCGTTCAGGACTACACAGCCAGCGAAGGGCGTTTCCGCCGCGCGCCCGATGGATTCGTGCGATGCGCTGCTAATGAAGAACGCCTGTGCTTTGACAGTGCAGGACGGTTCGTCGGCCAAGCTTTGGAAGGGCCGGAAACCTACTTTTCGGCAGCATGGGATGACCCGGCGGCCCCACATCAACCAGGCGATGCTGCCCACCTTAGCGGTAGCGTCGCTTATGCCAGCCAACACAACGAGCCAGACATCTTCTCGGGCACCGGCGGAGGCGTTGTCCTTACATCGGCCACGCAAAACCAGTTTCACAACACGTCCGGTTTAGCAGCAAGCGGCGCTTCGCCGGGTGACGTCATTCGTTACGAGGCGATTGTAGCGATCACCGAGGCAACAACCGATGGCCGCATCGAAATTCGCGGGTCAGGCAATCCCAGCTTCGCATTTACATTCCTACACAATTCAGCCGGTGAAATTACTGGAATTTCGACTGTTCACGGCCCTGGCCAACCGTTTGACGCCGAGTACCGCGACCTCGGCATCATCAATTCAAAACACTGGTATCACCTGATCGTTTGGAGGCAAAAGACCGGCGCAGGTGACGCAGCGACCGGCATTGGATTTGGCAATATTCCGGCCGACATTGGCAAAAAGTTTCACATCTGCGACTTACGGATGGTCCGCAACCCACAGGTCGCTCCCAGTTCGTGGCCCGTCTGTGCGCCGAACAAGACCTTTGTTGCTGACACCGTCAAAACCAGCCATACCGGCGCAATCGGCGCACTGTTTTTCGGGGGTGCGGGGCGCTGCCGCACTCGCATAACCGATGGCTCAATCGCGTTGTCCGCCGACACGTTCAAAGCCCATGACGGTTTTTCAATGGTGACCCAAATCGGAGTTGTTGCTTCCACCGAAGCGCAAGACCGAGTCGGCTTAATGCCCTATCCGGAGATGGAGCGTGAATTTGCCTTTTGGAGTGGCGGAAACAGGGCTGTCCTCTTTGGCCCCGCACGCTTTGCGGTCGACATAGACAGCAACAAATATCCCGGGAATTATGACAACCTGACAATCGGCAATGCCTTTACGACCGACCCGCTCTTGCGAGGCTGGATCGATGGCCGGATATCTCTCAGCTCCAGTCAACTGACAGGCGATCTAACGCTCGACGACACGATCATCTTCCCGACCTGCTCGACACTTGATGATCACTTTGAGCAAGTCGACCTGGCTGACCTTCACTATATTGACACAGCTGGCAGCAATTTCAGCGCCCAGCGAGCGCTTTTCATGTCGCACCCGTCTTCGCACAGCCGTGCCCGTCATCAGGCGCAAGCGGACGATGACCTCATCACCAGCCAGGTCTATATGGGAAGGCTGCGCATTGCCGCGCGGGACTCTGCTGGATTGGCGATGAATATCTCCGACAGCTCGTTCCAGAATATGGGCCGCGCCTTTGAGCCAGGGGCTGTGGGATCGAGCCTGGGCAGCCACCCAATGGTCCTGACCGCTGATCGCACTTTCTTCTACGGGAATTGGTCGGACAGCATTTTCTTCAGCTACGGAAATTATGCGGGGTCGAGCTTCGATAATCAATTCCATGCAGGCTTTACCGCGCGCAGAAGTGCGCTCTATCAAAGCCGGAAGGAAATCGAGGTCGATATTGGCGGCGGATGGCAAGCGATATCTTCATCCGGATTGACTGAAGACGACCTACCGGTTGGTCGATTGGCGCGTCATGCCGGAACCTATGACTTTAACTCCCAACAACTGGATGCAAATTCATCAGACCCCAGCCGAACAACCATCATTCGAAGCTGGCATCGAGGCAGTGCGCCCGGCGTCTTCGACAAATCCGGTTACCAGTTTCACTCGCAAGGGATTGATGAGGGGACGCACATTCGTCCCTTGGATGTCGGGGAGACCTTCGTCATCGAACAAGTGGATGCGCCCAGCCCCTCGACCCCTCACGTGCGTTTCGTCGCTGACTGGGGCAAATGGACTGATGCGAACACCTTTGACAATTCGGGGCCAACCAATTTCCGCCCCGCCCTTGTTGGTAGCGGTACTCATGCCGACGCTCTGCAGTCCACCGTTCAAGACTTCACTTTCGATGGGGTTTCATCTGACGGGATGGTCATCATCGGCGACGCTCAAGGGGTCTATTTGCAAGGCACCGGCCCCAGCAGCAGCAGCGTTGTGGGCGACGTCGACTTTACCAACTTTATCGCAATGACCTCTTCCGTTTACGCCGTGGGTCTGATCTCTCCCGGCCATGGACTGCAAACAGACTTTACCTTCTCGGATAGCCTGCTTTTGCCCGCCTATGCGCCTGAACGCGATACGTTGGGTGGAGCAGACAATATGGGCAACTATGTCGCCCCTGTCTTCATTCAGGGCGCGGTTGATCTAAGCAATTTCTGGTTCGCGAATTGGCAAGGTGTGACAATCGAAGCCTTCGCGCAACAGATCGGTGGCACGATCACCGGCACACCCAGTTTAATCGATGTGCCATTCGTTCAAGGCTTCGATACATGGGTGCCGATCGCCACATCGAACCCGGACGGCAGAGACTTCACGCCTGTTGAATTTCAAGAAGCGCAAAGCGATTTGCCCGATTGGAGGTTGATCGGAAACCCGATCGAAACAGGCTTTGCATTCACCACCTATGCAGAGACGACCACGGGCATTCCTCTCAACTCGATCCTGGCAAATGCGCTTGCGACCGGCGTTACAATGAAGCCGCTGACCGACTGGCTGAAGCCTTGGCAACGCGATCAAGACTTCATCGCTAATGTCCCGAACAACAGCGCCATTGGCACCAAGATCGATGTCCGAGAATATCAACGCTTCCGGCCAGAAGCGAACCTGCCGGTTGCCAATATGACAGGTACCGCACTCGAACCGCGCTACGGCAATCCGCGCCCAGGGCTGATTGACTTTGACGCGGACGGGGACTTGGCAGTGGCTGGCGACATTTCAGGGATCGACAAGCCGTTCCTGCTCAAGACGGACGCGGATGAGCTGATTCTAGTGGATGTTGCAGGTTAAGGGTGTCCGGGTCAGGCAACGGTGCGCGGATTGACCCACGCGGGATCGGCCGCGCTGCTGTCGCGAGACTGACGGCAATACCCAACAGCATGAAGTACCAAACTTGAGGCTGGAGCCAGATCGACGCGGAAACAATCGAAAGGGTGAAAATTCCGGTTGCGATTGCGACCCCGCGCTCGAAACGTGCTTCTACGTAAGAAGAGGTCATGGTTCTGCGCATAAGCATCATGATTGCCAGGAACGCCGCGAGCCCCAAAAAGAAAACCGCTGGAATGCCGAATCTCATGGCAGTTAACAGCCAATAATTGTCCACCGAATCGACCATCCAAATTGGTCGGTCCCAGTCTGCATATCCAAGGCCAAACCATGGATTCTGCGCCACATTCTCACTGCCATATTTCCAGATGTTGATCCGGGCATAAGCGCTTACCGCGTTCAGTGATCCAAACCGCATGAGCAGGCCAAAGGTGCCGCTGCTGGTGCCGATTTCAGCTGCGAAGATGAACAAGCCCGAGAAAATGAAGAGCAAGCGCCAGGTGATATTGACGACCAATTCGGTCAGCCAATGATAGACCAATAGGGCTATTCCAAAGGCGAGAGCCAACAACGTAACCGAGCTGACAGTGGCGAAGCTCAACATGGCTGCGAGCGCGCCGGAGATTTTCACCCAGAACTTAAACCCCGCAAGCCAATAGAGCGATAGAAAGCTAGCCAGAAAAACGCCGGCCTGGATCGGGTGGGCAAACGAACCTTGTGCCCGCATCAGGCCCATTCTGGGAGACGATTGGTAGTCGATTCCATTGCCCGTGATACTGCTGAAAAATCCCTGAATAATGTGCTGATAGGTCACCGCCTGGACCATCAGGATGACACCCGACAAAAACAG
>JBCCOF010000027.1:0-24305 GCA_039025455.1 Pseudomonadota bacterium | reverse complement strand
CACGAGACTTTTTGCTCGCGACGCAGTGCTGGGCCAAAATTGGCCCGCCCCTGCATGACTGCGTCAGGAAGCCCGCTGGCTTCGTCGCGGCGATTGCGGGGGCAACCAAGTCCCCGCTGCACGCCACTCCTGTCCAGCGAACTTCCTGACGCGATCAGGGCGATCCAGAATGGTCGGAAAGTGCTCTAGGACCGTGTAACATGTGGTCCATGTCTCAAAGGCACTCGCCCCCAAACTCGCGCTCTGCGTCCGCTGCACGGGTTGTGCGGTACATCGCAACATCCGCGCGCTTGCCTCGCATGGCCAAGGCGTTAGATAGGTGACAAACGAAATCGGGATTACGCACAATGGCGACCTTCACGCTTCCTGCAAATTCAAAAATCAGCAAGTCGGGTGCGGTCCACACGTCGTCCGGCAATCGCGTCAAGAAGTTCAAGATCTATCGCTACGATCCCGATAGCGGAAAGAACCCGCGCTATGACAAGTTCGAAATCGACCTTGATGAGTGCGGCCCGATGGTCCTTGATGCGCTCTTCAAGATCAAGAACGAGGTCGATCCGACGTTGACCTTCCGCCGTTCGTGCCGTGAGGGCATTTGCGGGTCTTGCGCCATGAACATGAACGGCAAAAATGGCCTCGCCTGCACCACTTCAATCGAAGACCTGAAGGGTGAAGTGCGCATCACGCCATTGCCGCATATGGAAGTGATCAAGGACCTTGTGCCCGACTTCACCCATTTCTACGCGCAATACGCTTCGATCCGGCCATGGCTTCAGACGGTCTCGACCACGCCGTCTGGCAAGGAACGTTTGCAATCGCCCGAACAGCGCGAGCAGCTTGATGGGCTTTACGAGTGCATCCTGTGCGCGTGTTGCTCGACCTCGTGCCCGAGCTATTGGTGGAATTCGGACAAGTTCCTGGGGCCTGCGATCCTATTGCAAGCCTATCGCTGGCTCGCCGACAGCCGCGACGAGATGACCGGAGAGCGGCTCGATGATCTGGAGGACCCGTTCCGCCTCTATCGCTGCCACACGATCATGAATTGCGCGAATGTCTGCCCAAAGGGCCTCTCGCCCGCCAAGGCAATCGCCGAAACCAAGAAGATGATGGCGGAGCGCGCGATCTAGTAGGACATTGTCGTTCAGATAACTGACACCGGGCGCACTTATGCTAGGCAAGCTTGTCCATGGGGCATGTGTTGATAGGAGAGTTCTCTTGGCTTTGTTCCGTACGTTACTGGCTTCGGCATTGGTGCTCACTGCTTCGCTAACCTTCACTCATCAGCCTCTTTCAGCGCAAGCCAGAATGGCTTTTGTAAAGATCGAGAACGATTGCTCTAGGCCAATCCGTTTCCTGATTCGAACAAACACCGGGTACGGAAGCGACGGTGGGAAATACAAATATAAATATGAGACACAGGGTTGGTTTTACTTATCCGCTAACAGCGAGACCATTGTAAAGAACGGCTCTACACCAATCAGGACGATGATGAATCGTCTCTTTATGGTGTATGGTGAAGCGAACGATGGCTCTCCTGGACATTGGGATTGGAAAAGCTCGAGAGACATGACGGATACATTCCGCTTTGAAGGTAAGGACTATTTGTTCCTGAGAGTGAATCCAAAGCTGGAAAGTGATTCATCGCATAAGTGGATTTTTCGCTGTTGAGACTACGCCCCCTTTTTCAAGGGTTGTAATGAACCGCGCTAAACCAAGCAGTCGATTTGCGGCCCCGATTTGAAGCCCTAGGTACCCACCCTCATTGCGTCATGCTCTGCAATAACGCTCGAATTTCAAGGTGCGCTTGCAAAGCCCGTTCAAGCTTATAGGTCCGATCTAATGACGCACGTGCATTCCGATCTGCCCTTTGACTACCATGCCCTGTCTCCCGAAGAGGCTGGCGGAGAAGACGGTTGGTACAGCTGGAACATGGCCGATCCGACGCGGTACAACACCGCGGTGTTGGGCGAGATGCAGGTGCGCGGCGAAGGAGCGCTCTGCCGCTTGCGGATGTTCCCGGAGCGGCGTCACACCAATCTGGGCGACAACATTCATGGCGCGACGATCCTTGGCCTGACCGACATCGCATTGTTCGCGACGATGCATGTCAATGGCAGCGGCGATGCCGGGCCATCGGTAACCGTCGAGCTCTCAACCCAGTTTGTGGGAGCAGGCGATCCATCGCGCCCGCTCGACGCCGTGACCGAGATTGTGCGTGAGACGGGCCGGATGCTGTTCCTGCGCGGTCAATGCGTCCAAGGCGACGATGTTGTGGCGAGCTATTCAGGCATCGTGCGCAAGATGAAACCGCGTGGCTGATCCGATGGCTGGAACGCTCCTTTGACAGGACTGCTCAGCCGATACGAGCAGTTGATTGAAAGCGACGAGCTGCGTCCCGACCCCGATCAACGCGGTGCGGCCTTGCGGCTTGATGCGCTGCAAAAGGAGCTTGAGGCCGAGCAAAGCAGCGGATTGCTCTCAAAGTGGTTCGGCAAGGGACCGGAGCGCGCGCAAGGGGTCTATATGTGGGGCGGTGTCGGGCGTGGCAAAAGCATGCTGATGGACCTGTTCCACGACACGCTGGCGATTAACGAAAAGCGGCGCGTCCACTTTCATGCTTTTATGCAGGAGGTCCACGCCGCGATGCGCGAGGCGCGCAAGACCCATGGCGGCGATCCGATCCCGGTGGTTGCGGCAGGTTTGGCCGAAGACGTGCGATGCCTCGCCTTTGACGAGATGGTAGTCAACAACTCGGCCGATGCGATGATTATGAGCCGCTTGTTCACCCAGCTTATACGCGAGCAGAACGTCACGGTGATCACCACCTCAAACCGACCGCCAAGCGACCTGTACAAAGACGGCCTCAACCGCGAGCACTTTCTGCCGTTTATCGACCTGATCGAAAACGAGTTGGATGTCGTGGGACTCAATGGACCCTCAGACTACCGGCTCGATCGCATAGGCGGGTTGGATACGTGGCACACGCCGCTTGGCGATGACGCAACCGAGAAAGTGCGTGAAGCGTTCTTTCGACTCACAGACTTCGCGCCCGAAGATGCCGCAAACGTGCCATCAAGTGAGCTGAATGTCGGCGGCAACCGGACACTACACGTGCCAAAATCGCTCAAAGGTGTCGGCGTTTTCAGCTTCAAGCGGCTTTGCGGCGAAGCACGGGGGGCGCCCGATTATCTCGCGGTTGCACGGGCGTTTCACACAGTGATCTTGGTTGGCATCCCTCTAATGGGCCCCGATCAGCGCAACGAAGCCGCTCGTTTTGTCACCCTGATCGACGCTCTTTACGAGAACCGGGTGAAGCTGTTCGCCACCGCAGCTGCTGATCCGGACGAACTTTACCTGTCTGGCGACGGCTCGTTTGAGTTCGAACGCACAGCAAGCCGGCTCAACGAAATGCAAAGCGAAGAGTATATGGCGCTAGGCCATGGTGAGGTGGGTGCAGCCGAGTCGAGTTAGGCTGCGTTGATACGCTCTGCCAAGCGACCCTGCGCAGCGACCAGACGGCTCATTACCTTCAAATCCTGCTCGCGCAGTTTCAGGGCAGTGTCGGCCCACATTTCAGTGATCCGGTTGAGTTCGGCAAGTTCCAGCTGCCACACCTGCTTGATCGCCTGACGCGACCCGACAAGGCCAGCATGACGGCGTTCCGATTTCTTGATAAAATCGCGCGTAGCATTGAGACCCTCACCCGGCTCGGCCAAATGATGGACAATCCCAAGGTCATACATTTGCTGCGCGGTAAACGTTTCATTAGAAACGATAATCCGGTCTGCCATAGCGCTGCCGAGTTTGCGGGACAGCAAAGCGTGCGCACCCATCCCAGGATAGAGGCCGAACATGATTTCAGGCAGGCCAAAGGTCGATTGCTTTTCGGCTACGATGTAATCGAACGAGAGCAATGCCTCGAACCCGCCACCCAAAGCAGCGCCCTGAACAAGGCCGACGGTCAGCATCGGAATGCCCAGCGTGCGAATGTTCCGATCCAGAATAGCGCAACAGCGGTGGCCATAGCTGACCAGGCCTTCGCGGTTCCGTTCGCGGATCAAACGCTGAAAGAGGTCAAGGTCCCCGCCAAAGCAGAACACATCCGGAGAGCGGCTGCCCAATATCAAATAGCGCAGCGGCACCTTATCGGGACCAAAACCACCCGCAATCAGACGCTGCCATGTCTCGAAATCTTCGAGCATGGAAGGCGTGAAACTCGGACGCTCTTCGGGATTGATAAAAGTCCAAAGAGCTGCGGACTGATCCTCATAAAGGACATCCAGCTCGTTAAGGTCAAAGAGACCCTGAGGAATTGAAGCGTGTAACGTGCTTTCTGCGAGCAATTCTACGTCGCCCGTCAACTCAATCGCACTGTTTACCCCACTGTCCATCACTAAATACTCCGCTGCGACCCGGTCTTCGCGTGACAGTTGGGGTTACCACGCGAAGTCAAAGACCCTCGGCTTTGATGGAGAGAATGTTGCCCGTCACAGCGGGAGATAGCAAACCCTAATATTTGGTTATCAGACACCCGGAGTCTCAGATTGGGCCAAATTTCGAAGGTTTTTGGTCGAATTGCACTCTAACTCAGCCACTTACACCAAGATTATGCAGTGATTTATCAAGCATCAGCAATTGCCAGATGATTCGTGAATGGTCCGCCCGCCCGGCAATGTGGTCCTCTGAAAGACGGTTTAACGCCCCTTTGTCAAAGTATCCGGTTTGGCCTAACGACGGGCTATTCGCGATGCTGCGGGCCTCTTGGGCAAGCGGCCCTCGAAGCCATTGCGCAATCGGCGTCACGAAACCCTGTTTTGGACGGTAGAGAATATCGCCAGGCAAATAGCGCTCCATCGACTTCTTCATTAGATACTTGCCGGTCGCACCATTCACGCGAAGCGCCTCCGGCAGCCGCGCGGCAAATTCAACAAGACGGTGATCGAGCAGCGGCTCTCGTGCTTCGAGGCTGACGGCCATGCTGGTGCGATCAACCTTGGTTAGAATATCGCCCGGTAACCAGAACTTGAGATCGGCATATTGTGCGCAGTCTAACCCGCTGCGCGCCGGAGCGTTGCGCATGAGGCCAATCAACTCGTCCTCGGCACGGTGCGAACCCAATTGCCGCGAAAAGCTATCAGAGTATAGCGCGCGCCTTGCGTCGGGGGTTGCAACCGAAAGGCCGCGCGCATAGCCCTCGTCCCCGCTTTCAGCGAGAGCGAGCAATGTCGACTTGGCGCGCAGTGGTCGCGGCGCCCAATCGGCCTTGGGCCAGACGCGGCCAAGTCCGCCAAACAGCGGGCCGCGCAGTGCAGCTGGCAACAACGATCGCACCCGCTCCTCATTATGGTGGAACACTTGTCGGCGATAGCCTGCGAATGCTTCGTCCGCTCCGTCCCCAGACAGAGCGACGGTGACTTGCTCGCGCGCCAATTGGCACACGCGCCATGTCGGCAATGCAGATGCATCGGCGAAGGGTTCGTCGAACATATCCGCGAGCGCGTCGATGGCCCCGAAGTCGTCCTGACCTACAGTGCGAGCCTGATGCGCAGTCCCGAATTTCTCTGCGATCTGACGGGCATAGCTGGTCTCGTCCATAGCCTCGACATCAAAGCCGATTGAGCAGGTGCGCACCGGCTCGCTGCTGGCCTCGCTCATCAGCGCAACAACGCTGGAGGAGTCGACCCCGCCCGAGAGGAACGCCCCCAATTGCACGTCCGCGACCATGCGGGATTGCACCGCTTCGCGCATCAAGTGATGCAATTGCTCTGAAAGCTCGGCTTCACTTCCGGTTTCGCGTTCGGAAAAATCAATGTCCCACCAGCTTCTGGGAGCGCCAAGCGATTGGCCTTGTTCCAGAAGCCAGAAATGCCCTGCAGGCAGCTTCTCGACGCCCGCCAGAATGGAATGGCTATCAGGGACATAGCCCCACGCCAGATACGCATCGAGCGCTTGCGGATCGACCTGTCGCGGGAGGTCCTGCAAGGTGAGCAGCCCCTTTAGCTCCGATGCGAAGGCCAGCCCGCCATCCCTGGTCCGGGCCAGAAACAAGGGCTTCACCCCAAACCGGTCGCGCGCCAGAAACAGCTGTCGTTTGTCGAGATCGTACAGCGCAAAGGCGAACATGCCATCCAACCGCTCAAGGCAATCGACGCCCCAGCGCTGCCAAGCGGCAAGGATCACTTCGGTGTCGCCTTGGGTGCGGAACTTTGCCCCGCCCTGCTCCAACTCGCTGCGCAATTGGCGGAAATTGTAGATCTCGCCATTGAAGGCGATCACCGCACGTCCATCTGCCGACAGCATGGGTTGCGGCGAGCCTTCAAGGTCAATGATCGAAAGGCGGCGGTGGCCCAGCCCTATGCCTAGCGCGGCCCAAACGCCCGATCCGTCGGGCCCGCGATGGACCATCGCATCGCACATCGCCTCGATACGCGCGGGATCAACAGGCTTTGCCGTTTCGGCGTGAAAGATTCCGGCAATGCCGCACATAGCGCGCGGCGCCTAGCTTATCGCCGCAGGAGAGACAATCGCGGCGAGGATCGTAGCGGTCAGCGCCATGGCAGCGGTCGCGCCAAGGATCAGGCCGGGATTGACCCCTTCCCCCTCAATACGCTCAAGCCAACCCCATTGCGACAAGTCGGTATTGGTCCAGCCTTCCTCTTCCGGCTCGCGCTCGAAAAAGCGCCATGCCGCGCCGAGAAGAATGACGACCACGACGGCAAAGAAAATCCAGCCATAGAAGATGTGATCAAAGCCGGCGGCGAATTCGACGCCCTGGCTCTGCGCGATGTATATTGTGCCCCATGCTCGCACGCCATTGGCGAGAATCGGTATAACAATCGCGGCGGCGAGGAATGCTGCGCGGCGGTACCAGCTTTCAAATCGGGTGAAGCACACCAGCACAGCCAAGGTAACCATCGCGATCAGGAACTTCACGCCCGAGCAAGCCTCGGCGACGATAAACAGACCGACCAGCGTGTCGATATAGATCCCGTCGATCACAGCCTGCACCCCGCTGGCCAGCGTCAGCACGATGGCGATCTCGGCGGTGATCCCCTGCAAGGCCGGGATCAATTCGTCGCCGAACGGAACGAAGAAGACCATAAAGCACAGCGGCAAGGCCAGGATCAGCGAGATCCTCGGCCCAAGCACCGCTACAATAGCGCCCTGCACCGCCCCAACCGCTCCGGCGTGGGCGATCAGGTTGATGTCGGTGGCACGCCCGATAAGCCACAGCGCCAGACCGGCTGCCACCAGTCCAAGACCGGGAAGCCAGGGGCGCGGTTTCACTTTCGCCAACTCGCCGAGCTTCATCGAAACCAGCCATGCGATGATAAACGGGATCAGCAGGATGTGGTTGTAAGTGTCGATATCCCACCATTGGTGAAACATCTCGCCCCATTCGCGCGCTGTGATCAGCATCAGGCCGAGCACAGCAACACCGAGCGCAGCAAGCGACGCGCGCCATGCGGGCACAATGCGATCCACTAACCCGCGCTCCCGCAGCGATTGAAGGGTGGCCTCAAGCGGCATTGCGCGCCACCTCGCTTACCAGTGTTTCGAGCGGGGCGAGCATGGCGTCCCAGACATGATGATCGAGCACAAACTGACGCGCCGCTGAGCCCAATTCTCCGCCATCGCCACGCTTGGTCCATAGAGCTTTGAACCTCTTGGCCATCGCCTCCGCATCCGCCTCGCATACCAGCCAATGCTCGCCGTCGCGCGCGGCAATGCCGGTAGCGGCTTCCGGTGTGAGGAGGACCGGCTTGGCCATCGCCATGGCTTCGAGCACCTTGTTCTGCACACCGCGCGCGATCAGCAGAGGCGCAAGCACGCAGTCAGCGGCAGCCACGAACGGACGGACATCGGGGACTTCGCCCCAGACGTGCACGCCGTCTGTGTCCCGATGCGCAGTGAGCGCCGCAGTCGGGCTACGGCCCACGATATGGAACTGCGCGGTCGGATAGGCCTCGCAGATACGCGGCAGGAAGGTCTCGATCGCCCACAATGCGGCTTGCTCGTTGGGGCGGTAATCCATCTGTCCGGTGAAGACGAAATGCGGCCCCGGCTCTTGCGCAATCTGCGCGTTCGGCTCGATATTCGCCGGATCGAAGAACGCCGCGTCAATCCCGTTTCCGATCGGTTGCACATTGACCATTGAGGGAAACTGCAACCGCCCACGATACAGCGCAGCTTCCGCTTCGGTGATGAGGATCGTCGCATCGGCGCGGCGACCCAAGCGCTCTTCCTCGCACGCCAGCAAACGCCCCTCGCGCGCATTGAGCCAGACACGCTCGCCCGCCTCGGCATAGCCTTCAAACTTCGCGCTATCGACATCGCACAGGTCAATCACGACCCGTCCGGCAAAGCTCTCGGGCACGTATTGCCCCATTTGGCCGGAGAAGATGACGATGGTGTCGATTGGCTTTTCGGCCAAAGTTTCTTCGACCCACCGCTCCAATCGCGCGCTGTGAAACGCTGTCAGGCTGACCGGCTTTCCAGCGGCCACGGCCTCTAGCCCGGCGAGCACCAAGGGCTTGGATCGGTTGACGATGCGATAGGAGGCGGCGACCTGCAAAAGCTCACCCTCGCCTGCGCGGTCTTCGTCATTCTCGGCAAAGCACCCGACATGGACGCGGCCCAAACTCGACAGCTTTCGCAGCAAGTGATGCGAGCGAATCTTGTCGCCGCGATTGGGTGGAAACGGCACGCGATGCGCAAGGAATAGGATGTCTCCCACAGCCCGCGCCCCTATGCGAGCCCGCGCGCAATATGCGGCCCGACCAGATTGGCGATACGTAGAGGCAGCTTCTTCCAAAGGTCGATCTTGCTGCCATAGCTTTCATTGGTCGGGTCAATATCGCGCGCCTCGGCACCCGGAGCGGTCCATTCGCCATAGGTCAGCGGAACAGGCTCGAACCCCCAGTTTTTCTTGAAACTGTAAGGCCCACTGCCGGTTTTTGAGCGACCAAAGTCGAACCGCTTCATGCCGCGCTTTCGGGCGTGCAGCATCAGCTCGTAATACATCAATTCGTTGGCGCGGGCTGCGCGCGCGGCGAAGGTGCCCCCGCCCCAGAACGGCATGACTGCCCCGTCGTGATAGAACGACAAAACGCTCGCAATCGGCGCTCCGTCTTTGAAGACGGTGAGGATGTCGCTGCTGTCCGGAAATGCAGCGAGCATTTTGGCGAACAGCGATTTCGGGAAAACCGGCGTACCAAGATTGCGTACACTCTCGCTGTAGACGGCATAGTGCGCCGCCAGATCAGCGTCGCTGCGCCCCACCTTTACCGGCAGACCGAATTTGAGGCCCTTGCGAACCTCGGCGCGGGCCTTGCGCGGGATAGCCAGCAATTCGGCTTCATCATCCTCGGCCAAGGACCGTTCAAAGCCGCAATGCTTGTCGTCCCATTGGCTCCAGCCTTCGGGGATAGGTCCGCCGCGCAGTTCCACGCTGGAGAAACTGTTGGTGGTGGCAAAACGCTCCGCCGCGCGCGCGAGGGCCTCGGCAGCTTTCGCGTTCTCGGCACAGATTCCTCCACCTACGCCAAAACCGCTCGATACAAGCGCGGGCGGAAGCAGGAGCGAGCGCACATGGGTCAACGGAAGCCACCCGGTCACAACTCCAAGCTGCTCCGCGATCAAGCCACCAGCCTTTTGTCCGGTTCCGCGCTCTACAGCCAGCAACCATGCGGGCCGGTGAAACAGGCTCGCGCGGCGTTCGGCGACAAAGGCTTCGATCCGTTCGACTTGTGCCTTGTCGTGCAAGTCGGCGGTGCTGACCCGGTGCGTGGTGTTTATCGGAGCGTTCACGCCGCTTCCTCTTCAACGTCCTCTGCAATCGGGAGGTCAACAGCACTTTTGCGCACACGCTCGGCAAGCATATCCATCCGCCCCCAACGGAATTCGTGCACCAGATCGCCCAGCTTGCCCGCCATTTTCTCGAGCCCGGTGTAGTGCCGAAACTTCGAGCGCATCGGCGCATTGGGCACGCGCGGCTGATCGGGGTCGATCTCCCACGGGTGGAAATAGAACACCGCCGGTCGCTCCTCGCGCCGGTTCACTTGCCGGATGGCCCAGCGTGAAAAAGCATAGGGCAGAACGCGAAAGAACCCGCCCCCGCCTGCTGCGACACGCTTGCCGCCGAGCATGGCGGTCGTGACCGGAATCTCGATGATCTCCGACCACGGGATCGGGCGAAACGCAAAGCGTGGAGCCTGCGGCCAACCATAATGGTCGTGCGCAACCGGCGCGACGCTGGACGAATAGACATAGCCCTGCTTTGCGAGTTCGAGGAACGCCCAAGGCGTGCGCTGGTCGATGGAAAAGCTCGGCGCGCGATAGCCGATGACTTTCTGGCCCGAGCAATCCTCAAGTATTTCGCGGGCAATCCGAATGTCCTCGGCAAATTCTGCGCGCTCGAAGGTAAAAACACGCGCATGGTCATAGCCATGGCTGGCGATCTCGTGGCCGGCTTCGGCGATCCGGCGGATCATGGTAGGGTGGCGCTTGGCAACCCAGCCCAGCGTGAAGAAGGTCCCCTTCACGTCAGCCTCTGCGAAGAGATCGATGATCCGGTCGACATTGCTTTCCACGCGGGTCTTGATGGCATCCCAATCGCCGCGCTCGATCACATTCTCGAACGCGCCGACTTGAAACCAGTCCTCGACATCGACCGAGAGGCCGTTGACGATCGGGGATCGGTCAGGATTGGACATGATCAGGCAACCTCGCGCGGCGCGTCATCCTCGAGCCATTCGATCAGCATGGAGAGCACATGGCGCAAACTTTGCTCCTGCTCTTCAAGCCGCTGTTCAATACGAGCAAGCGCTTCGCTTTGATCGGCGTCATTCCCTGTAATCAATGGTTCTGACACGGCTTCCACCCCCGCCTCTGCAGCCAGTTCGAGGACGTGTTCTTGCGGTGCACCAGCGGCCTGAAGCTCGCTCAAAGCCGCCTCAAGTTCTGCTGTGCGAGCATCACGCTGCGCAAGCAGTGCTGCGACCTCAGTCGCCGGCACGCTGTCGATCCCCGCATCTTCGACCGGCTCCGACGTTGCGGATTCCGGTTCAATGCTAAGCGGGCTTGGTTTGGCGCTCGATCCGCGGTTTTGATCGGAGGCCATTTCTTCAATCACAGCACTAAGCATTTCAACGCTTAGAGTATCCTGCTCTTCGATTGCGCCGAGCAAAAGCAGGCGGTTCATAACCTGGTTGACCCGGCGCGGAATGCCGTCGGTCTGCTCGAACAGCGCCGGAAGAAGTCTCTCGCCCAGTTGCGGATTGCCGTCCCAACCCACGTGGCTGAGGCGGTGGAGGATATAGTCCTCAACTTCATCCGCATCGAGCGCCTCAAGATGGTGCGAAGCGATGATCCGCTGACGCAATTGGTCAAGATCAGGGTGCTGCGCAAGAGTGCGCCGGAATTCGGGCTGACCCAACAGCAAGCTTTGCAGCAGTGGGTGTGCGCCGAGTTGGAAGTTAGAGAGCATCCGCAGCTCTTCGAGTGCGTTGAGATCGAGATTTTGGCACTCGTCTACGATCAGGAGACAACGGCGACCGGCGCGCGCTTCGTCTTGCAAAAAGCGCTCAATCGCACCCAAGGCACCCGCCTTGTCATGTGCCTTTACATCGAGACCAAAGCTCTGCGCGACGAAGTGGATCAGCTCCTCTCCGTCCAACGCGCTCGTAACCACTTGTGCGACTGTCAGAGCATCGGGATCAACCCGCTCCATCAGATGCGCGACCAGGGTCGATTTGCCCGCGCCAACCTCGCCGGTGATGACGATGAAGCCTTCACCCTGATTAAGGCCATAGCCCAGATAGGACATCGCCTTTCGATGGCTCGCGCTCTCGAAATAGAATTGCGGGTCAGGCGTCAGCTGAAACGGGCGTCCGCGAAAGCCGTAATATTGATCGTACATGTGTGTGGCTCCGTGGGTCAGAAATCGTAGCGCAAGCCAAGCAATGCGCTGGCGACAGCGAAGTCATCGTCGGTGAAACTGCTTTCGATGTAGTCGACACCGAGCGCGGCGCGGGCCGAGAGCTTTCTGGTGAGCGCGCGGTTATAAGCCGCCGATGCGCCGTAAGCCGTGACATCGCCGCCATCCTCTCCTGCGTCGAACCAGTTGGCATAGACATTGGCGGCAACGCGGCCACTGCGTCCGGCACCTGCGCTGAGAGCGCCTGCGACGTAGTAGTTCTCGTCAGTGACACCATCGATTGCCTCAAGCACTGTGCCCTGAGCAGCGATAAACTCGCGGCGGTTGTACCCGCCGCCAATCGCTGCCGTCAGACCGCCGATCTGGCGCTGATAGCTTGCCCCAACGCCTTGGTTGCGGAACGCAGCCGAGCGGATCGAACCGAGCGTCCCGTCGAGGCCAGCACTGCCGGCATCGGCAATCTGGCCACCAAAGTCTCCGGTGATCGGATCGCGCAAAACCTGAAAGTCGTTCGACAGGCCAGCAAGCGAGGTACCCAATGCGCCGCCGTAGCCGGTCAGGCCGTCATAGACGGAGACATTGAACGCGCTGCGGCTGTTCGGAACATAAGACAGGTTGCCATAATAGGTCGTATCGCCGTAGCGCTCGCCAACTCTGGCAGAGAGCGAGGTGCGGCGGCTGGGGTTCCAGACAACGCCGACATCCCAGATCAGGCCATCGCTTTCAAATGCGATCTGGCGCGGAACCGAGCTGTCGGTGACGAAACGGCCATTGGCGTCCCGCACAGGATCGCCGTTGATATCACGAACCGCGTCGCGGCTCGAAACCTCGACATCTTCATATCCGACGCCGCCAACCACCGCGAAGTTCTCGGTCAATGGAATGGTGACATCGCCGCGCACGAAAACGTCACGGATGCGCTGATCGAGGTTTGAGATGTCTTCTTGAAAGCCGCCAGCGGTGACCGCAACGCCAACTGGCAGCGGATCGCCGGGGCGTGTGCCAGCGGTGATCTGGCCAGAATAGACGATCGAATCGTCAAACACATCGATCGGGTCGCCATTGGCATCGAACAATGCGTTGTCGGTTTCAAAGCGATTATAGCCGACCCGCGCATTGCCGGTCAGATCGACCGAACCAAGCTGCGTTGCAAATGCCGGTCCGATATAGCCGCTGTAGATCCGGCTTTCGGCATCTTCGGCGACTAGAGGATTGACGGAAACACCGCCACCGCCATCGACCCGCGTGCGCGATGCCAATGCGCCAGCTTCGAGCGTGACCGCGCGGGGCACGACTGTAAGCGAGCCACGGGCAATACCGCTGACCCGGTCGGTGTCGATGGCATCATCGCCATAGCTGATGTTGCGCTCGTACCGGATCGAGACCGATGCGTTGAGGTTGCGCCCCTGCGTGTTGATATCTGTACCGGTGGCGATCTGGGTGAAGGTCACGAGATCATCGCCCGGGGTCAGTTCAGCGCTTAGCACCTGATTGACCTCGATATAGGGCTGCACGGTCGTGCCACGACCCGAATCGTCGTCGTCCTGTGCCATGGCTGGCATCGCTGGCAGAGCGCCAGCGGCTGCGATCAGTCCAAGCAGAGTGGTCTTGCGGAAATGACGCATGATCATTGCTCCCTTTCGCCGTAATCGCCGAACTGGCGACCGGACGGGCTGAACCGGGCTGCGTTGAGCAACAGCTTGATGTCGGGACAGGCCGACAAGAGCTGCTGCGCGTCTTCCAACGCGGCTCGGCTGGTTTCATCGGCACGCACCACCAACAAGGCTTGACCGACATGCGCGGCCAATTCTGCTGCGGGGGATGCAGCCAATGCAGGTGGGGTGTCGAAAATTACAAAACGGTTGGGCGCCCCGCGCGTCAGTCGATCGAGGACATCTGCGGTGTGGGCGCTGGCAAGGTATTCGGCATCGCGAACACTGCTCGATCCGGCGGAAAGCACGAACAAGCCATCAATATCGGTCGCCATCGCCAAATCTTCGGGGCGCTGCCCCTTGTCAGCGAGGCAATCCATCAGGCCCGGACCCGAGGAAATGCCAAGGCGCGAGGGAACCGACGGATTGAGCACATCGGCGTCCACTAGAAGCACTTCAACATCGCGTTCGGCGGCGAGCGCAATTGCGAGATTGATCGCGCAATAGGTCTTGCCCTCACGCGGGAGCGGCGAGCAGACCAGAATGCGGCGTGCGAGCGGATCATCGCTGGCGCGCGCATCGGCGATCAGCTCGCGCTTCACAATCCGGAACTCTTCGAGCAGACCCGTAACCGGATCTTCCGGCACCAGAATGCCCTCCTCGCGCAAGGCGTAGCGGTCGATTTCCTGAAACGGGCCTCTCAGCCTGACCGCGCGGTCGACTGGCTGTGACGGTGTTTCACGCGCTGGCGCTGCTTTATAGGCCGGTTCGGGTGACGCCACATCCGGCGCAGCTTCGGCGAAGGGCCTTTGCACCGCCTCGGCAGCACGACGCACAGCGCGCGGAACCCGCGGCTCCACTTCGCGCAGATTGCCCGGGACAGCAGCCGTACCCAGCTTCTCAAGCCCGAACGCTGCATCGGCCCGCTCGAGCAGCGAAATCCGCTTTGGAGCGCGCTTACGACCTTGTGCCCGGTTGATTTTGCCTTGTTTTGTCATGGCTGTCTCCTCAAGCGACCGTTCCAACGGAGACGAACTCAATCGCCAACAAGACCACGAACACCGCAAACAGGCCTGCGGTCGCGCCAGCGAATTGCTTCAACCGGCGACGCTCAAACGCTTTTGCAGCATCGGAAATGGTCAATGAGATCGAGCCAATGACGGGCAGATCAAAGCCACGTTCAAGCCGCTGAGGTGTCGCATAGGTAGAGCGCAGCTGGCTAAGGCCATAGGCAGCGCCTGCACCGACGCCGAGACCAACGATAAGCACACCAAACAGCAGCAGCGGACGATTGGGCGCAGCCGGCTTTTGAGGCACAACCGGCGGATCGATCAGGTCGAACTTGAACTGGCTCGAGGTGTCATCAACCTCGCCGCGCGTGCGGATCGCTTCGCGGTCCTGAAGCAGTTTCTCGTAGTTTTGGCTAAGCACATCGTAATCGCGGCTGATGCGGTTGGCTTCGGCGGCGACAGCAGGCTCGCTCGCCTGACTGGCCATCAACGACGCAATGGTCGATTGCAGAGCCGCACGGCGCGCCTGGAGCGCTTCAACGCCCGCCTGACGGTCAGCCCGGATTGCAAGCAGCGACGAATAAGCGGGATTAGGCGAGCCGGTGAGCACTTCGGGCCCTGCCGCTGCAACCTGGCGTTGCAGGATTCCAATCTGTTTCTCGGTCGCGCGAACATCAGGATGCCCGTCCTTGAGGCCGCGAGAGCGCAGCTCGGCCAATTGCGATTGCGCCTGCAGCAATGCAGCGCGCGGGCTGCTCGGGTTATCACTGGGACCACCGACAATCGTCTTGGGAGTATTCGCAAGTTGTCCGTTGATCGCAGCCAATGAGCTTTGTGCCGCCGCAAGGTCGGCGTCGATATCGCGCATTTCGGTGCGCGCCTGCTGAACCCGTCCCGATAAAGTATCGGAGCCGCCGATCAGCTCGGGATACTCCGACTCGAATTCGAGCCTGCGCTGCTCGGCCGCTTCGAGCTCTTCCTTGCGCTCGTTGAGCTGCTCATCCAGCTCGGTGATCGCTTTGTTGATGTCTGCGCGGTTTCCGGAAATGTGCTCTTCGCGGAAGATATCGAGCAGCTTTTGGACCACATTGCGCGCGAGGACAGCGTTCTCTGCATCGCTCAGATCGCTCTTGGCCACGGTGGCAGTGATCTGGAACAGATTGTCTTGCTCGCTGCTGACTTCGACCTTTTCCTCAAGCGCGAGGATGGCGGATTCGAGTTGTGTGCGTTCAGTGATCTGCTCGCCCAGCTTGGTTGAGGTGATCACCTTTTCGAGGTTCTTGGCGCTCACCAGTGTCTGGCGCACCTTCATGATCTCTTCTTTGCCGTCCCCCGCAATGCCGAGCTGTTCGCTCAATACATCGTCAACATCGACATAGATGCGCGCCTTGGATTCGTAAGAGTTGGGGATCATTGCGACCACCAGCCAGCCAATCAGGCACACCGCCCAAGCAACCGCAATCGCTATCCAGCGGCGGTTCCAGACGGAATAAAGCGCAATGCGCAGTTCTTCGATGATCTCGCTCATATTCGCGCGCGCCCCTTAGAAGCGGCTCTCCGGGATGGAGATGGTGTCGCCGGGCTTGAGCGCAACATTGGCGCTGGCATCACCCTTGTTGAGCAGGTCCTTGAGCCGGACGCGGTAGATCTTGTTCTGCTTGGAACGTGGATCAAACCGCGTGAGCGTTGCGCGGTTGCCCGCGGCAAACTCGCCCAGACCGCCAACAGCGATCATTGCGTCGAGCAACGTCATATTGGCGCGGTAAGGCAGAGCGGCAGGCTGAGCGCCCGAGCCGACGATACGGATTTGCTGAGGCAGCGCGCCATTGAATTCATTGACGATCACCGAAACGATCGGCTGCTCGATATATTCCTCGAGCACCTTGGCGATGTCGCCTTCGAGCTGGGTCGGAGATTTGCCGACTGCGACCATGTCACGCACCAGCGGGATTGTGATCCGTCCATCGGGGCGTACCTGAATGTCCTCGGCGCTCAATTCGGGATTGCGCCACACATGGACGGTGATCTGGTCAAGCGGACCAAGGATATAATCCTCTGTCGAAGCAGATGCCTGCGCGCCAGCAACAGCGGTCGGGAGTTCGCCTCCACCAGTGCTTGAACATGCGCCAAGCGCGAGAGCTACGGCAGCGGTTCCCAAAAGGCGGGTAAGAGACAGCGAGGTTTGCATCGATACGTTTCCTTGGTCTGACCGAACGGAACCCGATGCGAAGCGCAGGAGCGACCTGCAGCACCGGATCCGTGAATGACCCGATGTTTGTCGCTGAAAATGGTGAACATAATATTAGGAATAACTGGTGAAATCAGAGGCTATCCCGTTTCGGGACAAGCCTTTTCTAGGTGTTAATCCGACTTGGCCTGTAGAGGCTTAGACTAACATCTCGGCAGCTGGCCCATGCCCCAGAAACGCTGAGGGGCTAGCCGTCGCGCCATAGGCCCCGGCACAGAATACCGCGACCAGATCGCCGACCTCGGCGCGGGGCAATGCGGCGTTGTCGGCGAGCCGGTCGAGCGGGGTACAAAGACACCCCACCACATTAACCACATCATCGCCCTCGACATCAAAGCGAGACGCAATCGCCACGGGGTAATTGCGGCGCACGACAGTACCGAAGTTACCCGAAGCGGCGAGCTGATGATGCAGCCCGCCATCGGTGACAAGATAGGTCGTACCATGGCTCACTTTGCGGTCGATTACGCGGGTGAGGTAAACCCCTGCCTCGCCAACCAGATAGCGCCCTAGTTCCAGGCACAGCTCGGTTTGCTCCAAAGCCGGGCTCAATGAGCCGACCATTTCGGTCAGCGCATCGCCAATCGGAGCCAGATCAAGCGCGGTGTCGTTCGGGAAATAGGGAATGCCAAAGCCACCGCCCATATTCAGCTTTGGCAAGCCGTGACCAATTGCCTCGGTCAATTCTGCGGCCAAATTCAGCACATTGGCCTGCGTTTCTATGATCGCTTCTTCGCTCAGCGTCTGGCTGCCGGTGAAAATATGAAGCCCGCGCCATTCGGCCCCTTCGGCAATGATTCGCTTGGCGAGCGTGGGCACTTGATCGGCATCGACACCGAACTGTTTTGCGCCCCCGCCCATTTTCATGCCCGAACCTTTCAATTCAAAGCTGGGATTGACGCGGATGGCTATGCGCGGGGTTTTTCCGATGCACTGTCCAATAGCAAGCGAGCGCTCCGCTTCGCCTTCGGATTCGCAATTGAGCGTGACGCCCGCCGCAATGGCCGGTTCAAGTTCGTCATCACGCTTGCCAGGTCCTGCAAAGCTGACCCTTTTAGGATCAATCCCTGCGCCCTGCACCATTGCCAATTCGCCCGATGAAGCGATGTCGAAGCCGTCCACCAGTGGCACCATATGCGCGATCACATCGGGATGCGGGTTCGCCTTAACCGCGTAATTCAACCCAATTCGCGCGGGTATAGCGGCACGCAACTGCATGACACGGGCTTCAAGAAGGGACTTCGAGTATACAAACAGGGGCGTGCATCCGGCCTCGGTGACCAGTTCGCTGGCACGCCGCCCGCCAATCGCAAGCTCACCATCGAGCGCCTCGTAGCCGTCCGGGATCGGACCAAGCGGTTTAGCCTTCATGCCCCTGCTCCTGCTGACACTTCACGCAATAGAGCGGTCCGGTCGATCTTGCCATTGGGATTGAGCGGCATCGAAACGCGCCAGTGGATGCGGTGTGGTTGCATAAAATTGGGCAGTTCGGCTTTTAGAGCCTTGGGCAGCTGCGCCCGCTCCGCTTCGTCCACGCTTCCGCGCACCACCAGATGAACCGCATGGCCAAGCCGCTCGTCGGGGATTCCCAAAGCGACGGCTTCCAAAACCAGATCAGTTGCGATGGCGGCTTCCTCGATCTCCTGCGGGCTGATCCTGTTGCCTGCGCTCTTGATCATCGCATCGCGCCGCCCCACGAAATAGAGTAGCCCGCTGGCATCGCGCTTGACCCGGTCGCCGGACCACACGGAAGTGCCACCATAGGCCGACTGCGCGGGCGCAGGCTTGAACCGCTCGGCAGTTCGCCCGGGGTCCTGCCAATATCCTTGTGCCACCAATGGCCCGCAATGGACAAGCTCGCCTTCCTCGTCAGGACCGGCGACCTCCCCTGCGTCGTTTATGACCAGAATCTCCGCGAAGGGAATCGCTTTACCCATTGAAGTCGGGTGTTTTTCAACCAGCGCCGGGTCGAGATAAGTCGAACGAAACGCTTCGGTCAGGCCATACATCGGATAGAGTTCGGCGTCGGGGAATATCCCGCGAAGATCATCGACCAGATCGGTTGTCAGCGCGCCACCACTGTTGGTCAGGCGTCGCAAGGAACTGCTGGCTTCCTGAGGCCATTCAATCTCGGTCAGTTGCACCCATAGCGGCGGGACAGCCGCCAGCGTGGTGACCGAATGCTTCGCGCAAGCCTTGGCCACATCGCGCGGGAACAGGAAGTCGAGCGGCACGACACTGCCGCCAGCATACCAGGCCGAAAGAAGCTGATTCTGACCGTAATCGAACGACAGCGGAAGCACCGCCAGCGTGACGTCATCGCTCGCCAGTTTGAGGTAATGCGCCACACTCACCGCGCCCAGCCATAGATTCGTATGGCTCAGCATCACCCCCTTGGGCCTTCCGGTGGAGCCGCTGGTGTAGAGAATCGCCACCAGCGCATCGGGATCGGCATCGGACGGCCCATGCGACAAACCCGCAGCCTCAGCCGCCTCCAAAGCAGCGCTTTCCTCAAGCACAACGCAATCCCCGGGCGCATCACCCTCCTCAAGCGAATTCAAACGCGCCGCATTCGCAATCAGCATGCTAGCGCCGCAATCGGCAAGGATATGCGCGGCCTGAGCGCGCTTGAGCAACGGATTGATCGGCACATGCACCAATCCTGCGCGCGCTGCGGCCAGCGGCAGCAGGCACGTCCATTCGCCCTTCGCCGCCCAACTCGCAACCCGCGCGCCGCGCTCGGGCACTTCGCGGGCCAACCATCCGGCAAGACGATCAACACGCAGTCTTAACGCATCGTGGTTAAGCACACCCCCGCGAAGCACCAGCGCAGGCGCATCGCCCAGCCCTTTTTCACTGGCCAGTTCGGCCAAGTGATCAAGCGGTCGGGGAGTAGGGTCTGGGCGGCTTTGCATCGGAATTGTGGAATGTCCCCAAGGAGCATCATTGCGTGATCGAAGCGCGGTATCACGATAGCGTTAACGTCTTGCAAGACCTGATCGAACAAGGCGACGCCATTGAGACGGTTTCGCCGTTTGATCGGGCGGATTGGTATGCCCTGCTCGCGCAGACCGGGCTGACGCCGCTGATCGCTATAGCGAGTGATGATCATGCCAGCGCAGCGCTGGCGCTGACCGAAGCGGATGGCAGGATCACGCCCTTGCGCAATTGGTACAGCTTTACCTGGCGCCAGCTTGCGCCCGATGGGCCGGATGGTGACCGACTGCTCACCGAAATTGCTCGCCAACTGCGTGAACGCGGCCACCGTGTAATGCTCGAGCCGGTGCCGGATGAGGATAGATCCGCGGCGCGATTGGCGAGCGCCTTTCGCGAAGCAGGCTGGCGGGTCGAAGTCACGCGTTGCGACACCAATCACGTGCTCCATGTGAAGGGTCGCAGCTTCGCCGAGTATTGGGAAACACGGCCCGGTCGATTGCGCACGACGCTCAAGCGCAAAGCCAAGAAGGTCGATGTCGAGGTGCTCACGCACTTCAATGCCGCTGCGTGGGAAGCCTATGAGCGCATCTACGCCGCAAGTTGGAAACCGACCGAAGACCACCCCGCCATGCTGCGCGACTTTGCCCGCGCAGAGGGTGAAGGGGGTAGGCTCAGGCTCGGTCTAGCGCGCTACGATAATGAAGTGATCGCCGCGCAATGCTGGACCGTAGAAAACGCCGCAGCCTACATCCACAAGCTCGCGCATCTCGAAGAACACAGCAGACTTTCCGCCGGGACCACACTCACAGCCGCGCTGTTCGAGCATGTGATTGATATCGATCGCGTCGCAACAGTCGACTTCGGGACAGGAACACAGCCGTACAAGTCGGACTGGATGGAGACCACGCGTCAGCGATACCGGATCGATTGTCTGGACATGAAATCGCCCCGCGCATGGCTTGATCTGGCGAAACTCGCTGCAAGCCGGCTTCGAAGCGACGACTGGCTTGATCTTGCGCCGGGCCCTATGCCTAGCTAGAGGCGCGCAGCAGACAGGGACGCGGCTTGCGGGTATTTCGAAGGGCCGCGATCAAGGGATCGAAAGTTTATGAGCACCAATCCGGTCAGCCCCGATATCGCGAGCGACGAACCAGAAGAGAAGTCTTCCGGTCTCGGGATGAGCCGCGCGGCCATCGACGAAGTGCTCAAATCGGTTATCGCAGACGTTCTCGGGATTGACGCTGGGCAGGCCGAGGCATTCACGCCGGACACTGGCCTTTTCGGACATCTGCCAGAGCTGGATTCCATGGCTGTCGCAGGCTTGCTCACAGAGATGGAAGACCGGCTCGACATCATGATCGAGGATGACGATGTCGATGGCGAAATGCTTGAGACCTATGGCGGGCTGCTCGCTTTTGCCGAAGCGAAGATAATCGAAGGTTGAACCCCGCGACTGGAGAGCACGACACCGAAATTGGTGTGTGGCGCCCTGAAATGCCGGGCGGAGAAAGCAGCGAAGAACTGCTGGTTGCCTTTTACGAGGGTCGTAAGACGCGGATCCTGGTGCTGCCCGCATGGTTTGATGAAGCGAACCGGATGCGACGTTTTGCTGTCGAGGCAATGCGACTGCTGCATCTGTGCGGCATCGATTCCATGTTGCCCGATATGCCCGGCTGCAATGAAAGTCTCGCACCTTTAAACGAGCAGACCATCGCCGGTTGGCGCGAATGCGCTGAAGAAGTGGCGAAGGGCTATGGCGCGACCCACGTGCTTGCCATCCGTGCCGGTGCGCTGATTGCGCCGCCATCTCTTCCCGGTTGGCGCTATGCTCCGCAGACCGGTCCCAAACTGCTGCGCGCGATGATCCGCGCTTCGATCATTGCCGCGCGCGAAGCGGGGCGCGAGGAAACCAGCGAGGGCTTGCTGGAGCTGGGTCGAAACGAGGGATTGACGCTGGCAGGCTGGCCCATCGGAGCAGCGATGATCCGAGAGCTTGAAAGCACGGAGCCTTTGCCCTCGGATAATCAGCAGGAGATTGCGCAATCCGAGATTGGCGGTGCGGGGCTTTGGCTGCGTGCAGAGCCTGACTTCGACGGAGCACAAGCCGAAGCGATTGTGAACATCATCAACACCGCGCGGACAAGTACCGAAAACGGAGCTCAGGAATGATCCGGCTCCACCTCACCTTCGCATGCGGAAGCCTTAGCTTGGCAGGGACCATCGATTCCGCACCCGCGACAACAGGTCTGCTGATCGTAAGCGGAGGCAATGAAATCCGCTCCGGCGCGTTTTCAGGCCAGTCATTGATGGCCGCCCGCATCGCAAAAGCAGGCTTTCCGGTGTTCCGGTTTGATCGGCGCGGGATCGGTGACAGCGAGGGTGAGAACCGTGGTTTTCGCAACAGTGCGGGCGATATCGCTGCCGCCGTCAAAGCGTTTCGCGGGCTTGCACCGCAACTCGACCGCGTGATCGGCTTTGGCAATTGCGACGCGGCTTCGGCGTTGATGCTGAGCGGAGGCGAAGGATTTCACGGGCTTGTCCTTTCAAACCCTTGGACCATCGAGGAGAGCGATGGAGACGCGGATGAACCCGCTTTGCCCGCCGCCGCCATCCGCTCGCGCTATCTCGAGAAGCTAACCAATCCGGCGGAGATTGGCCGGCTGCTGCGCGGCGGGGTTGATATGCGCAAGCTGGGTCGCGGGATTGCGGGCGCTTTTCGGTCACCGCCCGAACCATCGAGCCTCGCCGAAGAAATGCGCGAGGGGCTTGCGCGGTTTTCGGGGCCTGCACAGATCTTGCTCGCAAGCGCTGACCGGACCGCGCAGATGTTCGAAGCGGCTTGGGACAAGGATGATGTCCGCATCGCCCGGTGCAAAGGCGCAGGACATGCCTATGTCGAGCCTGCGCACAGCGACTGGCTCGATGCGCAGATTCTGTCGGCCCTACGCGCTTGAGCCGCGCCTGATCAGCGCTCGAACAGACTGGTCAGCTCGACATGCGTGGACCAGCGAAACTGACCGACCGGTCGCAGTTTTGTGAGCTTGAAACCACTTTCCACCAAGCGCGCCGCGTCGCGCGCCCAGCTCGACGGGTTACAACTGACGTAAACGACGCGATCGACAGTGCTCTGCGCAATTTCGCCGATCTGAGCCTTGGCACCCGCACGCGGCGGATCGAGTAGGACGGCATCGAACCGGCTCAGCTCGTTAGCCTGAACAGGATTGCGGAAAAGGTCGCGGTGCAGCGGGTGCACGCTGCGCTCGGTCCGCACTGAACCGGCCTTGCAAGCCAGATAGGCTGCACGGTCGGCCTCAGCGGCAAGCACCTTGCGTCCTTCGCGCAGGGCAAACGCAAATGTCCCCAGACCGGAAAAAAGGTCCGCCACAAGCCTTTTTCCGCCGAGCCAGCCTTTCGCATCGGCAATCATCAGCGCCTCCGCATCGCGGGTCGCTTGCAGGAATGCGCCGGGCGGCATCGGAACCGGAATTCCGCCCAGTGTGATCGTGACTGGCTCCGGCTCCCATTGCGTCTCTGGCCCATACCCTTGATCGACGGTCAAGCGCGCGAGACCATGCTCGCGGGCAAAGTCCAATGCCCCTTCAATCGCCGCCAGCCCTTCCAGCGCGAAGTTTTTCAGGCCAAGATCGACACCCTGATCACAAATCGTAAGCTGTGCATCGATCGCGCTCTTCCCGCCATGATCCGCGATCAGCTCTCGCAGCGGCTTGACCATCGCGGCCAGTTCTGGCGCAATAACATGGCATTCGGCCAGATTGACGATCCGGTGCGAGCCGCCCTCTCGAAAACCGAGAACCGCACCGTTTTTCACGCGCATACCATGCAAAGTAGCCCTGCGCCGTGCTCCCTCGGGCGAAAGATGGGTCGGCAGCAACTCATCGACATCTAGTCCCTGCCCGCGCGCTGCGTTGACAACGCGGTCATGCACAAAGCGGGAGAGCACTTCCTCATCGGCATGTTGCAACTGACAACCGCCGCATTGGCCAAAATGATGACAGGCCGGCACGATATGAAACTTGCCGCGTGTCTTTATACCGTTCTCGCTCACCACATCGCCCGGCAACGCGCCGCGCACATGCAGGCCGTCCGCGGTTACGCCATCGCCCTTGGCTGCCAAACGGACGATGGTATCCGCCGTGGCGCTATCACTAGGGCTCGTCACGCACCAGCCTGTGCGGGACGCGATAGCGATCCCCTGCGATGGTGAATTCGGCAAAACTGCCGTTCTGTTCAATGATTGTCAGCTCGTCGGCACCATCGACCGATCCGAACTCGCCCGCAGCGGGGTCGAACATTATGCGCCGGAATCCGCCATCGGGGGAGTGGATCAGGTAGACGCCCGCCTTTTCGGAAGCCTCTAAAGTGCAAACCTCGGCAAATGCGGAACCTTCACCAATAGCACAGGCGACTGTGTTCCCCTCCGGCGGAGCGCTTTCCGGGCCGCATGCAGCGAGCAATGCAAGCGCTATCAATCCGCTAGATATCCGCAAATACATGGGTTT
>JBCCOF010000026.1:0-25245 GCA_039025455.1 Pseudomonadota bacterium | reverse complement strand
GAACGATATTGGTTGGCGTAGTCGATGGTCGAGACAATTTCGGCACCGATGCCGGCGAAAGCGCCAACCGTGTTGAGGATCGTGGCGATCTCGTATCGGCGCAGTGTACCGGCAACGATCGCACCAACCTTAGCGCCCTTTGCCGCCATTGTGAGGAACAGTTCTGCGTCATCGAGAAAGTCGTCGGTCGTGTAGCTTTGCTGGCTTGAATAGCCTCCACCGGATGCATTGCCGCCCCCTGATGGTGCGTCGCACCCCACAGCCAGCGTCGAGAGTCCCCCGATCACCGCTGTCCTGCGAGAGAACAAATACCCATCTACCATGTGCCTACCCCCAATGACGATTCACGAAAATCCGGATAAACTGGCAGTGAAATAGGCGCACTATATTCAATGCATCCGAATCTGCGGGTGGAATGCTAAAATAAAGGTTCGAATCGTCAAGTAAGTATTGGAAGATACTATTTGTAAAAATCCAGCGTCGTTAATTCTAAGAGGCGCTAAGAGGGTGAGCGACCCGCTTTGTCAGGAGCCTTTGCGCCCGAAGACTTTTGCTCTCAGCCCCCGGCCTGAAACGCTCGGCAGGCCCGGATTGCTCGGGCTCGGCTCGACGATCGTGGGCGCAGGTGGAGGGGGCGGGGGTGGAGCCTCTCCGTTTTCGTCTCTGGCGCGCACTTCAAAACGTCCACCCATCCCTTCGGCGAGCTTACGGCTTTCGCGCCAACGATTGACGGTTTCGGCTTTCTCGTCCTGATCCTCCGGCATATTCACACCGGACAGGGTCTTGTCATCGATCACATTCTCTTCGGGCACGTGATCTTCGTCCTCGAAATTGAATTCGGTGTGTTTGAGCGGTTTCAGCACATACAGTGGAACGCCCCCTTCCTCGGCGGACGCGTCGTCCTCGGTCTGGCCCGCTTCACGATAGGTCACGCGGGTCGATGTGCTGCGGTCCTCCGGCCCGAACGTGTCGCCATCGGGGATGACATATCCGTTTTCAGCCGTGGCGACCCGCAGAAAGGCGAGGATTGTCTCGAAATTCGCGCCCCAAGGGATGACGCTGGGCTCGATCAGGATCTCGCGCTCCAGCCAATGCTGCGCGCCATATGTGCGAATGCCCATTTTGTTCGGCTCACCCGGTTTGGCCTTCGGTCCGAACAGGAAGGGATGGATATGCAACGGGCCGGGTGCTTCCATCGAAGCGAGCGTTTCGAACTTCTCTCCATCAACCAGCATGTCCGACTGCGTCCAATGCACCGCAAGCGGCTGGGCATGGTCGGTGATAACGCGGCTCATCAGGGTGAGCACCGCGAGCCGCCGCTCGAACTGTTCCTTCGAAGCGCCGTCTCTCTTGCGTCCGACGGTTTCGAGAAACGAGGCGATCTCGGGATTGCTCTCCACACCGCCCAGCACGCCATGCGACACCTCGACAATGACATGGCTGCGCGAGCGCGTGAGACGGTCGCGGATATCGGGCGTCAGGATGCCGGTGATCGCCGACGACAGCGCGCCCCGGAACACCTCTTGCACGGGACCGGTGTCGACATACTCGAAGGTCAGCATGAGCTCTTCATCGCCGTTGAAGAGGCGATAGAACTTGCCCGGATTGGTCTCGGGCACGTTGAACAGCGCCCCGCTTTTCATCTCTTCGATGCGCGCAAAGTCGCGCACCGCTGCTTCCAGCTTTGTGAAAGGTGCCTCGAACATCAACGCGGCTTGAAGCCTGTTGGGATATTGCATGGTTAACGCTTCCCCGATCAATTCATCGGGAACGCTAGAGCGCAGGCGTAAGAGTTAGGTTAACGCGCGGGGGCTTTTCGCGCACCCATGGGTCTGGAATCTTGGCCGATTGGCGGTTAGCCTCGCGTCAGACAGACAAGTCGAAATCGGGGGAAATGTCGTGATCAGGTCAGTAATTCTCAGTGCAGCCATTACCAGCGCCGCTATTTTTGCCGCGCCAGCGGCTGCACAACATCAGAAGAACGGACGCGCCTGTGTTGACAATATCTGTCTTGGTGACGGGATTGAGGGGCTCGAAGGCGTTGCGTGGGAAACCGCGATCCGACCGGGCAGCGAGCGCAGCCCGGAGCCTTCGAAAAGCCGTTCGCTGGGGCGTGGGGAGACCAATCGGGTCAAATCGCGCTACCGCGGGTCTTTTACCGGGATCATCGGCTATCTTGCCGACGGCCGGTTCGATGCAGGCGCGTTGGCGGGGATGAAAGGCGTCACCGCCGCGTGTGAGACCCAGACCATGCAGGGAACCTTCAAGAGCGCCAGCGGCAATCCGACCACAGTGCTCGTATCGATGACAGCGGCACCGGGCGACCCGGGTACGCATCGCTGGACGATCCGCCGGATCAGCCGCAAGGTGCCCAATGCGGTGGGCGCAGCTGCCGATGCGGCCAAGAGCCAGCTCGAGCAACGCTACAGCGCGTTCACATCGCGCAATCGCGCGCCGGGCGGCGACATGCTGCAGATCAACAGCTTTTCGGGCTTTCAATACACGCTTTCTGCACCGTCTGTGCCCAACGAAGGCGCCCTACTCAAGCAACACACAGCGTGTGGCGGAGCAGGCGGTGGCCCGGTCAGTATCGACTGATCAGGCTGCCTAGCCGAGCGCGAGTTCGCCTTGGATATCGTCGGCCGAGCCGTTGATGCCGAGTTCGCCGAGTATCCCGTCGATCTTCTTTTTGACGCCAAAGAAACCGGCGCGGGCGTGTGGCCATGTCGCGCGGTTGAGGTCGTCGAGGAGAACCGTGGCGCGACCGGAGTCGATTATCGCGCCGAGCTCGGTCATAAGAGCGTCGCGCGTCCATCCGACGGGAAGATAGGGCAGTGCAACTCGTTCGATTCCCGCTTGCGCCAGAATATCCGAGAGGTTGTCTCCCGACGCCCAATCATGCGCGGAACAGCCAAATGCGCTGGCCGCTTCGGCCACACCGTTGCGCACTGCATCGCGCGCAAACTCACTGGCGAGCGCGCCGGTCTCCAGCGCAGAACGCGCCTCGGGCCGCGCCGCTCCGATCACCAGGGCGGGCGGCGAGGGCAGGTCAAGCGGCACATGGCTGGCCGCTTCGTCGTGCAGGACCAGTGCATAGGGTTGTTCGAAGGCATCGGGAGCTGGCGCTCCGGGCAGATCGAGCTTTTGCCGACCATGCTCGACGGGCTCTTCAAGCGCCGGAGCGTCCCCTGCCAGTCCTTGCGCGCCCAATGGGCCTTGCGGATGGTTGGCGGTGTAACGCGCAATATTGTCGGGCCGCGCGAGATAGGTCTTGCCCTTGGTGTGCAAGCCGCCGACCCAGCGCCAGCTCAACGTGTTCGACGCCGCATCGCCATCAATCAGGTGGCGCAGGAAGAAATCCGCACCCAACTGCCAATCCAGTTTGAGCGTGAAAATCCAGATGCTCGCAAACCACATGCGGGCGTGGTTGTGGAGGTATCCGGTCTCCACCAATTCGCGCGCCCAATGGTCGAAGGCGGCAATGCCGGTGCGCCCTTCGACCGCCTCGTTATAGGCTGTGCGAAGGCCGCTATTGTTCTCAATCGCCGCCAGCGCCGCATCGCGCTCGTCGCAAAAGGCGCGCCATACGGTCGGGCGCTGTTCGAGATAGCCCTTGAAATAGACCCGCCAAAACACCTCCGCGATGAACTTTTCGGATGCTTTGGGTCTGTGTTGCCCCAGCACCGCATCGACCACTTCAACCTCGCTCAAAATCCCCGCATGGAGCCATGGCGAAAGCTGCGAGACGTTGTCGCGAAATTGCCCTTCAGGCGCGCCATCATCGTGATTGCGATTGTTCGCATAAGCGCGTCCGGCGCGCGGCAGAAAATTTGCCAGGCGCGCGAGGCCCTGCTCTCGGGTCGGGGAAAATTGCATGCCTAGCTAACCGAGATGCGAGCCAGAGGTTCCAATTCGAAGGATTACCCGCGCGAACGATTGTTTCGCTGCAAAGAAATTTTTCTCGGAACATCCAAACCATGCATTCGTTCGTAGTTAGTGTAGGCTCGGGACAAGACCCGCCGCCCCCGCGATCCAGTATCGCGATGATTTTTCAATCAAATCCAAGGACCAACCCCTATGAACATCCTCAAAATCTCGCTCGCGTCGGTCGCAGCTTTGTCGCTCGTCGCGTGCGGCGAAACTGCCGACGAAACCGCAACCGAAGAAACCACCGAAGCCGCTGAAGAAACCGCAGCCGGTACCATCGTTGAAGTCGCCCAGGGTGACGAAGCAACCTTCTCGACCCTCGTCGCTGCTGTGACCGCAGCCGAGCTGGGCGAAACCCTTTCGGGCGAAGGTCCGTTCACCGTCTTCGCGCCGACCAACGATGCCTTCGGCAAGATCGACGAAGCGACCCTGACCGAACTCACCACCAACGACACCGAAACCCTCGGTGCGATCCTCAAGTATCACGTCGTCTCGGGAGCGGTTGACGCCGAGACGCTGACCGCAGCCATCACCGAGGCCGGTGACGAAGGCTACACCGTGGAAACCGTCGGCGGCGGCACGCTGACTGCGAAGATCGACGGCGAAGCTGTTGTTCTGACCGACGCCAAGGGCGGCACCTCGACCGTGACCGCAACCGACGTCGCTGCATCGAACGGCATCATTCACGTCATCGACACTGTCCTGATGCCCGAATAAGCGCATCCGACAATTCGAATGAACATGAAGGCGGGCCTGTTGCGGGCCCGCCTTTTGCTTTGGGCGCGCGAGCGCTATCATGTTCGGGCTGTTGAGCGAGAAGACCAATGAACCGCCCCATGAAAACCGTCGGAATTTGCCTAGCGTTGCTTATTGGTTCGGCGTGTTCGCAAGATGATCAGATCACGCGCGACACCAAACCCTATGACGGTATTGGCGAAAGCGAGACCGTTACTCTGGTTGGAACCGAGCCGTTCTGGACCTTCGTTATCACCGGCGAAAGCGCGGTCTATACCTCTCCGGAGGACCTCGAAGGAACGACCATCACGCTTAGCCGCTTTGCGGGCAATAACGGCATCAGCTTTTCGGGCGAATTGAATGATGCGCCGGTCGAAATTGTCGTCACTCCGGGTGAATGCAGCGATGGCATGAGCGATCGCAATTTCCCGTTTACCGCGACAATCAAATGGGGCGAGCGTACGCTGTATGGCTGCGGCCACACCGACAGCCAGCCATTCTCAGACCCAGAAGTGCCCTGATAAAAAGTTCCCAAATTTAATTCGGAACGCAAAGCTCTGGTTTCCGTTAGGGCAGTGAAACACACATTGTGCCGATGCAGCGCCGCTCCCCCTCCTAAAACTGGCGGCGCGCCTCGGGAAAGAGGTAAACGTGAACACCGATGATGAACGCGATCGCTCGCGGCCCGATCAGGCTGCGATGCGATTTGACGACGCACCTGACCGATTCAAGGCAGGCAACAAAAGCGACCAGTTTTCCGGCGCGTCCGGCGTGCTGTTTGAACAGGCGATGGCGCAGACCCGCATGGCCATTACGCTCTGCGATCCGAACCAGCCCGACCTGCCGATAGTCTTTGCCAACCGCGCATTCCGGCGGCTGACCGGCTATTCCGAAGAGGAAATTCTGGGTCGCAATTGCCGTTTCCTGCAAGGGCCAAAGACAGACCCCGAGCCGGTCGCGCGCATTCGCGAGGCGATTGCGAAAGAAGACGTCGTGGTTGTCGAGATGCTCAACTATCGCAAGAACGGCACGACCTTCTGGAACGCTCTGCACCTTGGCCCGATCTACAACGACGAAGGCGAGCTGGTCTATTTCTTCGGCAGCCAGTGGGACGTGTCCGACGTGCGCGCCGCGCGGGCCGAGGAACGCCACGCCAAGGAAATGGCGCGCGAATTGTCGCACCGGATGAAGAACATGTTCGCGGTGATCTCCGGCATCGTCAATGTCACCGGGCGCGTGCGCGGTGTTCAGGGCGAAGCGGCGGAGATCAATTCGCGCATTCAGGCGCTGGGCCGCGCGTATGAGACGACGCTCGACGACGCTTCGAGCGGCAGCATCGATATCGGCGAAGCTATCAAGGCTGTGCTCGCACCCTATGAAGGTGGCTCGGGACGGCTGGAGACTATTGGCGGCGCAGTGCGCATGCCGTTTTCGACCGTCTCGGTGATCGGCCTGATCCTGCATGAATTTGCTGCCAACGCGACCAAGCATGGCGCGTGGTCGGTGGATGCAGGCGCTATCAAAGTCGATTGGCGCGCGTCGGATGATGGTGAAACGCTGATCATCAACTGGGCCGAAACCGGCGGCCCGAAGCTCGACAAGGCAGCGATTGCCTCGGGCACGGGCACCGCGATTGTCGACCGGCTGCTGTCGGCGGGCAATGGCTCGATCGAGCGCGACTGGCGCGACGATGGCTTGGTAGCGACGATCAAAGTCCCCACACGGAGCGTGTGATGGCACAGAGCACCGCCATCCTCTTACTCGAAGACGAACCGCTGATCCTGATGGATCTCGAATTCGCAGCGATGGATCGGGGCTGCTCGGTCCACACCGCCAATTCGTGCAAGCGAGCGATTGAACTGCTCGCCAATGGACACTTCGATGTCGCGATTCTGGACGTGTCGCTGGGCGGCAAAAGCACCTGCTTTCCGGTCGCCAAGCGGCTTGAGGAGCTGGGCACACCTTATTTGCTACACACCGGTGATCTTAACCGGCATGACGAGCATGTGCGCGAGCTCAAAGCGAAACTGATCGCGAAGCCTTCCCCCGCGAACACAGTCGTCGCAGCAGCCCTTGATCTGGCGCGGGAAAGCAACCGGACTGACGGGTAGCCCGGCGCCATCAGAGGCGCGCAAGCTACCCCGCCTGATCAGAACAGTCCGGGAATTTCGTATTGCGCGGCGTTTGGCCGGTCTGGCTGAAGCAGCACACGCCCGCCGACGCTTTGCGCGGTGCGCTCGCCGGGAGCCGTGGTGATCGGTGCGGCACAGCTGCGCCCGGCAAGGAAATCGAGCGCCGCCGCGATCGAGGCTTCGGTCGGATCGCCAAACGGGGTGAAGATGTCATCGGCTGCGCGGCAGGTGTTCGGCACCACACTGGCAAGGCCGGTGTAATATTCGCCGCTGCCATCGGCATTGTTGGTCTGGAACGTCGTCGCGCGCACACGCAGATCGCATGCTGCAAGGTCGAAGCCGAACTGGCCGACAGGCTTGCCGAACGTATCATCGCCAATCAGGGCGATGTTGTTGCCGAGATACGGGATCATCGAGTTGATCACGAGCTCACTGGCCGAGGCGGTGCCTCCGCGTCCGATAAAGGCGACCTTTGTCGGTTGGATGGAATTGGGTTCCGACTGAAACAGCTCGGTCGAGTTCTCATTGGATTTTGAAGGCCGCAGGACAGTCTCGCTCCAAACCTGACCTTCACGCCCCTGGCCGAACAGGTCGCCAAAGGTGTCCGCCACGCTGACCAGACCGCCGCCATTATAGCGGAAATCGACCACAAATTCGGTAATCCCTTGGGCTTTGAAATCGCCAAAGGCCGCGCGCAGCTGGTCCGCCGCATTTCCGACGATGAAGGTGCGCAGATTGATATAGGCGACTTGTTTGCCGCCATCATTGAGCACCACAGCGCCATAGCGGTCCGACACCGGATCGAGGGAGAAATCTGACTTGGTCACAGTCGCTTCGGTGGCCGATCCCCCCGCAGGCACAAACCGCAGGAAGCGGGCGATACCGGCGTTGGACGGGCCGAGCGCGTTGATGACGGCTTGCGGACCACCTGACGCCATCAGCGAGTTCACTGTCTGCGCATTGGCAGCCGAGGTTCCGATGGCTGTCAGTTCGGTGCCGCGATCTATGCCTGCGCCAAAGCCGTTGCCGTTCTCATAGGCTTCAAGCACGAACACACGGTTGTTGGTTGTGTCATAGCCAAGCCGGATACCGAAGCCCGCGCTCGAACCGGAATTGATGAGCGCGTTTTCCTCGGCAATCGAGGTTGCGAAGGTAAAGCCGCGGTCAACCGACTGCGCGCGTGCAGGCGCGACGCGCGCATCAAGATACGCCTGAAGATCGTTGAAGTTCGCCGCATTGACTGTGTTGTCCAAAAGATCCGGGAACAGATACCATTCGTTGAGCACCGCATCGCCGAATTCGATCTGTTCCGAAACCGCGCAACCCGTTGGAGTGGGCGTTGGAGAAGGAGTGGGTGCAACGTTGGTTGGCGGCGCGAAAGCGGTATCATTTCCGCAAGCGACCAGAGCAAAAGCGAGCGTAGCAGAAATTGCTGTGCGAGCGATTTTCATTGAAGGGTGCGACTCCGGCTTAAAAAGTGAAAAAATTCGATTCATTGACAGTGAGGACAATGCATGGACCGGGCGGTGCGGGCAAGATTTTGAGCACTATCCACTGGCGATTCCTTGTCCCGGTGACTGATTTCACACGCTTTTGAAGAAGTTTTCCGCAGAATCCGGCCCGATTTTACACCCTGTCCCTTATTTCGCCGCCTTGAAGGCAGTATTGTCGGACCATCATGACGAGACAGAATCATGCCTGACGCCCCTGATTGGCTTGCCTCCAAACTGCCCGCTGCCGCGCAGCACGCCGGGCTTGCAATCGCTCAACTGGGCGATGCCCGCAGCTTTGGGCGCGGCGGATTTACCTTGACCAGTCCTGCGTTCGAGCCGGGCGAAGAACTTGATCCGTGTTTCACAGCGGAAGAAGAGGACGCCGTTGCACCTCCGCTTGAGTGGAACGCGCCGCCGCCCGGATCGCAAGAGCTGATCGTGATTGTCGAGAACGCGTCGAGCACAGCCGATCAACCGCCCGCGCATTGGCTGGTCTGGGGATTGCCCGGTCAAAAGGGCAAGCTGCTCGAAGGCGAAGTGCCGCCGCGCTCCGGCAAAAACGCTCAAGGCAATTCCGAGTGGCTTTTGCCCGCGCCGCCCGAGGGCGAGACACACCAATACGTATTCCAGATTTTTGCAACCGAATTGCCGCTCACATTGATGCCCGGAGCAAGCCGCGATGAAGTCATCGCTTCGATCAAGGGCTTTGTGACCGCATGCGCTGTTCTGACCGCGCCGTTCACCGGGTCACCGCCCGAAGACGAAGCGTGGGATGACGAAGAAGATGACTAACCTGCCATCATATAAGGGAGACTAACAATGGCTGGCAAAACCAACGCACTGCAGAAACCAGTGCAGCTGACAGGTGAACTCGAAGCAGTGATCGGCAAGGGTCCGATGACCCGCGCTCAGGTCACTTCCAAGATTTGGGAGTACATCAAAGGCAACGATCTGCAAAAGCCAAGCGACAAGCGCACCATCGTGCCTGACGCGAAGCTGGGCGCTGTGATCGGGACTGCTGAAATCTCGATGTTCAAGATGACCGCTGAGGTCTCGAAGCACCTGAGCTGATCGGCTCGAATTCGGAGGCGGGCGGCACAGTGCGATAAGCATAGTGCCGCTCGCCACCCCGTCATTCCAAGAGAATGTCGTTCGCGCAGCGGGCCAAGGGCTAGCTGCGCGTTTTCTTTTCAAGAACCCCGCCAACCCATAACGCTAGCCAGATAATCAGCGGCTGAGCGATCATGCGCGGTATGTGATAGCCAAGACCCAACCCGCCATCCGAGGACGCCATATCCATAATGAAATGGTTGATATTGGCTGGCCAGACACACAGCGCATAGAGCGCAAGCCCGATCCCTGCAGCCCGGCGAACGGGCTTTGAAACCGATTGCAGCAAGCCGATGGCGCCTGCGATCTCGGCAATTCCCGTCCAGAATATGACAGCTTCGGGCATAGGCACCCAGTCCGGCGTTATGTTCAGAAACGGCTCGGGCCTGACCAGATGCATGTAACCGGCAAAGGCATAGGCAAGGGCGAGCAGCACCCGCAGCGCGGCTTTTATCAAGCGGATGTCTCCTTGCCCGGCTCCCACCCGGGCGGCGCGAGTTTAAAGCCCGCAAAGTCAAAGCCCGGCACCACCACGCAGGAGACAAGCGCATAGCCCGCTGAACCGTTTTCAATCGCAGAAGCCGCCTGCCATGCGCCGGACGGGACCATCCCCTGCAAAACCTGCCCCGCCGCCACATCGCCGCCCAAAGTGAGCGTGCGCGCAGGCCCCTCATCGCTTTCGGCAATCGCGAGATGCAGCGGATCGCCGCCCTGCCAGATCCACAGCTCCTCGGCATCGACCGTATGCCAGTGCGAGCGTTCGCCCGCCTTGAGCAGGAAGATGATCGCGGTGCCCTGCGCTCGGCCATCAGCAGTCGTCTCAGCCCGCCAAGTCTCGCGATACCAGCCGCCCTCTGGATGCGCACTCAGTTGCAATTGTTCGATCAACGCGTGCGCGCTATCACTTTGGCCCAAAGTCACTTCCTTTCGCCAAGGGTTCGGACCCTAGGCCTCTAACGGGAGACATCAGGCCGATGCAATATCTCGCTCTTTCACTCGCCGCGCTCGCCACCGCGATGGCTGTGCCGGTTTCAGCTCAAGACGCAGCCGAGAATGCGCCGGTGGAAGCGGACGACGCCGGGACTTCGGAGACCGAGCTGGTCATCGAGCTTCCCTCGCCAGAGATGACCGCCGCGCTCAATGCACTCGACATCGCGCCGGTGTTTGACGGGCACAATGATGTGCCGATCCAGCTGCGCGCGCGTTTTGACAACCAGATCAACGGTTTCGACTTTGCCGACACCAGCGCAACGGGCGAGACCCATCGCGACGGGCGGGCGATGCACACTGATATCATGCGGCTGCGCGAGGGGCGTGTGGGTGCGCAATACTGGTCGGTTTATGTGCCTGCCAGCCTGCCCTAGCCGCAGGCGGTTCAGATGACGATGGAGCAGATCGACGTCACCAAACGCCTGATCGCGCGCTATCCCGAAGCGCTGCGCTATGTCGAAACCGCTGATGGGGTAGAGGCGGCAATTGTCGATGGTAGGATAGCCTCGATGCTCGGCATAGAGGGCGGCCATTCGATTGGCTCAAGCCTCGCTGTGCTGCGCCAAATGTATGCGCTGGGCGCGCGCTATATGACGATCACGCATTCTTTGAACACGCCGTGGGCCGACAGCGCGACCGATGATCCCGAGCACAACGGGCTGACCGGGTTTGGTAAGGATGTGATCCGCGAAATGAACCGGCTGGGGATGCTGGTCGATCTCAGCCATGTGACGCCGAAAGTGATGCATGACACGCTGGACATCGCCAAAGCGCCTGTGATTTTCAGCCATTCGGGTGCGAAGGCGGTGACCGGCCACGCGCGCAATGTGCCCGACGATGTGCTTCTTCGTCTGCCCGATAATGGCGGGATCGTGATGGTGGTGGGTCTGCCCGGATTTCTGAACGAGGAGCGTCGACTGTGGTTTGCCGAATGGCGCGCACACGAGGCGCGGCAAAAATCGCTGCTTCAGGGGCAACCAGAAGCGATCAAGGCCGCAATGGATGCGTGGGAAGCCGAGAACCCCGAGCCGGCAACAATGGTCACGCATATGGCGGACCATATTGACCACATCAGAGACCTGATCGGTGTTGAATATATCGGCATTGGCGGGGATTTTGACGGGATGCCGTCTGGCCCGGTTGGGTTCGAGGATGTCAGCGGCTATCCCGCGCTTTTCGCCGAACTGGCCAAGCGCGGATATTCGCAGGTCGAAATGGAGCTTATTGCCAGCCGCAACGCCATGCGCGTGCTGCGCGAGGCGGAGCGTTACGCCGCGAGTGTATCGGATCAACCGCCGATCGAGACCTTGATCCCGACCGCAGGCGAATGATCAGTCCCCCGGAGGATCAACCCCAAAGCGACGGGACAATCCATGCGACCGACATCATCGCGATGGATGCACTCAGGCTGATACCCAGCACATAGATCATATTGCTCGCATCACGGTGCGCGCGGGCGGCAATCGCGGCCATGCTGGCGCGGTTGTTGCCCGCGTGATTGTTGGTTCTGGTGTCCATTTTGTCTCTCCAAAAGTCTTTGCGTTCTGCATTGAGTTCGCAAAGCAGGAGAATTTGGTTACTCGGCTGTTCGGATCAGCCCCAGAGCGCCGGGACGATCCAGACCATGCTCATCGCAATAATCGCGAACAGCAGGCTAAAGCCGAGCACGTAACGCAAGACACCTGGCGTGCTGGCGGCGCGCGCATCATCATCCTCAATGTGGATTGGTTCGTTCTCGTCAGCCATGATTATCCCTCGTTTTTCCGGTGTCGCCTTTGGCGCTTCTATGACGCCATGTGATGCACCTTAGCGAAAAACGGTCAATCGCGCAGCAATTCGTTGATCCCGGTCTTCGATCGGGTTTGCGCATCGACGGTTTTGACGATCACAGCGCAATAGAGCGATGGTCCGGGTGTGCCATCGGGCAGCGGCTTACCGGGCAGCGCGCCGGGGACGACGACGGCATAGGGCGGCACTTCGCCCATATGGACCTCACCAGTCGCGCGGTCGACGATCTTGGTCGACGCGCCGAGATACACACCCATCGAAAGGACAGCGCCTTCGCCCACGCGCACGCCTTCTGCGACTTCGCTGCGCGCTCCGATAAAGGCGCCATCGCCGATGATCACCGGCTCTGCCTGAAGCGGTTCGAGCACGCCGCCGATCCCTGCGCCGCCCGAAATGTGCACGTTCTTGCCGATTTGCGCGCACGATCCGACGGTCGCCCATGTGTCGACCATGGTGCCTTCATCGACATAGGCGCCGATATTAACAAAGCTCGGCATCAGCACCGCGCCTTTGCCGATAAAGCTGCCGCGCCGCACGATTGCGCCGGGCACCACGCGAAAGCCGCCATCGCGAAACCGGTTTTCGCCCCAGCCTTCGAACTTAACCGGAACCTTGTCATAGGCTGCTTCGCCAGCCGACGCGCCGTCCATGACGCGGTTATCGTTCAGGCGAAACGAAAGCAGCACCGCTTTTTTGAGCCACTGATTGACTTTCCAGCCGCCATTGCCATCCGGCTCGGCCACGCGCGCTGCGCCGCTGTCGAGCATGCCCAGAGCCTCTTCGACGGCAGGGCCGACATCGCTGCCCGGAGTGACATCGGCACGGCTTTCCCATGCGGCTTCGATTTGTGAGATCAGTGTGTCGGTCATTGTGTGCTCCGGTGTGAGGGGGCCAGTCGAGCCAGTCCTTGAAACGCGATGTCTCGGCGGCTCTCTATCTTTCAGCAGCGCTGCTAGCGATGCTCACGATGCTCGGCAAGGGCACGGCAAAGCCGAGGCGGTGATTTACGCGAAGCGAACTAGCTGTGCTGAGCCAAACACTTGTCAGACGGGTAAGCTTGTGCCTAAACCGTGATTATTAGGGGGATGTTTTGAAGAGGAAGCACATCGTGCCCGACACTCCCGCTATGCCTTGCGTTCAACCACCCCAGCCCGATCCACGCGCGCCGATTGCTTGGAAAGTCGTTGCCTCTGCTGTCGCTTGCGCTGCTCTGAGCGCGTGCAGCGGTGGTCCAAGCGCAGGGGGAGGGACGTTCGTTGCGCCGATGCCGCCGCCACCCCCGCCACCGCCTCCTCCACCCCCGCCGCCACCACCCCCTCCGCCGCCGACCAACTTCAACACTGCGGAGTTCCGCCGGTCTGACGGTCCATCGTTTCATGGCGCCGATGCGGCGTGGACACAGGGATATACCGGCGATGGTGCGATTATCGCCATTGTCGATACCGGGATTGACAGCGACAGCCCCGAATTTGCCGGTCGCATTCACCCCGCCTCGACCGATCTGGCGGGCAATCGCGGCGTTGATCCCGAGGATGATCACGGCACCAATGTCGCGCTGGTCGCGGCGGCGGCGCGCAACAACACGGGCGTGCTCGGAATTGCGTTTGATGCCGAGATTCTCGCTTTGCGCGGCGACCGGATTGGATCGTGCGGCTCTGACACGCCGCAGGACTCATCGTTAGGATGTTTGTTTGCGGATAGCACCATCGCGCGGGGCGTCGATCTGGCGGTCGCCAACGGTGCTGCGGTGGTTAATCTCAGCTTGGGCGGTGGCACTGCATCGCAAGGGCTGCTCGATGCGATCACCCGTGCGGCCAATGCCGGAGTGGTGGTTGTGGTCGCAGCAGGCAATGGCGGAGACGGCTCGGAAGAGGGCATTGACCCCGACCAGCCCGACCCCTTTGCCTCGACCATTCAGCAGGCGGGCAATGGCAATGTCATCATCGTCGGCTCGGTCGATGAAAATGGCGATATTTCCGGTTTTAGCAACCGCGCGGGCGATTTCTCCGGTTCCTATATAAGCGCACTCGGTCAGCGGGTTTGCTGCGTCTACGAGGATGGGCAGCTGTTCGTCGAGAACATCGACGGAAGCAATTTTGTCACTCTGTTCTCCGGCACCAGTTTTGCCGCGCCACAGGTTGCTGGCGCGGTGGCTATCCTCGCGGGGGCATTCCCCAATCTGACGGCGACAGAGATTGTCGAAATCCTGCTCGAGACCGCGCGAGAAGCCGGCACTCCGGGCGCGGATGCGGTGTTCGGGCGCGGGATTTTGGACATCGCTGCCGCGATTGCGCCACAGGGTACGACGACGCTTGCGGGCACCAACAATGTGCTGGCGCTTGGTGATGACTTTGCGGTGGGATCGGCTGCGATGGGGGACGCGCTGAGCGGCGCCTCGCTCAGCACTACGGTCCTCGACAAATATGACCGGGCTTACAATTACGAACTTGGCGACAGGGCGCGCAACGCGGCGCAGGTGCAAAGGCTGCGCGGTGCGGTCGGCAACGGAGCGATCACCCGTTCGACCGGCGCCAGCGATGCCTTTTCCCTGGCTGTGACCGTCGGCGAGGGGCAGCGCGCGGGCGGGCTCAATTGGACGCAGGACTTGCAACTCACCCCCGAAGAAGCCGATGGCGCAAGGGTGCTCGCAGCGCGGGTTGCGGCGCGGATTGCTCCGGATTTGCAGATCGGCTTTGGCATCGCGCAAGGGGCCAAGGGACTGGTCGGCCAATTGCAGGGCAGCGCGCGTCCGGCCTTCGCGATTGCCCCGCAGGCGGGCGCGGATACAGGTTTCCTTGACAGCAGCGAGGTTTCCTTCGCGGCGCGGCGCACTGTGGGCGATTGGGGCTTCACGGTTTCCGCCGAGCGCGGGCAAGCTTGGCTGGGCGACAATCGCCGCGCGGGCGATGTGATCTTCGGCCAGCGCGAGCAGCGCCCCACGACCAGCATCGGCATCGCCGCAGACCGCACGTTTGGCGGCCTCGAGACCGCGATTGCGGCGACCTGGCTGGCCGAGGACAGCACGCTTCTGGGCGCGCATTTCAATCCGGCGGTGGGCATCAATGGCGCGGACAGCGTGTTCCTCGACGGCCAGATCGCGCACAGCTTCGCCCGCAATTGGCGGGCAACGGCGGCGGCGCGCGCTGGCCTGACCATGCCAAATGGCGGCGCGCAGATCGGCAGCGGGTCGCGCGTGATCAGTCAGGCCTGGTCACTCGATCTCACGCGCTATGGCAACTTCACCAGCAGCGACAGCCTCGGCTTTCGCTTGAGCCAGCCCTTGCGGGTCAGCGGCGGGGCGCTTGCCTTCGATCTGCCGGTCGGCTTCGACTACGCCACCGAAACCCCGATCCTTGGTCGCCAGACGCTCTCGCTCTCGCCCGAGGGCCGCGAGGTCATGGGCGAGCTCGCATGGAGTTCGCGGCTCGGCTTCGGCTTTGCCAGCGCTAGCCTGTTCTACCGAACCGATCCGGGCCACTTCGCCGATGCACCCGACGATCTGGGCGCGCTGATCAACTTCACCGCCTCTTTCTGACGCCTGCCTTTTTCGGCGCCTATTCGGGCATGCGCCTTTGTCGAGGGGTGCCCTATTTGGGCATCCCCGCTTCGAGCGCGAACATGTAGGCCCGCTCCACCAGCGGAGACACGCGGTCGCTCATCGCCTTGGCGTGGGCGGAGCTGGCGGTGCCGTCGATCACGCGCTTCTTGATCCCCTGCATGATCCCCGAAAGGCGGAACAGGTTGAAGGCGAAATACCAGGCCATCGGCGGCACAGGATAGCCCGTGCGCGCCACGTATCGCTCAACCGCTTGCTCGACCGTCGGAATGCCCAGCTCTTCCAGATCGAGACCATGCAAGCCAGCGCGCCCGTCATCCGCCGGCTGGAACCAGTTGAGCATCAGATAGCTGAAATCGGCAATCGGATCGCCCAGTGTCGACAGCTCCCAATCGAGCACCGCGATCACGCGCGGCTCGGTTTTGTGAAAGATCACATTGTCGAGCCGATAGTCGCCGTGCACCACGCTGTTGCCGTGTTGCGGCGGGATCGTCTCGGGCAGCCATTCGATCAGCCGCTCCATCTGCGGCATATGCTCGGTTTCGGAGAGCTTGTACTGCTTTGACCAGCGCGCAATCTGGCGCGCGCAATAGTCGGTCGGCTTGCCGTAATCGCCCATGCCGATATCGTCCGGATTGTTCAGGTGCAGATCGGCCATCGTGTCGATCAGAGCGTTGTACAGCGCGGTGCGCTCTTCCTTCGAGCAGCTTGGCAATGCGCCGTTCCACAGGCTGCGCCCGTCGGCCATGCTCATCACGAAGAACTTGGAGCCGAGCACCTCCGGGTCTTCGCACAGGCCAAAGGTCTTGGGCACTGGAAAGCCGGTCGGGTGCAGACCGGACATCGCCTTGTATTCGCGGTCCACCGCATGCGCGCTGGGCAAGAGTTTGCCGAAGGGCTGGCGGCGCAGGACGTAGTTTGTGCCCCCTCCATCTTGGCCCGGAGTTTCGATCTTGTAGGTCGGGTTGGATTGCCCGCCTTTGAACTTGGAGTAGCTGATCGGGCCTGCGAACCCTTCGACATTGGCTTCAAACCACGCCGTGAGCGCGTCCATATCGAGCTTGTCGGCGACTGGCACTTCGATTGTGCCGACCATTTCCTTGTCAAAGTCGATCCCGCTCATGCTGCCTCTTCCCGCGTGTTTTGCGCCCGGCCGGTGTTACACCGGCACGAGCTTTGAAATGTGTGACTTTCCGGCTGAAACCCGCAGATTCCGGCGGGTTTCGCATCATTGCAGAATGTCGATCTGTGACTTTCCATAAATCCCGTTCCAACCGGACCTGATGATTGGCGCGACTGTATTCGAACTGCGACGTGTAGGACAGATCAGTCGAACACCACGACACTGCGCGCGGCGTGCCCACCGCGCATTTTGTCGAAGCCTGCATTCACATCCTCAAGCGGGATGCGCTCTGCGATGATCGTGTCGAGATCGAGCAACCCGCGCAGATAGAAATCGACGAGCCGCGGCAGATCAACCGGGAAGTGGTTCATTCCCATAATTGCGCCCATCAGCTTTTTGCCACCGAGCAGGTCCATCGCGCCAAGCCCGACTTTGCAATCGAGCGGCATCATGCCGAGCACCACGGCGGTTCCGCCGCGCCGTAAAATTGCCACGGCAAGGTCTGCCGAGGCCTGACGCCCGACCGCTTCGATTCCCCAATCGACCCCGCCATTGGAGATGGCGATGATCTGTTTCGCGGCATCTTCGGCCATTGCATCAACCGTGTGCGTCGCGCCCAGCGTTTGTGCCAATTCGCGCTTCTCGGGCAAAGGATCGACAGCGATAACCTGACCAGCGCCAGCGATTTTCGCAGCGTTGATCGCGGCAAGTCCGACCCCGCCACAGCCGACCACAGCGACCGATTCACCCGGCGTGACCTTGCAAGCGTTAAAGATCGTGCCCGCTCCGGTGGTGACAGCGCATCCCAGAAGCGCAGCGCGGTCAAAAGGCATGTCTTTGTCAATCGAGACACAGGCGTTTTCGTGGATCAGCATCTGCTCGGACAAAGCCGAAAGGTTGAGCATCTGCGCGACCGGCGCACCATCCGCGCGGGTCATGCGCGGCGCATCCGTTTTGCCGCGCCGCGTTGCTCCACCCAGACACAAGGCCATCCGGCCCGTGACGCAGAACTCGCAGGTGCCGCAAAATGCGCTGAGGCAGGAGACGACGTGATCGCCCGGCTTTACCGTGCGCACTTCCGAACCGACCGCGCGAACAATTCCCGCTGCCTCGTGGCCCGGAACACAGGGCAGAGCGTGTGGATAGGCTCCGTCGATGAAATGCAGATCGGAATGGCACAGCCCGCAAGCCTTTGTGTCGATCAACACCTCATGCGCGGCGGGCTCGCTATACTCGACCTCGCCGATGGTAAGCCCTTCGCCGGGCGTTTCTAAAATTGCGGCTTTCGCCATCTCGTCTCTTTCGTAAATGCGAGAGTCCCAGCGAAAGCTGGGACCTCTTTCGATCTGGCAACAAGTACCAGGAGGCCCCAGCTTTCGCTGGGGCTCGCACATGGTTCCTAGCGCGCAACGCCCATATCGCCCGAGCTCATCCCGCCATCATTGGCCGGACTGGTCGGCTTGTTGCGCAGCGCATTGGCTGTCGGGCCTTCCTCGGGCACGTGCTTGCCGAACTCCATGCGCGCAATCGAGCGGGCGTGGACTTCATCGGGACCATCGGCGAGGCGCAAAGTGCGCTGATGCGCATAGGCATTGGCGAGGCCGTAATCGTTCGACACGCCGCCGCCGCCATGGGCCTGAATCGCGTCATCGATGATTTTCAGAGCCATGTTCGGCGCCTGAACCTTGATCATCGCGATTTCCTGTTTCGCGGCCTTGTTGCCGACCTTGTCCATCATATCGGCCGCTTTCAGGCACAGCAGACGGGTCATGTCGATATCGATGCGGGCGCGCGCGACGCGCTCTTCCCAGACCGAGTGCTTGTAGATCGGCTTGCCGAAGGCTTCGCGCTCTTGCAGGCGCTTGCACATCTTCGCGAGCGCTTCCTCGGCAACGCCGATGGTGCGCATGCAATGGTGGATACGACCCGGCCCAAGGCGACCCTGCGCAATCTCGAACCCGCGCCCTTCGCCCAGCAGCATATTGGTGACGGGAACGCGCACGTCCTTCATCTCGACTTCCATATGGCCGTGCGGCGCATCGTCATATCCGAAGACGGGCAGGTGGCGGATGATGTTCACGCCCGGCGCATCGGTCGGCATCAAGAGCATTGATTGCTGAGCATGGCGACCGGCGGAAAAGTCGGTCTTGCCCATGACAATCGCGACCTTGCAGCGTGGATCGCCGAGACCCGAAGACCACCATTTGCGGCCATTGATGACATATTCATCGCCGTCGCGCTCGATACGGGTTTCGATATTGGTTGCGTCCGAGCTGGCCGTGTAGGGCTCGGTCATCAGGAAGGCGGAGCGAATCTCGCCGTTCATAATCGGGCGCAGCCATTGCTCCTTTTGCTCCAAAGTGCCGTAGCGGTGAAACACTTCCATATTGCCGGTGTCAGGCGCGGAGCAGTTGAACACTTCCGAAGCCCAGCCGACTTTGCCCATTTCCTCGGCGCACAATGCGTATTCGAGGTTGGTCAGGCCGGGGCCTTCGAATTCGAAGGTCTCTTCGACGTGGTGGTGACCTTCATTGCGCGGCGGCATGAACAGGTTCCAGATGCCGGCTTCCTTGGCGAGCTTCTTCTTGTCTTCGATGATCTGGATCACTTTCCAGCGGTCGCCCTCGGCGTCCTGCTCGCGATAGGTGTCCATATTCGGGCGGACATGCGCCTCGATAAAGTCGCGCACGCGGTCGCGCCAATACGCCTGTCTCTCGGTGGGTTGAAAATCCATTGGGGTTTCCTCTCTGATCCCTGATCGTTCGAATCTCGTGGCGCAACCGTGGCAGAGCGAATGCCATGCGCCAAGGCCTGATTTACGCCGATTTATGTTGTGCCGGGCGAATGGGGCGGGTGTGCCAAAGCCGCATCCCGGGCGGCGATGCGCGCTTCATGCTCCTCGCGCGTGATCGGAAACCGACCCAGCCAATAGGCCGCCAAAAGCGCCAACACAAAGGTCGCAATGGCAAAACAGACGATCATGGTTGTCAGCACATCGAACGAAACGGTGGTCGCATCGGCGCCCTGCTCAAGCTGCGAAAATCCGACAATCTGCCCGGTCAGCGCCGCGCCAAAACCGGTCGCGCATTTTTGCACCAGCCAGTTGCCCGAGTAAAACGAGGCTTCGGCGCGGCGGCCGGTGCGTTCCTCGAACGCCTCGACAATTTCGGCAATCATCGACGAGGCCGAGATCATGATAACGACGCCGAACATATTGGCGAAAATCGTGAACAGGAAATAGAGTATGGCAGATGGCAATGAGCCGGTCGCAGGCCACAACCCTGCTAGAAAGAGACCGTATGGCATCAGGCCGATGACAAGTGCGATGATCGCGCTGATCGACGCGCTTTTGGGCTTGCCCAGCTTTTCGTGCATCGGGCCTACAATCATGAACATTCCGACCACCGAAATCGCGAGCACAAACGGGTAGGCGGTCAGCCCGTTGAGCCAAACTGGCGCTCCATCAAAGCTGACGCGATCAAGTTGCCAGACATAGACGTTGAGATAGTTGGAGATCGAAAAGGTCATGCCCTGGCTGATGTAAGCCGCCAGTCCGCCAATCGCGAAGATGACGAATGCCTTCTCGCTGAACGCCTCTTTGATTTCGGAAAAGGCATCCGAAGGGCTGAAGGGCGGGGGCTTTGTCTCGGGCAATTTGGCGACGATGTGATGCTGGCCAATCGCCGAACCCAGCACCGCTACGGCCATCAGGATCGCTCCGAAGATGCCGTAAGCGGGATAGCCCTCTTGTTGCAGCAGCCCATTCTCGCCCGGCATGAAGACGGTATAGGCCAGTACCATCATCAAAATACCACCCATCCAGCCTGAGAGATATCGATAGCGGAACAAGGTGGTGCGCTCCGTATAGTCCGATGTGAGCTCGGGAACGAGGCTTACCGATGGCACTTCGCAAGCGGACAACATAATGCGCACCGTCACCATTATGCCCAATAGGCCCAAAGCGGTTGGTGCTTCGCCACCGGGCGGTGACCACAACATGACCCATGCCAGCGCGAGCGGTATTGGCGCAGCGTAGAGCCACGGCAATCGCCTGCCCCAGCGTGTGTAAGTCCTGTCGGAAAGATAGCCGATGATTGGGTCGATAAAGGCATCGATCAACAACGCCGCTAGCAGGATCAGCCCTACAAGGCCTGCATCCATGCCGAGAACCTGGCTGTAATAGAACAGAAGGAAGAACAGGAATCCCCCGTCCTTCACTCCGAACGCAACCGCGCCAAAGCCGTGGATCAGTTTCAGTTTGAGCGGCAGTTTGCCCTTGACCAGTCCCATCAGCCGCCAGCCGCCGCCGCTTTCGCCTGCTCTTCCATCGCTTCAAGCGCCTGGAACAGGCCCTGCTCTTCCGGGTCCCAGCTGTGGCGCGGGCCGAGCGTGATCCCGCCATCGACCACGATGGAGGTGCCGGTGACAAAGCTCGCCGCATCGCTTGCCAGATAGGCGACCGCTTCGGCGATATCCTCGGGCTGACCACCGCGCGCTACCGGCTGCGCGTTGGATGACAATTGCGCGATGGCCGCATTGGCGGTCGCTTTCATTTCCTCGGGGATTTCCATCGAGGAGGTAAAGATGTTGGTGTTGATAAAGCCCGGCTGCACCGTGTTTACGCGGATACCGAATTGAGCCAGATCGGTCGCCGCGCATTTGGTGAGGTGCAACACGCCCGCTTTCGCCACGGCATAGGCGGTGGGCGAATAGCCCGGACCAACGGCAGCGACGCTGGAGACGTTCACAATGCTCGCCCCCTTATGCCCCTTCATATGCGGGACAGCATAGCGGATGCCGAACGCGACCGAGCGCAGGACAAGGTCCATCGTCCCGTCCCATTCCTCCGGCTCGATCTCGTCAATCGGCGGGCGCGCACCCCCGGCTGCGGCGTTGTTGAACACCGTGTCGATCCCGCCAGTCTCCGCCGCCGCGCCGTCCATGAGCGCTTTGATCGAAGCCATATCGGTGACATCGCAATGGCGGAAACGGATGTCGCCTTCGGCCTCGCCAGCCAGTTTTTCGCCGCCAGCCTCGTCAATATCGCTCGCAAAGACGACCGCGCCCTCGCGTGCAAAAAGCCGCGCAGCCGCCGCGCCAATGCCTGACGCAGCGCCCGTCACGATGACGGTTTTACCCGAGAATCGCATTGTGTTTTTCCTCTCCATTCTCTCCCGCAGAGCTTAGGGGCGCGGGGGCGCGCGTCAACGGAATCTCGCTGACGCTACGGCAAGCACGATTGAGCGAGGAATGCTTGCAGGCTTTGCCCAAATCACGATAACGTAAACGTCAATTGAGAGCTTGATCGAGAGAGGAGTCGGCGCATGTCCGATCTAGAAGCATTCCGCACTGAAACCCGTGAATGGCTGGCGGCGAATTGCCCGCCCGAAATGCGCGAGCCGGTGCGCGACGAGGATGATGTCTATTGGGGCGGCCGCCGCGCCACGTTCAAGAATGACGCGCAAAAGGCATGGTTCGAAGCCTGCCTTGAAAAGGGCTACACCGTCCCGTCATGGCCCAAGGAATATGGCGGCGCGGGCCTAAACCCTGCCGAAGCCAAGGCTTTGCGTCAGGAAATGAGCCGCATCGGCGCGCGCCCGCCTTTGTCGAGCTTCGGCATCTGGATGCTTGGCCCCGCGCTCCTGCATTTTGGCACCGAAGAACAGAAGAAGCACTTCCTCGGCCAGATTGCGCGCGGCGAAATCCGCTGGTGTCAGGGATATTCCGAACCCGGCTCAGGCAGCGACCTCGTGTCCTTGCAAACCTATGGGGAAGACAAGGGCGATCACTGGGTCGTCAACGGCCAGAAAGTCTGGACCAGCTACGCCGACCAGTGCGACTGGATTTTCTGCCTCGTGCGAACCGACAAGACGAACAAGTATCAAGGCATCACCTTCATGCTGTTCGACATGGAAAGCGAAGGCGCTTCGACCAAGCCGATCAAACTGATCAGCGGCGCATCGCCTTTTTGCGAAACCTTCATGGAAGATGTGAAGGTGCCCAAGTCTTACGGCGAGGGCATTCCGGCCTATGTCGGCGAGATCAATCGCGGCTGGGACGTGGCGAAATATCTGCTCGGCCATGAGCGCGAGATGATCTCGGGCATGGGTGGCGGTGAGCGCACCGCTGCGATTGGCGCGGCAATGAAGCGGCATGTGGGCAAGACCGGCGACGAGATTGACCCTGTGCTGCGCGGCGAGCTGGCGAAGTTCGATGTCGATGCGCTGGCGTTCACTGCCATGGCCGAAAAGTTCATGGACGAAATGAAGTCGGGTAAGGGCCACCCCGCGCAGCCCAACATGATGAAATATGTCGGGACCGAGCTGAACAAGCGTCGCCACGAGCTGATGATGAGTGCGGGCGGATCGCGCAGCCTCGAATGGGAAAGCGAAGAGACGAGCGGCGGCAAGCCATCGCGCAATTGGCTGCGCACCAAAGCGAACTCGATCGAAGGCGGCACCAGCGAAGTGATGCTCAACGTGATTTCGAAGCGCATTCTCGACCTGCCGGGATCGTAAAGAAACAAGACAACTCTTCGTCATTCCCGCGAAAGCGGGAATCCACCGGACCAAGACTTGAGATGATGCGCTGGATGGACTCCCGCTTTCGCGGGAGTGACGAAGAGAGGGAGAAGAAACCAAAATGCCCCTATATCACACCGAAGATCAGGCGATGCTGGCCGAAAGCGCCAGCGGCTTCATGGCCGACGAAGGCAATATCGCCAAACAGCTGCGCCATTGGCGCGACCGCGATTGCCCCGACGGCTTTGGCCATGCTTTGTGGAAGCAGATGGCCGAAATGGGCTTCACCGGAATGCTGGTGGCCGAGGATGATGGCGGGCTTGGCATGGGCCATGTCGAAGCGGGCATCGTGCTCGAAGAGATCGGCCGCAATCTGACCCCTTCGCCGTTCCTCACCTCATCGGTGCTGGCCGCGACTGCTTTGTCGCACGGCTCGGATGAAGTGAAGGGCCGCTATCTGCAAGGGCTTATCGAAGGCGATAGCGTGTTTGCCGTCGCGGTTGACGAGACCGCCAAGCACCGCCCCGGCCGCATCACCACGTGGGCCGAGAAATCGGGCAACGGGTTCAAGCTGACCGGCTCAAAGAACTTCGTTATCCAAGGCGCGAGCGCGGATATGCTGGTCGTCGCTGCGCGCACCAGCGGGGCAGACGATGATGACGATGGCATCACGCTGTTCGCCGTGCCCAAGGATGCCGCGAATATGACCCATGACGCGGTGCGTCTTGTTGATACCTCAATGGCGACCCACACCAAGTTCGAAGGCACCGAGCTTGATGGCGATGCGGTGATCGGCGAGGTCGATGGCGGACGGGAAGTCCTCAACGCGATGCTTACTGCGGGGCGCGTTGGTGCTGCTGCCGAAGGCGTCGGCGTGGCGCGCGGGGCGATGGATATGACCATCGATTACCTCAAACAGCGCAAGCAGTTCGGCAAGCTGATCGGGGAGTTCCAAGCGCTCCAGCACCGCGCCAGCCACCTCTATTCCGAGGTCGAAATCGCGCGCGCTGTCGTCATCAAGGCGCAGCAATTGCTTGACGCCGGATCGTCGGGCGCGGAATTGATGAGCTCGGTCGCCAAGGCGAAAGTCGCCAAGGCCGCAGGGCTTGCGGTCAAGGAAGGCGTCCAGATGCACGGCGGCATCGGCATGACCGACGAATATGACATCGGCTTCTACATGAAGCGCGACCGGGCGCTGCAAGAGTTCCTGGGCGATGCCAATTTCCACGCCAACCGCGTGGCGGAGCTGAGCGGGTATTAAGCTACGAAGCCCCCTCCACTTCAGGGGAGGGGGGTTGGGGGTGGGGGCGAGCAGAGCGAGCGCTTGCCAGGCCCCACCCCACTGCGACTAGGCATTGCTGCGCAACGCCAAGTCTCGTTGCCCCTCCCCTAAAGGAGAGGGAAGATAGAGGGAGATTATAATGGATATTCAATCACTTTTCAGCCTTGAAGGCCGCGTCGCGCTTGTCACCGGCGGATCGCGCGGGATCGGCCGCATGATCGTCGAAGGCTTGCTCGCTGCTGGCGCAGAGCGCGTCTATATCTGCGCGCGCAAGAAAGAGCAGGTCGACGAAACCGTCGCTGATCTGGGCGAGAAAGTGATCGGCCTTGTCGCTGACCTTAGCCAGATGGACGGAATTCAGGGCCTTGCCGATGAAATCGCCGCGCGCGAGGACAAACTCGACATCCTCGTCAACAATGCAGGCGCGGCATGGGGCGAACCCTTCACCGAGTTCAGCGAGGCGGGCTGGCACCGCACGATGGACCTGAACGTGAAAACCCCGTTCTTCCTTACCCAAAAGCTGCATGGCCTGCTTAAAGCGGCTGGCACACCGGAGCGTCCGGCTAAAGTGCTGATGATCGCGTCTAT
>JBCCOF010000025.1:0-25296 GCA_039025455.1 Pseudomonadota bacterium | reverse complement strand
GTCGCTTCAACTTCGGCGAGCAAGCTTTCGAACTCAGCAATGACCGGAGCGCTGGTTTCCAACGTGTGGTCACCATCATCCATTGCGAAAAGGAAAACCATACGACGATGGTCTGCATCGATGGTTGGAATGTCGGCGAAGCTGTATTGGCGCAATCGCTCCATAATCGCCGAAGGATTGTCCGAGAAGTCGGCTCCCGCATCGATCACGCTGCGCAATTCTCCGCTGTCCGGGTCGATCTGCAATGCGGCGAAAGGCGAGGTGCCGAATGCAATGCCTTCAACCAGCTGTCCATCCAACGCAAAGTCTCGCAATGCCTCCAATTGGTCGCCAGTGAACGGGCTTTCGGCTTCCGCCAAAACAATCAGGTCGCCATCGGGCTGCGCCACATCCTGTGCGAACGCTTCGAATTGCTCGAATGCGGGATGATCGGACTGAAAAATCTGCCGCATTCCGTCTTCCAAACGGATTTGCGTGATCGAGACTACCGCTACCACACCAAGCAAAGCGATCGCGACCAGCCATCGCCGCGGCGATTGCAGCAAATGGCTGACCCACTTTTCAAGAACTGCGCTCAATGCCCCGCCAATCAAGCTCTGGTGTCGGTGGCCCGACGTTAGCCCAGCGGTCGATTCGACTGGACTTGCAATAATTGCTAGTAAAGAGGTTGTTAAACTTGCAATTGTCAAGCGACGCGGGGGGATCAAGCGTTGGCGAAGGCCATGCGAAAACTGTCAATCGCATTTTTAGCGACGCTGCTTTGTTCGGCTCACGGTTCGAGCATCGCACAAACCAAGACCATTTCGCTTAGAGAAATGGTTGGCTCTTGGAACGGCACCGGCTGGGGTAAGAGCCACGCTGCTGCGTCGCGGGAAACGCTGCGGTGTCGCCTGACCTCGAAATATCTGCCCCGTACTCGAGAGCTTCGCATGCAAGGCAAGTGCGCTGCGGCCGCGCGCAATTTCAAGATTTCCGGCTTCCTTAAGTCAGCCGGGCGAAACAAGGTTACCGGCCGCTGGACCAATCCGAACGGTGTGGGCGCGATAAATATATCCGGCACTCGCGGCGGGAATGCGATCACTTTTCAGGTGAAGGCCAAAGATCCCAAGACCAAAAAGACCCGCAAGTATCGGATGGTCTGGACGCTTGCGCGAGGGTCGATGTCGGTCAGCACCAAGCTTGCCGATCACGAGACCAAGCCGGTGGGGTTGATACGCTTTGCCAAGAAATAGGATCGAAAAACCCACGTTAGGCCGAAAGGCGCGCAGCACAGCGCATGAGCAAAGTTCGCATTCGTTTGCCGAAAGCACTGCGCGCGGCGGGCGGGGATAACAGCTGTGGCGGACTATGAAGGTCACGAATGGCGTGAGCTAACCGCAAAGCCGAAGAGTGTCGTTGCGACAGAGCGAATACTCCAGATCGCACTAGAGCTCGAAGACTTGCCCGATGAGCCCGGAAAGAGCGTGCATGCGCTATTTGCAAGGCTGTATTATCTCGACAAGTCATTGTGGCTGACGCGACTGGAGCGTGATGATCCAGACGGGTTCTTTGACGAGTTCACCCGGCATTTCTTCGAGGCCTATGAACGCCCCTTGCGCCAATGCCTGTCTAATGACGACTTGCCGTCCGGATCGCCATGGGCTGCCTATCAGAGACTCACCAGACGGACGTGCATGCGGGATGGGGTCATTCGCCATCTGGTCATATTGGCCGCCGGAGCGCGCGCGCATATTTGCGGCGATATTGGACCGAGCCTCGTTGCGGCAGCGGACGAATTCCGCGCCAGAGGGAAGCGAATCCCGGACAACGCCCGGCTTCGAGAATTTTACTTTTCGGATGCGAACAGGGTGGTTCTCCTTAGGGCCGGGCTTCGCCTGATCGATCATTATCGGGCTGAAAATTCGGGATACAGGAAAGTTGTCCTAGGCGTGTTTCGTTTCTTGTTTCCAAGAATGTCATGGGTCTGGTGGCCCGTTATGCGGTCATGGCGTCAGCAAAGCTGGGATTATGCGGCGGCACGGATCAGCAAGATTTCGACCAGCGTCGAGCGCGAGACCGACTGCTTGCTTGCGAGCGGAGCGCGGTGTTCATAAAGTGCGCCCACAACAAATAGAAAATCGGGATAGAGAATGATGCGAGTATGGACGATCGCCGCTGCGGCGGCAGCGGGCACCTTGGCGCACGGCCTTGCGGCTGACGCCAAAGCGGCTGAGCCCGAATATGACGCAACGATAACCCGCACCGACTTCAATATCCCGCATATCAAGTCAGACAGCTGGGGCGGGGTGGGCTATGGCGTCGCCTATGCCTATGCGCAGGACAACATCTGCATGCTGGCCGAAGAATTCGCCACAGTAGCAGGCACGCGCTCGCAGCACTTTGGGCCCGAGGCGACCGCCGTGCTCGGCTTCAGCGAAGTGGACAATGTAACGTCTGATGTGTTCCATCGCGGTCGCATCGACGTTGCAGCATTGCGCGCCGGTTGGCCGGATCAACCCGAGGAAGCGCGCGCTCTCGTCGATGGGTATGTGGCCGGTTACAACCGATATCTGCGCGACACCGGGGCGGATGGTCTGCCTGTCGCATGCCGCAACAAGGCTTGGGTTCGCCCGATCAGTCGAGACGATTTGCTGCGTCTCAACGAAAAGCAAATGCTGCTTGCAAGCTCGCTCGCATTTGCGCCCGGAATTGCAACAGCGGCACCTCCTGGTGCGGAAGAAGGCACCAAGGTTTCCTTCTCGGTGGTTCCACATGAAGACTTGAAATTCGGCAGCAATGGCTGGGCTTTTGGTGGCGATGCAACGGATGACGGGCGCGGACTATTGATTGGCAATCCGCATTTCCCATGGGAAGGACCGGCGCGGTTTTGGCAAATGCATGTGACCGGGCCGGGCGATTACGACGTGATGGGCGTAGGCATCGCTGGAACGCCGATCCCGACGCTTGGGTTCAGTCGCGATATCGCGTGGACTCATACTGTCACCGCCGCGCGCCATTTCACGATCTACGCGCTCACGCTCGCCGAAGGTGATCCTACATCCTACGTCGTCGACGGTGAGACGGTGAAGATGAAGGCCCAAGACGTGAGCGTGCCGATGCCGGGCGGCGCACCCGATCTGGTTCGCACGCTCTATTCGACCCAATTCGGCCCGCTGGTAGCTGTACCGGGATCGCCACTGCAGTGGAACGCATCGACTGCTTACACCTTGCGTGATGCCAATTTTGGCAATCAGCGCGCGATTGATACGTGGCTGAAGATCGGTCAGGCGAAGAATGTCGGCGAAATTGAAGCGGTCATCAGCGAGACGCTGGGTATTCCATGGGTGAACACGATTGCAGCTGACCGCGATGGCAATGCGCTACACTCCGATATCACCGCTGTTCCCAACGTGTCGGCAGAGTTTGCCAAGACGTGCGGCACGCCGTTTTCTGGGCTGGTCGCCAGTCAGATTACTTTGCTCGATGGCACGCGCGCCGAGTGCGATTGGCGCGGCCCCGTTGCGGGCGGCAAGGAAGGCCTGCTCCCCGCCAGCGATCAGGCATCGCGCACGCGGCGCGATTATGTGACCAACAGCAATGACAGCTATTGGATCAGCAATCCGCGCGATCCCTATCGCCAGTTGTCGCCGATCCTGGGCGATTTCGAGGAAGCGTTGACGCTGCGCACGCGTTCAAACTTTATCGAGACCGAGGCTGTGGTTGAGCAGGGAAAGGTCGATCACGCCGTGGCCAAGGGGCTGGTGTTCGGAAACAAGAGCCTTGCCGCCGATATGACGGTTGAGAAGCTGATCGGCCTTTGCACGGGGACCCAGGGTCTCGAAGCCGCTTGCGCTGCACTGCAAGGGTGGGACCGCCGGTTCGAAACCGACAGCAAGGGCGCTTATCTGTTTGCGACTTTCTGGGAGAAAGTGCGGCTGAACAATGGGCTTTGGAAAGTTCCCTTCGATGCAACAGAGCCTGTCGCAACACCGAGCGGTTTGGTGACTGAAGGGGAGAAGGGCGAAGCATTGCTCACGGCTTTGTCAGAGACCGTTGCCGAGCTGGAAGAGGCAGGCATTGCGCTTGATGCCCCTTGGGGCGAAGTGCTGGCGCGGCCGCACGGGGACCGCCGGATCGCGCTCCATGGCGGACCGGGCGTTGCGGGCGTGTTGAACATGCAGCGCGGCCGGACAGTCGAGGGCGGCATGGTCCCGCAACATGGCTCCAGCTACATCCAGATTGTCGGCTTTGACGAGGATGGCCCGGTCGCCGACGCGATCCTGAGCTATTCGCAATCGACCGATCCGGCATCGCCGCATTACTCGGATCAGACCGAGTTGTACTCGGTCAAGCAATGGCATCGGCTGCCGTTTGAACCGGCCGAGATCGAAGCGCAACGCAAGGGTGAAACCATCCGTTTGAGCGAATGATCGTTCGGGGGCGCTAGGCCGGTGCTTTCTTCTTCTTCTTGCGCAATCGCGGCAAGAGGAAGAGGTAAATCCCGGTGCCCCACATAACGATCAGCAGCACGCCGGTCGGCAGGAAAATGTAGAGCTTCACGGGGTCCGAAAAATACGATCCGTCGTGGATGCTCTCGATTACGTCTGACCGGCGATAGGCGACGTTGAGCACTTCGGCGGTGCTGGTGTCGACCTGCACTTCCCAGCCTGATTTGGCGCGCAATTTGGCGACACCCTTATCGACGCGCAGATCGATCCGGTCGATGTCCGACCATTCGTTGATTCCGGCTTGCGGATGGGCCCGCGCTGCCGCCAATATCTCTTCGAACGTCGCCGCCGGTATCTGGTCGGCCACCACGCCGCGCTCGGTCGAGGGCTGAATCCAGTCGATTTCCTTCTTCAGCATCAGGAAACCACCAGCCACAAACATGATCCCGGCCGGTAGAAAGACAGCAAGCGAGAGCCAGTAATGGATCTGGCGCAGCAATTTTTTGAGGTTCATCTTAGAGCACTTTCCGACCACTCTGGTTCACTCTGATCGCGTCAGTAGGCCAGCAGGCTTCCTAACGCGACCCCGCAGGGGCGGGCCGCTTTTGGCCCAGCGCTGCGTCGCTCGTCGTTCACTATGCTTTGGCATGGCTCCCTCCTCGCTCCTATCGCTGAGCCAAAATCGGCTCCGTCGGGGTGATCCAGAGTGGTCGGGAAGTGCTCTATTGCGGCAGCTTCCCGCCCGGCACCCATGGCGCGCCCGCCGCTTCAAGCTCGGTCTCGAATGCCGGGATCGTGCTTTCGGTCAGCGTCCTCAAACGGTCGCGGATCGTCGCATACTCCGCCTGCGCAAAGCCGAACTGTTCGCGGTGCGTCTGCGTCGGGCCATAAGTCGATCCGAACAGGCCGGTCATGATCCTGCCCAAGCGGCTGCGGACTGTTGGCTGGGTGCGTTCGGCCAGCTCGTTGCGCGCCTGATTGCCGTTGAGCAATTCGTCGAGCGCATAGACCTCGTTCTGGATCGCCTGCCAGCGATTGTCGAGCGCGGTCGGATCGCCGCCCGTGGCGCGCGAGGCTGCGATCTTGAGCAGACCGACCTTTTTCTCCACCTCCGAAAGCGTCATCGCAATGGCCGTGACCGAGCGGTCAAACTCTGCGATTTCTGCCCAGAACTCGGCTGCGTCGGGCTGCGGAGGCATCGCCCCGTCGCGCAAACGCTCCACGGTGAAGGGCTTTGCCGCGACAAGCTCGGTCGTCTGCCCGCGCACCCGCTTTGACAGCGAGACCGTGTATTGGCCGGGGCTGACAAGGAAGCCGGCCGGCTCATCGCCCCCGGGGCGCACTGGCCGCGCGACGCTGGTGTCGGGATAGCGCAGGTCCCAGTTCACACGGTGGAAGCCCTTCTTGGCCGGGCCTTTGATCCGCCGCACGACATTGCCATCGGCATCGCGCACGGTCAGCTCGACCGATGGAGCGGTCTCCTGCAACTCTCTCGACAGGGAGTCGAAATCGGGCAGCGGGGTGTCCGCTCCGCGCTTTACTAGCGGCTTCTCACGTTCGAGCCGCATGGCTTTGAGTGACTTCACATCATCGGCGAGATAATAGGTGAAATTCGCGCCGAAGGGCGGGTTGGGCGCGCGATAATATCCATGCCCCTGCGAACCGCCTTCGGAGAATGCGAGCGGGTGCTGTTCGAGATACCACCACGCCTTGCGGCCCGGAAACAGCATCGCCTCTTGCTCAAGGCTCGCCTCGGTCAGTTCGCGCAGCGGCGAAATGTCGTCGACCACAAAGAACCCGCGGCCAAAACTGGCGGCGACCAGATCGTCCTCGCGCCGCTGGATTGTAACATCGCGGAAGGCAATGGTTGGGGCATCGCCGGTCATCTTGACCCATTTGCGCCCGCCATCGAGCGTGAAGAACAGCGCAAACTCGGTCGCGGCGAAGAGCAGGTTGGGGTTCTTGTGATCCTGAACCACGCGCCAGACCAGATGCCGGTCTGGAATGTTGCCGGTGATATTGGTCCATGTGCGCCCGCGATTGGTGCTCTTCATCAGGTACGGCTTGAAGTCGCCATATTTGTGATTGTCGAGCGCGGCGTAGACCGTGTTCTCGTCGAACAGGTCGGCGCGGATATCGTTGACATAAGCGGTTGATGGAACACCGGGCAGCGAGCTGACTTCGATCCGGCGCCAGCTCGCGCCGCCATCTTCGGTCACCTGGATCAGGCCGTCATCGGTGCCCACGTAAAGCAGGTCTTCGTTGATCGGAGATTCGCCGATATTGGCGATGGTGTTGTATTGCGACATGGCCAGCAGGTCCCAGCCCGCTTCCCAGCTCCACTGGCGGCCCTGAATGGGCAATCTCAGCCGGTTCTGGTTGCGCGTAAGGTCGCCCGAAATCGCACGCCAGCTGTCGCCGCGATCATCCGAGCGCCAGAGCCGCTGCGAGGCGTGATAGATGCGCGTGGGTTCGTGCTGGCTGACAAGGATCGGCGCGTCCCAGTTAAACCGCGCAATCGGATCGCCCGGCGCGGTCTGGGGCTGAATGTGCACGATCTCGCCGGTGATCCGGTCGACCCGCGCAAGGTTGCCCTGCTGCCATTGGGCATACATGATATTTGGATTGCCCGGCTCGGTGGCCGATTGGTGGCCATCGGCGAACAGGGTGATGAACCAGTCATCATTGCGGATGCCATGGCGATTGTCGGTGCGCGACGGGCCGCCCTGCGAATTGTTATCCTGCGTGCCGCCATAGACGAAGTAGAACGGCTCGGCATCGTCCACCGCGACCTTGTAGAACTGGGTGATCGGCAGGTTGTTGATGAAGCGCCACGTCTTTGTGTGGTCGTAGCTTTCATAAAGTCCGCCATCGGAGCCGAACAGCACATATTCGGGATCATCGGGGCGGAAAGCGAGCGCGTGATCGTCGACATGCTTCAGCTCATTGTTGAGCGGCTCGAAGGTCTTTCCGCCATCATTCGAAATCTGCGAGGTGTTCGACATCAGGTAGATGCGGTCAAAATAATGGGGGCTCGCATAGAGCTCCTGATAATAATGCGGACCGGTGCCGCCCGAGACGGTGTTCGACATTTTTGTCCAGCTCGATCCGCGATCGGTCGAGCGCCAGATGCCGCCTTCGCGCCGGTCCAATTCGATTGCGGCGTAAACGATGTCGGGCTGCATCGGAGAAATCGCGATGCCGATCTTGCCCTTATTGCCGCCGGGAAGCCCTGTCTTGAGCTTGGTCCATGTCTCGCCGCCATCTTCGGACCGCCAGATGCCGCTTTCGGGGCCACCGCCAACATAGGCGGCAACCGTGCGGTGGCGCTGCCATGTGGTCGCATAAAGCCGGTCGGGGTTGCGCGGGTCGATCATCAGATCGCCAGCGCCGGTGTGGCCGTTCTCGGAGGAGAGGACGAGCTCCCAAGTCTCGCCGCCATCGGTGGTTTTGTAGACGCCGCGTTCGCCGCCCGCGTTCCAGACGGGGCCTTGGGCCGCTACCCAAACGGTGTTCGAATCTTCGGGATGGACAATGATATTGCCGATGCGCTCGGACTTCTCGAGGCCCTTCTTCTTCCAAGTCTGGCCACCGTCTTCCGAGAGGTAAATCCCGTCGCCATAGCCAAGGTGGCGACCACCGTGGTTCTCGCCAGTGCCGACCCAGATGCGACTGGGGTCGCTGGGATCGAGGCCGAGCGAGCCGATGGAATAAGAGCCTTGCCCATCGAACAGTGACTTCCATGTCGTGCCCGCATTCTCGGTCTTCCAGACACCGCCGGAGCCGACCGCGACATACCAGGTCGCCGGATCGTCCTGAACCACGGCGATGTCGGCGATGCGCCCTGACATGAATGCCGGGCCGATATTTCGGAGGTTGAAGGCATCGAAGGTCTTGCTGGACAATGCCGGTTGTTCTTCTGCGGCTTCCTCATCGTCCGATTGCGCAACGCTCGCGCTGCTGATTCCAAGCGCGATTGCGCAGCCGACCAAGACCTTCATAATCCGCATTCAAGCATTCCCCCTGCTTTGCGTCCGATTCCTGCAAGCTAGCACACTAGCCTAGCTTGCATACCGCCCGACGCGATCCAAAGTCCCACGGTGAGATAATGTAACATAAGCCCTGTCGCGTCTAGTGCCTTGGACTATCGGCCCGTTGAAATGCCGCGTTTTGTCGTGAGGTAGGTCGCAAAACTCGCAAGCCAGTGACTACCCGAATAGTGCTCGTCGGATACCGCTGCGATGCCGGCCTCGCGGTGCACATCGGCAGTGGCGGTCAATGCGGCAATTCTGGCATCGTCTTTTGGAAGGGCCGAGGCGATGCCTTCCAGCGCCCATGCACGCGACAGGTTCACCCCGTCGAGATGGACAAGCTTCCCATCGCTCGCATCGAGCACGATCCCCGGTTCAAGCCAATCAGAGCCGCCATCGGTCGGAATCGCTGGTAGGAAACGGGTCAGCCACGCAGAAAACTGCTCCTGCGACATCACCCGCCGCATCAGATCAGCCTCCATCAGGCACGGCGAGAGAAAATCCTCCCCCGATGGTTCATATTCTATCGGGCAATCCACATCGTCTCGGTGGAACGCCAATGTCTTTTCTGTGAGAGCCCCAGCCAGCTCTTCATTGCCGACACCCCGTGCGTAATCGAGCATCAGACCGAAGGCGAAGGCCGATTGATTGTGCGTGCCAAGGCGGATTGGATAAGACAGCTTTGGCAGCCAGTCCTGCACCTGCGCGACAATCGCGTCTTCCAAAGGCCGCAAGGTCTCCCGCCACTCGGTCAGCTGCGGATCGTCGCTCTCTTCCAGTTCCAGCACGAGTTGGAGATACCATGCGATACCATAAGGCCGCTCGAATGAAGCGCGCCCCTCCGCCTCGTAATAGGCCAGCTCAGCTGCGAAATTCTCGGCAGTAAAGCTCTTGGCCAGTTTGGCGCGAATTTCGTCTGCATAAACACTGTCGGGCTGTGTCGTGAGCACGCGGGTGAGAAGCCAATGGCCATGAACCGAAGAGTGCCAGTCGAAACAGCCATAGAAGGCCGGGGTCAATTCGCTGGGCGCCCGGACATCGTCGCCGGATTGCATCACATGGCTGATCTTGTTCGGATATTCGCGATGCACGCAGTCGAGCGCGAGGATCGCAAACCTGTCGACGACGGTTTCTGGAGCCACGCGGTCCGGGTTACTCGTTTCGTCGGTGCCTTCACCGGAGCACGCCGCTAGAAGCATCGCCGCAAGCCCAATCCCCCAATGCTTCATATGCCTGTCCTCTCGAATTTTGCGAACGCACTATGGGTGATTGCCCGAGCCGCGCAAGCCCTTCACTGGCGCGTCGGATCAAGTGCAAGAAACCCGTCTTCCAACACAATAGACACAGCAATAAATCCGGCCACGGGTCGTTGCGGCTGACCGAATAAGCGTTCGAATTGTCGAGTTGGTCGGATGAGTACTTGAAATTCCTTAGTGTATCGCGTCAATTGACGTCGATCCTGAGCAAAGGGGGTGCGATGGACGACGATATGGTCATTGAGCCCACAATGGCTCAAAAGAAATACGGTGCATTCATCAGCTATTCGCACGCTGATGCGGCGACCGTCGCCAAGCTGCACAAGCAACTCGAAGCCTATCGACTGCCCAAAGGGCTTGGTTCGATCAACGCGCTCAATGCTTCGAAATCCGGTCTTGGCAAGGTGTTCCGGGACCGCGAGGATCTCTCGGCCGCCGAGAATCTGTCCGATGCCGTCACCGACGCACTAGGGCGGTCGCAAGTGCTCGTGGTCGTGTGTTCGCCCGAAGCAAAGGCATCGCGCTGGGTGAGCCAGGAAATTGCGTTCTTTCGCGAAAACTGCCCCGGATCCCCGATCCTTGCAGCCATCGTGCGCGGCGAACCCGCCGATGCTTTCCCCGAAGCGCTAACCCAAGGCGGCACAGAACCGCTCGCAGCGGACCTGCGCAAAGAAGGCGACGGGTGGAAGCTGGGCTTCCTCAAAGTGGTGGCAGGGATCGCCGGCGTCCCGCTCGACGCGCTGGTCCAACGCGACAGCCAACGCCAAATGCGCCGCGTGATGGCGGTCACGGGCGTTACTGCGCTGGTCGCCGTAGCGATGGGTGTGATGACGACTTTGGCAATTCAGGCGCGCGATGAGGCGCAGATGCTTCGTGTGAATGGAGATGAGTTCATAAACGAACTTCTAACCGATGGGCGTGAGGACCTGGTCGGAGTGGGGCGCCTAGATGTACTCGACAAGTTCAACGAGCGAGCGCTACGCTTTTATGAAAAGCAAGGCGATCCTCGCGATTTACCCGATGATAGTCTGGAAAACTGGGCGCGCATTCTCCACGTCATCGGCGAGGATGAAACAAAGAAAGTCGACGGCGACCTCGATAAGGCACTTGGCATCTTTGGCTTGGCTTCAAGCGCAACTGAAGAATTGGTGAAACGACAGCCAGCTAATCCCGACAGACTTCAAGCTCACGGGCACAGTCTTTATTGGGTTGGCAGGGTGAGCGAGCTGCGCTCAGAATTCGCAAAAGCAGAAACTTCCTACATAGCGTATCACGCTAACGGCCTTAAACTCTCAGAAGCCGAACCAGATTCCTATCGCACCGCGATAGAGCGGGGCTACGGTGACCTGAACCTTGGCATTCTGGCGTTCGCCCGAGAAAACTACGTTGAGGCTGGAAAGAAATTTGATTTAGCGATCCAGCAATTTCAGGCTGCCGAGCGCAAAAAACCCGAGGATCGAACCGCATTAGAGGAGTTGGCAAACGCTTTAGCGTGGCGTTTTGACACTCATTACAAAGCCGGAGAATTCGCCGAAGCTCTCGCCGTTCGGCAGAACAGCGCATCGATCATAGGCCGCATAGTCACTGAGAATCCCAAAGACAGAGAAGCGCAGTTTTCGTTGCAGATCGCGCAGCGCGCAATCGCATTGACCCGGTGTGAGCTTGGTCAAGTCGCCGAAGCTCGGCGGGCGCTTGGGTCAGCCATAGATGGGATGGGTGATCTCGTGCGGCTGGATCCGAACAATGGCGAGTGGTCGGAATTCCGGTCGAAGGCCCAAAAAAACCTAGAGACTATTGAAAGAACAGGAGGAAAATCATGCCTATAGTTTCCGAAGATGAGATCATGAAGTTGGAAAACGCATTCGCGAAAGGTTTCGTGATCGTCGACGCCGAGCGGGGAGCAGTTGATAGCTTCGATGCTGAGCAAAAGGACAAGGGTGTTGACCCTTCTTTGTTCTGGAACGGGGGTAGAACGTATCGTGTATTTGATAATCGTGAGTACTTGGCGGTCCCGCCTGGCGCGGATCCGTCTTCGGAGAATCCAGATTTCGAGGCTCTTACGTTTTTCTACCTCAAAATTAGAAAGGGCGGTGAGTTGATAGCTCGGACATATTCCAAAGGATCCGATGATGCTCCCTACACTCTTGATGATATGCAAAAGTTCATCGACAATTCGATCAAAGATGCGCGGTCCAGGACGCCTTCAGAACCAAGCCAAAGTCCTGAGGGTACAAATTGGAATAGCGCAGGGTTTGTTGGCTTTTTTCTCGACAACGAGGACTGGAGGCTTCGAGAACGTGACTTCGGAGATGGTAAAGCTCGAAGCGTGTCCTTCAATGTTCAAAAAGCAGTGGCCAAACGAGCGGATAATTCGAGCGTGTTCGGTGATGGCGAAACGCACCAGAACTGGTCGTTTTTTCGCGCCAGAAATTACACAATCGAAGACGGTAGTGGGATGCAGTACTTAGTCGTCGAGAACCATCACAATCGGACGGATGAGGAAATGGTCAGGCGGTCTGCGAGCGATCACCCCAAGACATTTGATGAATATAAGTTCGATCTCCTATTTTCCGCAAAACTCCTGATCGAGGAAGGTGCGACAAATACGGATAAAAAAGAACTGCTAATTGTGGTCGATCCGGGCGGCAGGAACACGGGCCCTTAATCCCTAATGCCAACCCACAACCAAATCCTGACCCTCGCCCGTGCCGGTAATCCGGTGCGGGCTTGGGCGCTGTTTTGTGATGGGGGACTCGATAAGCTTGCGACTGATATCAAGGCGCTGACGCTAAAGGGGCGGTTGCTCAAAGACTTGGCTGGCCGCGCCGATCGCGGTGAACGGGTGCGGCTGCTTACCGAGGCGGCCGAGGCCTATTTTGCGGCCCACGCTCTCAAGACCGACACCTATCCGCTGATCAATGCCGCAACTCTGGCGCTGCTGGCAGGGGACCCGCAACGCGCCGCGACGCTTGCGCGCGAGGTGCTCGACCTGATCGAGGCCGACCCGGACGAAGGCGAGACGGTGTATTGGCGCGAGGCAACGCGGTCGGAGGCTCTACTTTTGCTCGGGCACATGGGCGAAGCCGAGGCTGCACTGGCGGACGGTATCACCAAGCTTCCTCACGCTTGGGAGGACCATGCCGCGACCATCGGCCAGTTCGAACGGATCATCGCGGTGCAAGGGTGGGACGCGGCATGGCTTGATACGTATCGCCCCGCTGCTTCGGTGCATTTCAGCGGATTGATCGGCTTGGACCCGGCTGACCCGGCGCTGCACGGTCGCATCGCGGCTTTTGTCGCCAATCTCAGGCCTGGTTTTGCCTTTGGTGCCTTGGCAGCGGGGGCGGATATCCTGTTGGCCGAAGCGCTGCTCGAAGCGGGAGCGGAGCTGCATGTCACCTTGCCGGTTGCGCGTGATGAATTTCGGGCCATTTCGGTCGAGCCATCGGGCGGCGACTGGGCGGCGCGTTACGATTTGCTGCTAGAGCAGGCCGAAACGGTGCACGAATTGTGGAGCGGCTCGGGCGCGGATCGTGCAGAATTTGCCTCGCTTATCGAAAGCGCCAGTCTTGTCTCGATGGGACAGGCGATGCGCCATGCCGGGGTGCTGCGCAGCAAAACTGTTGCGGTTACGATGGCGGCTCCCGACGAGCAGATCCGCCCACATGTCGAGGCATGGGAGCACTCGGGCCTGCCGCTTCACACAATCAAAGCGGCGCGCAGCCCAACCTCGCAAAACAGCACCTCGCGACACGCGTCGAGCGCGCCGAACGGACTTCTGTTGCTGGCGGGGGATGCCGAGGGGGGCTTCGGTCAGGCTCATGGCCTGATACAGACCAACATTAACGGCGAGACGCACTTTACGGGACAGTGGAGGGGCTGCGTGGCAGCGGTGCACGCATTGCGAGATGCGCACAAAGAGACAGCCATGGCTCTTGTCGTCGACAATCAAGCGAACGGCGCGGATCGCGCCCGCTTGCTCGCCCAAGCCGCAGGCTCCGCCCATTTTGCGGCCGACTTCGCTGCGGCGATGATTGCCAAGGTGTTGATGCCCGAAACGCGCGTGGAAGAAGTCGGCGAGGTCGCATCCCCTGCTGGCCCGATGCCGATTTACGCCATCGCACCGGAAGAGGCCTAGACCACCAATTCCTCAAGCATTCTGCGCGAATTGATCGACAGGCGGGTCTCGTCGCGCGTGATAATCCCGCGCCGCTCCAAAGCGCCTATCGCGCGCGACCCTGTCTCGCGCGTGGTCTGCGCGCTCAATGCCAAAGCGGAGATCACTGGTGGTGGCGAAATCGCGTCATTGTCTCCCGCCAGCCGCAGCAATTCGCGATAGAGCCGGCCCACGGCAGAGAGGGTCACGCGGGCGGATAGCCGCTCCAGAACAGCGTTCAATTGCGCGGCGAATATGCGCGACATACCGCGCCCCAGATCAGGGCACTCCTCCATCAGGCGGCGCAGTTGTGCGGTCTCGATTTGCAGGGTTTTGACCGGGCCCGAAGCGCGCGCATCGAACGCGCTCTCCGCCTCGCCATGATCGAACGCGCCCACGACTTCGCCCGGCCCGAAGGCCGAGAGCACGGTCACCTGACCGTCCGCCGACACCGCCTGAAGCTGAACCGTCCCGCCGAGTATGAGCCAGAGCAGGTCATTATGATCGCCCTGATGAATGAGAATGTCTTTGGTGGCGAAGTCTTGTGCCAGCATCGCCTCGGAAAGCGCAGATGCGGAAGGCGGCGAGCATTCGAGCACGCCCGCCAAGGCAGCAATCTGATCACTATCGCTCAACGCGTTTACCCCCGATTTCACGCCGCTCGCGTTCGAGGTTACGTCGATCTGCGCGGATTCGTCAATCGAAGGGCATGGGTCAGGCCGTTGCGTCTTGCATCAAAGGCGCTTCGCCGACCTCGCCAACCGCTCCCGCCGCGTCCATCCGCTCCTCGCGATAGACGGCATATAGCGCGCGGGCGATGCGATAGTCTTCGATATAGTCGATATCGATCCCGGCGAGCTTGGACAGCTCTTGCAGCACCGGATTGTCGCCGAGGAAATATTCGCGCTCAAGGATCAGATCGCGCGGGGCCATATAGAGGCTGTTGGTGACGCGGAACCATTCGGGCAATTCCTGCGAGATCGTGTGATGCCGGTCCGCTCGGTAATTGAGCGCGCCCTCGCGCGACCAATAATATTCCTGCGTCGGGTTCACCCCGAGCAGCGAGTCATGCGCGCCGCCGATAACTTGTTCGCGATAGGCGGTGAAAGAGGCGCGATATTCGGGCGGGGACATCAGCGGGCAGACCACCGTGGCCCAGCCGATATGCGCGTGCGGAATGTCGCGCACGATGCCGGTGATGACATCGCGAAAGGGCGCATCGTGTCCGACGGCGAGGTGGCGAGCGCGGTGATGCTTGGACACGCCAAAGCGCTCTCCCAAAGCGAGGAACTCCTCGTCCTCGGTCGAGAGATAGATGCGCGCAGGATCGAGCACTCGCGCCAGCTGCGCGAGCTTCCATTCGATCAGCGTCTCCTGATCGCCAAAGGGAAGGAGACACTTTTCGGCAATGCGCGAACTGCCGCGCCGCACCGGAACGATGACGCCGAGGTCGAAGCCTGGGTCCTTGAATGGGGGGAGTGCGCTCATGCGGCCTGCTCCAATCCTTGCGAGTGATGGCGCGAAAGTGCGGGAACCCAGCGCGCGGGATCAACCGGCTTGGCGATGCGGTTGATGATATCGCTTGCTTGGAGCGAAGGGTCCGCGGGGTCGAAAGCCTGATCGAGCAGGTGATAGGCAAACCAGCGCCGCGCTTTTGCGGGATCGGCGGTGATAGCGGCGCCGCGTTCGAGATCGGCAAAGAAGGCGTCGAGCGATGTGTAGGCATTGGCCCAGCCGCCGGTCGCAAAGCCGGACAACCGCATCAGCGGAGTGCCGTAAGCGGCGCAGGCGGACCAGCTTTTGGAATTGCCGACGATCATACCGTCGCAATGCTTGGCCAAAGCCAAGGTCGCTGAACCGGCATGGGAGGTGCTTGGCAGCATGGCAGCGCGCGATCCGAGCCCCTCAAGCGCTGCTTCGATGCCCGAATTGTCTCCGTACAGTTCGTTCAGCGGATGGTTGGTCACCGCCAGAACCGCGCCATCGGGCAGGGCATCGGCCACTCCCGCGATCAGAGAGGGGTTGTCGGGGTAGCGGTGGTGCTGGCCGAAGAAATTCTCCTCATGCTCATATTCGAGCGGCAGGCCGATGATCATCGCGTCCTTGTCCAGCCCGTTCGCTTCCAGCCAGCTCGCCCGCGAGCCAAACCCGCCGGTCGAAAGCGCGTAATCGAAGGTCGTCGCAAAAGCATCCAGCCGCGCCGCTTGCGTTTGGGTGATCTCGGGCATCACGCCGTAATCGAACAGGCCTTGTGTTAGGCTCACCCAGGCAGGCGCGGTTTCCAGGGGCGGGGCTGCGCTTTCCATGATGTAGCGGACGACGCCGGGAAAGTGCGCAGGGCTCTTGATATCGGCGCTGCGGCACAGGGTCAGGTCGGGCTCGATCGCTGCGACAAATTCGAACAGATCGTCCTCGCCGCTGGCGTCATCGCGCAATCTGGGATGATCCGGCCCGTCGAGCAGATGCCATTGCACATGGGTCAAATCGTCAACCAGAGCCAATTGATCCGGCCCCATTCCCGTGCCCCGCCACAAAGGCGGGACGAGGACATGCACATCGTGATCGCGCGCCATCACCCGGATCAGGTGCACGACGATATTGGCGAACCACCACGGCGTGACCACCGGCAGATAGAACATGACACGCAGTCGCGCCGGGGAAGGGGGGCTGGTCTGGATCACCGTGGCTCGCTTTGGTTGAGGGCGGAAGGGGAGGGTTCGCGCGCCAAACAGCAAAGCATGTGCCAAACATCCGGTATGCCGTGATGGAGAGCGGCGGGCGCACCGAAACCGGCAAGGGCCTGCCCCTTGCGGCAATATCCTGCCGTGGAGTGATCGCGCCGGGCGATTGAATTGAGCCGCCAGTCGGCTATCGCAAAGGCAACGGCTTGGATCGGTCGTTGGGAGCACGCGGTGCAAACGGGATCAATCGGTGAGGCGGGCAGCCTCGGCGCAGCTTTGGAGGAGAACCGGGAGCGGCTTTTGCGCTTTCTGGTGGCGCGCACCCGCGACCCCGCCTTGGCCGAGGATCTGATACAGGAAGCGCGGCTTAAACTGCATTCCGCCAAACCTCAGCCTGCGGTTGAAAATCCGGTGCCTTACCTGTTTCGGATGCTTGAAAATCTGGTCGAGGATCACCGCCGCTCCGAATCCAGCCGCACCAAACGCAACCGCCAATGGGGGGATCGCGGGCAAGGGTTGGAGCCGCAGCGCGCCGAGCATGTCACGCCCGAGCAATCGGCGCTTGATCGCGATATGCTCGACAAGACATTGGCCGCGCTGGACGCCCTGCCAGAGCGCACCCGCGAAGTGTTCCTTGCCTATCGTATCGAGGGAAACAGCCAGAAAGATATCGCCGCCGCCCACTCGATCAGTCTGAGCGCGGTGGAGAAGCATTTGCAGCGGGCTTACCGCGCCGTGCTCGAAATTCGTCAGCAGCTTGATGCGGGAGGAGACGCATGACTCCGTCTGCATATCCAGAAACCGAATTCGGGGGGACTCGGCACAACAGGAACCGGGGGCCATGACTGACGACGCTCAAAGCCGCGCGATACACTGGCTGCTGCGCCAGCGCGACGGCGATATGGATGCAGCCGACTGGGATGCCTTCACCGAATGGTTGGAGGCCGACGCTGCGCATGGCGTGCTGTTCGACGCAGCGCTTGCGGGTGATCTGGCGCTCGATGCGATTGCCGATGATCTGCGCGAGGCCGGGAGGGCAACGCCCGAAGCCGCCAATGATGAAACACCGCATATAGAGCCTGCTAACGATAACGGCCTTGCGCGCATCTGGCCGTTTGCGGGAATGGTCGCTGCGGCGATTGCGCTGTTTATGTTCTGGCCTGCCTCTGCGCCGAGCACTACGATGATCACCACCGCGCCTGGCGAAACGCGCGAGATTGCGGTGAGCGATGCGATTACGATGACGCTGAACGGCGACAGCAAGGTGGAGCTCAATCGAGAGGACACCCGCGTTGCCATGTATCGCGGCGAGGTCGCCTTCGAAATCGATTCTGACGAGCCATCGCCTTTGCGCGTGGCGGTCGCGGGGTTGGAGCTGACCGATTACGGCACCGTGTTCAACGTCGCTTTGAGCAATGAAAGCGTGCGGATTGCGGTGGCCGAGGGCGTGGTCGGGATCAATCCGGACACGCAGGCGATCAGAGTCCCAGCGGGTGAAGCGGTCGAGAAGCCGTTTTCGAAAAAGTCTTTTGACCGCAGCAAAGTCGCAAGCGAAACTGTTGCCACATGGCGCGAGGGGCGGCTCGAATTTGACGCCACGCCCGCCGCTGACGCGGTGACCATCTTGGAACGGAGCACCGGCGCGAAGATCGAACTGGCGCGTTCGCTCGAAAACCGACGCCTGACGGGATCACTGATGATTGCCGAGGACAAAGCGATCACAATCGGCGAATTGGCGGCTTTCCTTGAAGCGAGCGCGCGGCGGAAACCAAGCGATAACCAACAAGAGGTGTGGTTGATCGAGTGATCCGCCCTTGAGCGCGAAGGGGTGCTGGCATATCGCAAGGACCTGATGGGGATCGGGGTTCAGAAATCAGGACCGATATGGGCGGCTGCCATGGCACTGGCGGTGCCGCTTTCGGCTGTCTGCGCTCCGGCCGAGGTGGCGGCGCAATCGCAGCGCGAAATCAATGTCCCCGCCGGGCGGCTTTCGAGCGCGATCCGGCAATTGGCGCGGCAGGCCGGAATAAGCGTGGCGGGCACGGGCAGCGGCTTGCGACAGGTCCGCTCGCGCGCGGTGCGGGGCCGCTACACGCCCTCTGAGGCTTTGAGACGATTGCTCGCAGGAACCGGCTATCGCGCGGTGGCGATCGGGCGCAATGCCTACCGGATCGAGCGCGCCCCCCGTCAGTCTCAACCAAGGCGCAATCAGCCCAATCGCGCGTCTCCGGCCCCGTCGCAGACCCCCACTCCAAGGCCCGCTCCGGCCCGCCCAACGCCACCGCCCCCACCCCCGCCGCCGATTATCGTGGAAGGGACCAAGCGCGCCTTTGGCCCGGGCGACTATCCCGGCGGGATCACCATTCTCGACATCAATGCGGACCGCCTGATCACCGGCTCGACCAGCCTCGATGATGCGCTTGCGACCATCCCCTCGGTCAACGGGACCTCGCTTGGATCGGGGCGCAACAAGGTGTTCCTGCGCGGTATCGCGGACAGCAGTTTCAACGGGCCGAGCCAATCGACCATCGGGCTGTATCTGGGCGAACAGCGGCTCACCTACAGCGCGCCCAATCCCGATTTGCGGATGGTCGATGTCGCGGCGGTCGAGCTGCTCGAAGGGCCGCAGGGGACGCTTTATGGCGCAGGCACGCTGGCGGGACTCCTGCGGGTCAATCCCAATGCGCCCGACCCCTCTGCCATCGACGCGGCGAGCTGGGGCGCGGCTTCAGTCACCGCTGGCGGAGGGCTCGGCTGGGACGCGGGCGCCTTGCTCAACCTGCCGGTATCGGACGGCGCGGCTTTGCGCGTGGTCGGATATGGCGGAGAGGATGCCGGATACATCGACGATCCAAGGCGTGGGCTGGCCGACATAAATTCCGGATCGCATTATGGCGGTCGCGCCGCGTTTAGCGTGGACATAGGCCCCGACTGGTCGGTCGAAGCGAGCGGATTTGGCCAGGAAACCCGGCTCGATGACGGGCAATATATCGACGCAAGGCTCGCCGATCTGACCCGCACAGACCGGCTCGCACAGCCGTTTCTTGGCCGGATATATGGCGGCGCGCTGACCGTGCGCGGCTATCTGGGCGATAGCGAATTGACCTCGGTGACGGGACTGGTTGATCACCGCCTGTCAACGCGGTTTGATTCCAGTGTGCTGGTCGGCCCGAATGCACGGCAGGCGTTCGACGAAACCCGCGATATCCGACTGATCACCCACGAGACGCGCCTGTCCGGCGGCGATCCGGAGCGTCTCAATTGGCTGGTTGGCCTCGGCGCAATGCGCAATCGCGAAGATTTCCGTCAACTCGTGACCAATCTGAGCGGCGACAACCCTCCGCCCTTTGCGCAGCTGAATTTCGAGCAGGACGAGATCGCGGTGTTCGGCGAGGCGAGTTATCGCTTCGCGCCGCAATGGTCGGTGACGGGCGGCGCGAGGCTGCTCTATACGCGCAGTTCGAGCGAGCGCTCTTTCGGACAAAACGAGGTGGTCGAGCCGCGCGAAGGCCCTGCGCGCCTTCTGCCCGCTCTGGCGCTGTCATACCGACCGCGCGAGGGCCTGATTGCCTATGCGCGTTATCAGGAGGGCTTTCGCACCGGCGGCGTCGCCATCGAGCGCGAGCCGAACGGCGATCCGGTCACCGCGCGCTTCGATCCCGACCAAGTGCGCTCCTATGAACTGGGCCTGCGCGGGACCATTGACGAGGCAGCACCGCTCGATTTCGCGCTCACCTTACACCATTCGACATGGCGCGATATTCAGGCCGACCTGATCGACGGGCGCGGCTTTCCGATCACGCGCAATATCGGCGATGGTTCGGTGACCGGCTTTGACGGAAGCATGACCTTGCGCGCGGGTGATGGCTGGACTTTCGATCTTGCCGCATCGCTCAATGATACCGGGGTTGATCGCATCGGCCCCGAGGGCGGCATTATCCGAACCAGCATTCCCAACGTCCCCGATTACGCCGCGACCCTGCGCGGATCGAAGGTTTGGACCCTGGGCGCGTCGCAGGAAGCCGGGCTTGCACTGTCGGGCCGCTACATGGGGAGGTCATTCCTCGATCTCGACCAACAATCGCGCGCCGAGCAAGGAGGGTTCGCCTCACTCGATGCCGCAGCGTGGTGGCAAAGCGATGCCATCGAGCTGCGCCTCGAAGCGATCAACCTGACCGACACGCGCGGCAACCGCTTCGCATTTGGCAATCCCTTCACGGCGCGAATTGAGGATCAGGAGACCCCCCTGCGCCCCCTGACCGTGCGGTTTCAGGTGACTGTGAAACGCTGATCTCGGGCGCACGCCACTTTTCTCAAAAATTCGGGTGCGGGTTTCTTTCGACAGCTCCGTCTGTGGATCAGGCAACGCGATTGCTGCGGGTCAGGAGGGATAACGGCCATGCAACTTACACGGCGCAACATGATGGCAGGAGCCGCCATTGGAATAGCAGCGACGAGCCTCGGCGGCTGCGCAACCGCTTCGTTCGGCTCGCGATCAAGCTATCTCACCAACATCCTCGAACCAAAGAACCACAACACCGTGTTTCACTGGGTCGATATCATTATGCAGCAGGTGCGCGATCAGCGGGTGCCCCCGCCGCGCGCAGCCTATAATTTTGCAGCCCCGATGGTGGCGGGGTTCGCAGCGGCGAACGCGATTATGGGGCGCTTTGACATGCCCTATGACTTCGGTGAAGCGCCCATGGGGGCCGACCCTGAGGTCGCCTATGGCGTCGCGTTCGCTACCGCTGCTTCGGAATGTTTCCAACAGCCGTTCCTGTGGGAACGCCGCGCGTTCAAGCGGCGTTTTCCCGATGGCGAGGCAAAGGATCTTGGCATCAAATGGGGTCGCCATGTCGGCCTGATGATCAACAAGATGCGCACCAATGACGGCGCTGAGCCCAACCGGGTAAACTACTATCTCGGGCGCTATCCCCGCCGCGAGGATGCGCTGAAATGGACGCCAACCGGCCCATCCTACAGCGCTGGTCCCGGCCCGGCAGTCGGCTCCTTCGAGCGCGGCCTCTTTCCCGGCCATGGCAAAATCAAGCCATGGACAATGACCAGCACATCGCAGTTTCGCGTGCCCGAATTTCTCGACACGCGCAGCCCGGAATTTGCCGAGCAGTTTGAGCAGGTGAAGATGCTCGGCGGCAAAAACTCGCCCGAGCGCACCGAGGACCAGTCCGAGATTGCGTTGTTCTGGGAGGACGGCCCCTGGGGCATCACTCCGCCGGGACACTTTCTCTACATCGCGCTGCAAGTGACGCAGGATCGCGGGTACGATTTCCTCGACCACGCACGCCATTTCGCGCTGCTCGGCGCGACGCAGGCCGATGCTTCGATCAACGCTTGGGACAACAAGTACACCTATGACGTGATCCGCCCCGAAACCGCGATTCTATCGCGCGCAGGGCAATTCGGCAGTACCGACCCGCGCGTGGCGGCAGACCCCTCGTGGGAAAGCTATATCCCGACCCCGAACTTCCCCGCCTACACCTCGGGTCACTCGACCTTCGGCGCTGCTGGCATAGAGATGACCAAGCTGATCATCGGCACCGACGCGGTCACTTTCAGTCACGAATCCCCCGATCAGGTGCTGTGGCCCAGCCTGACGGGCAAGCGCCGCCATTTCACCAGCCTCGCGCAGGCTGCTTACGAAAACGGGTGGAGCCGCATCTATGGCGGCGTTCACTGGATGGCCGACCACGACGAGGCCGACAGAGCCGGTCGCCTGATCGCTCGCCACGCATTCAAAACGATGTTCCGCAGAAAGGCGTAAGTCATGCAAAAACACACCAAAGTGACGCTGGCTTGCGGGTCAGCGATGGCCGCTCTCGCGCTGGCTCCATCGGGCGTGCAGGCTCAGGACGTCAATCTCAACTATGACCGGCTGTCTTCGCTCGAAGAGCCGATTGCGTTCGATCTTGGCAATGTGACGATCGAAGTGACTGGCGTGGTCGATGCGCCGGTGATCGCCGAGTTCGATGACATCACCGGCGATGACAGTGTTGACGTCGAATTCGTCGGCAATTTTCAGATTTCGGCGCAGACCCAGCTCAAGAACCGCTGGACTCTCGGGGTGGCCTATTTCGGGCAATACGCCACCGATCCGGTCGACGTGTTTGATGGCACAGACGACTACTCCGACAATGTTGCGGGTTTTATCGGGACCAGCTTTGGCACCGTTCTGGGCGGCAATGTCAGCGGTCAGGTGCGCGAGATCACCCGCCGCCAGCGCGGCGTGGGCAACGGCTTTCTGGCGTTTGATGATTTCTATGGCGGACTTGACCGGTGGGGCGGCGCCTATGTTGGACGATTTGGCCCAACGCTTGTCGGCGCAGCGGTAGACGAGAATGGTGACTTTGAATTGGGTGCGGTGTTTCAGCGGCCAATCGGACAACGCGACATCCGTTTTTCGGGGCGCTATCGTCAAGGCAGCTTCACTGCGGCTGACGGCATAACCGAGTTCAACACATCGGGCGTCGGTGGGGTCGCCGAGATCGTTTATGGCAGTTCGCTATACGATTTCGGCTTTGGCTACGAACGGCTCGAAAGCCCGATAGTTGATGTGGATCGCTGGTTCCTGTCAGCCGGTGCGCAGACCCAGGTCGGGCAGCTGCAATTCTCAGCCGAGGCCCATTACGGGCAAGTGGATGGTCAGGACGAGATCTCGGCCGGTATAGGCGCGGCATACAGCGTGGCGCGCGGTCTGACATTCAATCTGGGCGTGAATTACGAGGATGCGCAGATCAATTCGAATGGTATCCAGCTGGTCAACACTGATGAGGTGAAGGCGGTCGCGTCGGTTCGCTTCAGCTTCTGAGGCGAACCGTCCGGCAGTGGTTGGAAACATCGGCAGGGGTTGCAAAGACGCCACCGACGGCTAGGCAAGGGCCTGCTTTCGGGACTTTTCTGCCGCGCGGTGCCCCATTCTGGACCCAGCGCGAGTGCAGTGGTCGATTGCACCAGACGATGACATTATAATTTCATGGCCGAACCACAAAGCACACCCTTGTCGGACAATGATGCTCCGATCGATCCACCCATCGTAGACCTTCCCATCGATACCCACGACAAGGGTTTCTATGACGGATTCAGCCGTGCGGTGACGATCCCGTCAAAGATCATCGTGACCATGATCATTGTTTGGGCCTTGTTTTCGGCGGCCTCGGAGACTTTGTTCGTTTCGATTTTTGGCGAAAGCGCGGAGCAGACACTCGCGCGGGCTAACACAAGCATTATCTCCCAGTTCAGCGGTTGGTACGTCTTTCTGGTCGCGGCGCTAATCGCGGTTTCGTTGGTGCTTGTTCTCGTGCCCAAGGTCGGAAGTTTGCGCATGGGTGAGCCGGGCGAGCAGCCCGAGTTTTCGCGATTTTCCTGGTTTGCCATGCTTTTTGGCGCTGGGATCGGGATCGGAATGCTGACCTTCTCTACCGGTGAACCTCTCGCGCACTTCCAGAACAATCCAGATGTGATTGCCGGCAAGGTCCAGGCTATGACCGCAGAGAATGTCCGTCCGGCCTATCTTTACACCTTCCTCCACTGGGGCTTTGGCGCGTGGTGCACCTATGCGCTGGTGGGGCTGGGCATTGGATATGTCGCGCATCGTCGTGGATTGCCGTTGACAATCCGGTCAGCTTTGGCCCCGCTTTTCGGCAAGAGCATGTCCGGAATTAGCGGACATATCGTCGATATTGTTGCTGTGGTCGCGACCATCCTTGGCGTGGCCTACACCATGTCACTTGGCGTTCAGCAATTTGTCGCAGGGCTGTTTCGTCTGACAGGAGCGGAATGGCTTATGGTGGGCGACGCCGGTAGCGAAGTGGCATCCAGCTCAGCTATTGTCATCGCACTGATCGCGCTTGTCGGTGCATCGACGCTGAGCGCCCTGTCTGGTGTCGGGCGAGGGATCAAATGGCTTTCCAACATCAACATGACATTGTCTTTTGCCTTGCTTGCGCTGTTTGCGACCGTCGGATCGGGGTTTTACGCGCTTGAGCTGCTCGGCGTGGGCATTTGGGATTACCTCGTCAATCTCCCGCAGCTTTCGCTGACCCTGTTCAGCCGCGATGGCACCGAAGCGGCCGATGGACTGGTCGATTGGCAGCTTGGATGGTCGGTCTCCTATTGGGCATGGTGGATCGCTTTTGCCCCGTTTGTCGGCATGTTCATCGCGCGCATTTCGCGCGGGCGCACGGTGCGGGAGTATATTCTTGGCGTTGCGCTCGTCCCGTCACTGATGTGTTTCATCTGGATGGCTCTGGCAGGTGGCACAGCGATTGATCTTGAGCTGAATGGCTCTGCAAATGGGGCGATCGTTGGAGCGGCGATGGCGGATCAACTCTATGCGACGCTGGAGGTGCTGCTCAGTCCCGGCGTGATGACTGTTGTGTCGGTCTTGGTCGTGGTGCTGCTCATGACATATCTGGTCACCTCCGCTGATAGTGCGATCCTGATAATCAACACGATCAACGGCGCGGGCGAAGATGAAGGATCGCGCCGGTTCCACATCATTTTCTGGGGCTTGGCACTGGCGCTTATCGTTGGGTCGATGTTGATAGTGGGTGGTGTTGAAGCGATCCGCATAACTATGATTTTGGGCGCATTGCCGTTTTCGTTCGTGCTGGTCGCGATGTGTGCGTCGATCTGCAAGGCGGTTATCCTTGATCTCAAACGTAAGCGGCATGGCGTACCGACCACTGCGCAAGCATGCGAGGATTGGGATGGAAGTGTCACACCAGC
>JBCCOF010000024.1:0-26218 GCA_039025455.1 Pseudomonadota bacterium | reverse complement strand
CACAGAAATCTCGCTGGACCTGACGGCCTTTGGCGGATCTGCACTGACAGACACCATTGCCGTGCCAAAGGAGGGTGTCGGGGCAGATATCCCGGTAACTTATGTGCCCGCGCGCAACCTTGTGTTTCTGTCGCTAACCACAGCCTGTGCCGAGGCGGCCGACGCGCACGATGTTTTCATTGGAGTTAATGCGCTGGATTACTCGGGATATCCCGATTGTCGTCCTGAGTTCATCGAACGTTTCACTGAGACCGCGCGATTGGGGACTAAAGCAGGTGTTGAAGGGACGCCGTTTACAGTTCACACGCCGCTACAGGATATGACCAAAGCTGATATTGCGCGGGAGTGTGCGCGCCTTGAGCTTGACCCTGGATGGAGCTGGTCCTGCTATGATCCCACGCATCAAGAGCATGCCTGTGGGCTATGTGATTCTTGCCGTCTGCGCAAAAAGGGTTTTGCCGAAGCAGGAATAACAGATAGCACTGTATACGCAGCCTGACGGCAAATCGGGTCTGCGAAAGAACAATAAAATCTTGATTTTGGGAGTGGCCGTTGACTGAGGAAGCCAAGCAGCAAACGGAGCAAGTAGAAGCGCCTGTTCCGGCTTATAGCTGGTATGCGCTGAGCGTGCTTGTGCTGGTTTATGTCCTCAATTTCATTGACCGCCAAATCCTGTCAATTTTGGCCAATGATATCAAAGCGGACCTAGGCGTTGACGATGCATATCTGGGCTTCCTGTATGGCACTGCCTTCGCGATTTTCTACGCGCTTTTCGGTATTCCGCTAGGGCGGCTCGCTGACAGTTGGAAACGCGTCCGGTTGATGACATTGGGGCTGGCGCTTTGGTCGGCGATGACGGCTGTTTCAGGCTTTGCCCGCGATGCGGCCACCCTTACTGTCGCGCGGATTGGAGTTGGGGTCGGTGAGGCGACCGCAAGCCCATCAGCCTATTCCCTGATTTCCGACTGGTTCCCTGCAAGGCTGCGCGCCACCGCGCTCGCGATATACAGCTCTGGCTTGTATATTGGCGGCGGCGTGTCGCTGGCGATTGGCGGCTTGGTGGTTGACAACTGGAACAAGGCCTACCCCGGCGGCGATCCTTATCTCGGACTCGCCGGTTGGCAGGCCGCATTCATTGCAGTCGGACTGCCCGGTTTGCTGTTGGCGGCTTGGGTTATGACACTTCGCGAACCGATTCGAGGTGCGATCGATGGCATTCCCGCCAAGGAAGACCCGCAACCTTTCAAGGGATTTCTGGCTGAACTCTACACGGTGATTCCGCCTTTCACCTTCCTCGGCGCAATGCAACGCGGGGCAGTTGCGCTTGCAGTCAACGTGGCGGTTTTCGTTGGTTTTCTCGCATTAGCGATTTGGCTGACTGGCGTCCTGGGTTCGGGAGAGGGGCTAATATTGAAGGCCATTGGTGATCTGATCGGGGTTCAGCTTCCCGCGATCACTGACCAGTGGCTATTGCTCGCAATCGGATATTACGCGGTGTTCAGCTGGGCCAGCGCGCTTCGCGTCCGTGATTATCCGACATTTGCACTGACATGGGGGTCGCCAGCGTTCCTCTGCACTATTCTCGGCTACGGCACCGTAGCCTTCATGGCTTACTCGGCATCCTACTGGGGGGCGCCCTATGCTGAGAGAACCTTCGAAGGGATTTCCAAATCCACTCTTGGCTTCTGGCTCGGTGGTGGCGGCGCAGCGGGTGGTTTCTTGGGAGTGATCCTGGGTGGACGCATGGCGGACTTTCTGTTCGCACGCATGCCGTCAGGACGGGTTTGGGTCGTCCTGTTCGGACTGTTAAGCCCAATCCCGTTCGCTTATGTACAATATACTACTGAAAGCTGGACGCTCTTCATCATTTTGAACGTTGTGGTTGGCGCGTTGGCGGCATCGGCATTGGGTGCTGCGGCTGCGGCGAGCCAGTCGCTTGTTCTTCCGCGAATGCGCGGAACTGCTACGGCTACGTTCTTCCTGGCGACCACTTTGGTCGGTCTCGCTCTTGGCCCATACACGGCGGGCTATGTGTCTGCGATCAGCGGGGATGATTTATCGCGCGGTGTTATTGCAACACTCTGGATCACTCCCATTGGAGCAGCCTTGCTGATTGCGGCGATTAAACTTGTCCCCGGTGCGGCCGCGACGATCCTTGAACGAGCGAATGCGGCGGGCGAAGAAACCGCAGAGACAGCCTAGAGGTTGGAAGCCAACGCAACGGGAGTTGCTCTCTCCCGCGCTTTTACATTGCCTCGTCCATTCGCGTCGCCGTTAAGTCGGCTCGGTTAGCGACTCCTATCCGTTGAACGACAGCGGTGGGTAAAGGTCTCGGGTAGCTTGGATGCGGGAAATTCGATGTCACGAGCCTGTGTCATCGGGTAAGTATCGCTGTATTGCTCACTTGAAGTTGCCTTCGTCTCTCACGGCTTCGGCGTGATTGGAGAAGCGGCGAGCTGTCGCCGACTGATCAACAGATGAGCTTTTGGGTGAACTTACCGCACAAAAGAAAAGGGGCCAGATCGCTCCAGCCCCTCTCCAATATTCGAATGTAAGTGAAACTTACATGCCCGAACCTGGGCCGTAGTTCACTTCAACGCGGCGGTTTTCAAGCTCACGCACGCCATCCGGTGTTTCGACACGGTTGACCGATTCACCGAAGGCCTTTCCGGTGATCTTGTCGGCAGGGATCCCCTTACCGCTAAGATACTGGGACACGGACGCATTACGTCGCTCTGCGAGCGCCATGTTGTAGGTCACGCTACCCGAACGGTCGGTGTGACCGGCGAGCATGACGTTGGCCATCCCGCAATTCGCGTAGGCTGTGACGGCGCTGTCCAGAATGCCAGCCGCTTCTGCTGTGATAGCCGACTCATCCCAATCGAAGAACACGATGTATGGGCCGGTGTTGCATGGCGGCGGCGGCGGAGGTGCAACAGGACGTGGTGCCGGTGGCGGAGCAACCGGGGTCGGCGGCGCCGGAGGAGGTGTTACGGGAGCTGGCGGCGGTGCGACTGGCTCTGGCTCACCACCGAAGTTGTACGTGATGGTACCAAGAATCGAGTGACTCTTCACGTCGGTAACCAGATCAAGACCCCGAACATCAACCAGGTTGACGTCTTCGGCGTTGAAGTAGCGATACTTCAGGCCAACGTCCCAGCTGTCGCTGATCGGGTGGCGAACGCCAGCAAGAAGCTGCCATGCCAGACCTGTGTCGGAGTCATCGAATGCACCAGGACCGCTGAATGCAGCGGTTCCGTTTGTGTCGACACGTGCGACACCGATGCCGCCGCCGAAGTAGCCTTGAAGGCCATCATCCGGACCGAAATCGAACAGACCGTTGAGCATAAAGCTCAGCGCGCTGATTTCGCCCGACGCGGGAAGGGTGCTTTGCGAAAACAGGGTTCCGGCACCGTTGATCGGGTTGCCAACCTGAAAGCCAACACCGCCAGCCTGCAGTTCCTCGAGATCAGCAGCGCGGTAGCTTGCTTCAGCTTCAAGGCGGAAAGCGCCAAAATCGTGGCCTACCGCAGCACCGAAATCGTAACCTTCGGTGTAACCAGCTTCGGCATCATTCAAGTTCCCGTCGACGTCAAATACGACATCTTCGACGATCATCGCACCGCCCGAACCCTCAATATACCATTGACCTTCTCGGGCTATGGCGGGCGCGGTTAGCGCGGTCGAAGCCATCGCCATCCCTATGACGAACTTACGCATACTATTATTCCCCTTATTTAAGCGAAGTGAGGCACTGAACTGTCTGTATCTTTTCCCCACTTGAGTGGCAAGCAATCAATGCCCCTCCACTGTTGCAATTATGCCGCTATTGCAGCGACTCTGCGAAAATACGTTCAACCCCACCACCTTTCGGCATCATGCTCAAATGCCGCACAAAAATTCAGGCAGTTGGCAGGACGCCTACTGCTCGCAGTGCATTGACCAGATTGTCGATCGCAACACGCGCTTCTGAATCGACGACGGCGCCTCCGACCGGCGGCGTTTGAGCCTCTGCACTTACCCAAGTGGAACGAAAAACAAGCCATTTCTCCGCTGCTCGGTCAAAAACCGCCATTCCCTGAGTTGGAGTGACAAATTGCCAAGCGCCACCGATGTAGATTGCAATTGCATCGTCGTATCCGGACCATGCACCACTTGCATTTGCCAAAACCCGATAGGCTGACCCCTCCTCGGGAGCGGTTGGTGTCGTATCGGTCGATTCGACCACCGCGCGCTGCATGAATGAGTCAATCAGTCCAAAGGCCTGATTGATAAAGAATTCTTTCTGAGACTGCCCGGCAAATAGCAGGGGAATCGCAAATCCAGGTGTTGTGGATGGAAACTCGACAGGATCGGCCATGAATACCTCCGGTAGATCAGGAAATAAGGGAAAGGAGTAAGGGGGAGGACGCAGCGAATGTGCCCAATTGCTGCACCCACAGTGTTGCAGGCCCATGTTGAGCGACAAGGTCGGCCCTTTGCGAGGCGCTCAGTGAGAATTGTGCGTCGGACAAACTCCAAGCTGCAAATGGCAACTCAACGGATCCGAGCCCCACACGATAGGCCTCAAACTCTTCAATCAAGGGTATCTCGACCTCGTCTTGCCAAACCCAATGACCCCGAGCTCTTCGAGTCCAGCAAATCGTCCAAGTGCCGTCAGATGCGACCGTCTTCCGAGGGTGGACTGGCGTAAGTGGTTTGCGCGAAATGCCCGGATTGGCGAGTGTTGCGTAAACCGCATCGCTGTCTCCGCGACCGATAGCAGCAATTCGGCTCCCGATCTCGTTAGAAACGGCAGCATTGTCCAATTGGGTTAGCTGATTATCGAGTAAGATAGCCCTTGTCCCGGCCACGTGGCCTGCTGCGGCCCGGTCTTCAGATCCGCCCCGTCCGCGCAGGAGTCCGGTCAAACACCAGAGGCCGCTTCCCAACTGAGTGGCGTCGAGAAACTGTATCACTTCGCTGCCGACGAGCAGCCGATTAGCGCCAGCTGCAAGCCCAGAGATTGTTGTCGGCTGAAAACCAAGATCTGCACCCAACGACCCGATCAAAATTTCCGCTTCGGGTTCAAGAAACAACCCATTTGAAGGGCCAATAGGCTGCATAAGGCTCCCGGATACCGACCGTCGTAGTCCGGTCGACCCGATTGGAATCAATGACCCGGCTTGCTCAGCATAGAGCGCGGCACCTCGCCATCCGGATGTGGCGGCAGTGGTCGCAGCATACAATAATGGGTTTGCTGGATTCGCAGTGCTCTCGGGCGGCACTTCGAAGAAATCGAGTTCTGTCTCAGCCAAAGGAACATCCGTCGGCGCAATTAGCGACCCTGCGTCTGCAACAATCATCGCTGTACTGCTCGGCGCCAGTCGTTCCAGAGTCAGCTCAATCCCCCGGTCAAACCACTCCCAGCTCTTTACCATCCATTTGCCTGGCATGTCCGGAACTGCGACGACAGCACCTGGCTGGATTGCAGGGTCGAGGACCCCGATACGCCATGTGACCCGCTCATGATGCCAGCGCGCGCGCTGCGCATTAGCACTGGCCAATTGCCGGGCTCCACCAGCATTCATGGTCGCGGGTAAGTCGACCATATTCTCACGACCATTGGGGCGCTGTCCTACCGCGCGCTGAACTCCGGGTTGATAGTCGAGATCCTCGTCGTAATAGCGCAAGGCCAGCGGTATCGCGTCTACTGTTTCGGCGCGACTTTTGCTCCGTTCTTCAGTGTCAGAATCGCCGATGGCTGCAAGCTGCTCAGGTAAACTGACGACCGTAGAGACCTGAGCCAGAGCGGGCCGAATCGTGACGCCCTCGGCATTGGTCACGCAGGACAAGGGCATCACTTCGTTGATGGCCGAGAGCGATCGGCGAACTGATCCGCCTTCATCTACGAAGCCCCTAGCATAGGGCAATGGAACGGCGTCCGCGGAATTTGCAGATTGCGGGGCAACCTGTCCGAGCAAAACCTCTGAGTCCTGTTCGGCAAACACCTCGAAGGTGAGCGCCGGAATTCGATTGCCAAAGTCAGCAAGAGCCAAATCTTCAAATACGATGTAGGCGCAATCTCGAAATGCGGGAGTTTCGGAGCCTTTGTCGGCATTTATCAGAGGGTCGACAGGTCCATCACCGGTCCCAAGATAGCTGCGCATCGTGCCTTCGACCTTGAGGTCACCACTTGCTCCGCGCAATAGATTGCCGTCAGCCCATATTCGCCCGACCCCTTGAATTGGCGTGCTTGAGATGGCGACCGCGAACGATCCTGAATAATTGTAGGTGGTTGTTGAAGGTTGTCCCTTGCCGCCTTCACTCTCACTAGTCTCTTGCAGGTCAGTTGCCCAAATGACAGATCCGGCCACCCGCATACGCCCAAAATGGCGCGGAATAGGTTGGCCATAGCTCGATGTTGTGACGGAAAGTTCTTTAACGCGCGGTCCTTCGCGCGAACTTCCGCCGAACACCGCGCGATCGATCTGATTCCCAACCAAGGCGCCGAGCGCTTGGCCAAATGGGCCGCCGATTGCAGTGCCTACAGCTGATAAAACGAGCGTTGCCATTTAGGTTTCCCTGTCATTTGGATGAAGCCGCCAATGAGCCAGCAATTCGGGAGGGTCGATGATCGCTTGCCGAACCACTCGGCGAAGGCCGGCATGGGCATGAATAACACTGCCAAATGACCCGCTTTTGCCGGCGTCTTCGACGATGAGAATATGCTGTTGATGCGGACCGGGTGCTGTGAGCAAAACGTCCCCGGGAGCAATGTCACACTCTACTTCTAAGAGCCCATTTCGCTCAGCCAGACCACGCCATTGCTCCATCGAGCCGTTTCGCAATCGATAGCCACGAGGGGTGACCGTGTTGCAATCGATCGCGCGCAAGCTCGCATGCAAAAGTCCGACGCAATCAAGGCCGAAGGCTGGGTCGCGACCATGCAGCCGGAACCGTACACCAATAAATGATGTTGCCGCTTTTGCCAGCGCCTCTGGATTTGTCACCCGTTGCCTTGTCCATAGCGGGTGAGCAAATCGTTGCCCGGCAGGAATGGCTCGCCGCGAAAATTCTTGGCGTTACTGAATCGTGAGTTGCAGGTCGAAAGAGTACGGTCGCACCCTTCACGGATTTGGGCGCGCGTTCCGATCGACAGCCCTTCGACAAGTTGCCTGTCGAGCGTCAATCCGTTGGCGTTCGCTCCGACGACCCCGAATGTCATTCCCACCTGAGGACCGTCGAAAAACCGAACTTGGCCGTCGATGTAATCACCGGGCAATTGGGTATCGAATTCGACACGGTTCGCCTCAAGGTCGACCGCAGTGACAAGCGCGCTCATTGTGTAGGCGCTTGCTGACACGCCGCATCCGGGCCCGCAGAATAGCGCGCGGCATGTAGGGCTCGTTCTTGGGACCAGATCTTGTTGGAGAACGTCTTTGGCAGACCGCAATTCCGCTCGAAAACTCCGTCGATCATCTTCGATCTGACCCAGCTGTCCGGAGTACAAAATGTGATGTTCAAGCGACTCCCAGTCGACCACACCGATCTCGATAGCTGCGCCATCGAACAGTCCTGCCGAAAGGTCCGCCTCGCGAATGGTTGCGTGGGTCAGCGCTCCTTGAACTTCGGCGCTGTCATCACTTAAGTCAGAGGTTAGCCGGATGGCAGCCGGGATCATCCCCGGCGCAGCGCGATGGACGACTCCCTCAAAGGAAAGGTCGCGGTCATGGCTCGTGAAACCCAACATCACGCCATCCCGGCGATAGATTCGCCAAAATGTCGACACCGTGTCGAGATCGCGATCAAAGAAAACGCGCATCACAAGGACTCGCGCAATTCGATAAGTGGAATGCTGGGCGCTTCCCCTGCGGCGAAGTTCACGCCTGAAACGTCGATCCGGTCTTCTGCAAAGCGAACGGGCACATCGAACAGGAATCCGGCGCGAATTTCTGTACCTGATGGCGGTGCGGCGTTGAAACGCAATTGTCCGAGTTCGCCTAAGGTCCAGTCGCTGCTTTGGACGCTGTTTACGCTGACTAGGACGGTATCGGGCCTGGGTCTTGTGATCGGTCTGACCTGCGGATCGGTGTTTGTGCCATAGGACTTCACAAGCTGAAAATCGGTGGTCAGGCCATCTCCAGTTCCGATCAGTTGGTCGAGCATGGTGGGAGTATCCGTCATCCGGTTTGAGCTGTGATCGAACGGGTCACTGATGCGAAAGCCCCGCGCTGCGCCGCGTCGCGAACGAAAGAACGCGATCAGCTCGGCTAGCTCATCTTCCGAGCGAATGCCCGGCCCTACATCGAAGTTCACCCGCGCATCGGACCACATCGAATTGCGCTGTTCATGGCCCGATGCGGTGACGGTCACAGAGGTCGAAAACTCGGGTGCGACTGCAGTATTGCGGGCAAGTGCAAAGGGGTAAAGCAGGTCATCGAATGCTTGCATCGTATCCTCCAGAACCGGGGGTAACCGGGTGTATCCATCTCGCGTCACCTGCGGCAGAGCCCACACATATCTCCGGGGCACGCCGCGTATCGCCGCCTCATCCAGGCCAGCATCAATGCGTGCCCAGAATTCTTCGGCGTCCTCGGGATCGAGCACAAAACCAGCCAGATAATCCTGATCTGCCAGCGAATAGCCGAGACGGGCATCAACAAAGGCGTATGCATCTCTTCGAAGCGCATCGGCGCCTGCGGTGAGCCAATCATAATCTTCGAGCTGCAGCCGGTCGAAGGCCGGATGAGCCCATCCAGTTGGCAGATTCGCCCGAAACATTTCAGGTCTTTCCGGATCGAGAATGGTGGGCGTAAAGGCCAGCAAGAGCACTTCCGAATTCCCAGTTGCCCGGCTGCGTATTGCAGTGGTCAGGTCCGCTGTGGATTGAGCCAGCAACGCTCCGGCAGCATCGAGCAAGGCGATCTGGGCAGCGTCAAGTGGTGCGCTCAAATCGTTGATGACCGGAGGAGATCCGCCAAAAGCCGCCGCTGCTGCGCTATCGTAAAGACATATCTCGCCAGCCGGAGTGACCCACCACCAGGGCTCACCGATCTGCATCCGGACCGGGAGCGTCGCGGCCTCGAGCAAATCGACAAAATGGCCGGCGCTTGCACGAAGCCAGCTCATCGCATCATCGTTGGCGGGTGAAAGAAGGGTTGATGGGGGCACCCAACCCGTCAAAGCCGGATCATTGCTTGCTGTGCGTTGCTTCCAGTCTTCAGGGCAAAAAGCGTTGAACAATTCATAAGAGATCGACCCGATCACCTCGAGATCGTTGTCTCTGGCCTCTTCAAAGAAACTGCTGTGCCAAGTGCGCGCAGGCTCGCACAAATCGCCGCTGGTCGAGGGAAGCAATGATCCATCAGTTTGCCGGTTGAGCCGCATAAAGTGACTCATCCCGACATAGTGGACCAGATCATCACGATAGCCGAGCCCAACAAGATTGCGGATTAGTCGTGCCGGCGTTTGATTGAACGCGTCGTCATAAGCGGTTGCCATGCGCTCACCATGTGGTGGGACCAGCACATCGCCAATTTCGAGCACAGAGTTTGCGCCGTCGGCATTGATCTGCGAAATTATTACCTGTCCGTTGAAACGGGAGGGAAGAGGAGCGGTGCTTTCGGCGACATAATCGGGCGCGACCAGCGAGATAAACATCCTCCGGATTTCCCGTGGATTGATCGGCGTGCCGGGAAGTGTGAACCCGCTTTCGAGGCTGGAAAATGGAAGCTCCACCTCTGCGTTTTCGGGCGTGCCAGTCGCATAATTCCAAAGCCGCACATACCAGGTCGCAGGCTGGTCAAACTCGTCATAACCCTCGATCGTCAGTGTCGGACCATTGACGGCATCGAGTGGGATCACGCCTTGAGACTGCCAGCGAAAACTGAGTGTGGTGTGTGAGTAATCGTTGGACGTTTCGTAAGCGAGGAGCGGATGATCCAGCTCATCTTCACTGTCCCAGATCAATCCGACCAGTTCGCCTTCGTGGTGAAGCTCGATATCGACCTGCAGAGAATCCGGACCGGTCGTGACGATTGAAGCCATTGCCGGGCGTGGAAAGTTTACCGTCCAGAACCGCGGGTCAAAGCGCTGGATATAGCTGGATTCCTGCGCGTGGCGACGCTGCGCTAACCAGAATGACATGAGCGAATTCTCCGCTTAGCTGTTCTGAAGTGCGCGTCGAACAGCGCTTGCGACCTGACGCGAGGAACGGCGCATTGCAGTTGGGGCAGCTGTTCCACGCGGAGTAGCCAATTGGATAGCCACGCGCACATCGCGCCCGCCGCCGCTTATTGCACCGTTGCCTTCGATCCGGCCTGAAGCGGTGGGCACAAAAATTTCCGGTCCGCGTTCGCCGACAACATAGCCGCGCCCGGGTGATACCGGCCCGCCGGTTGCGCGACCGGGTAATCCCAGAAGAGCGCCAAGCGATTGACCGATTATGCCCGAAAGTCCGCCACCTCCCGAGCCACCAAAAAGCGAGCTCAGCCCGGATTTCAAGGCGTAGGAAGTGATCTCATCAAGTGCGCTCAATGCGGTCTTTTTTAGATCATCGAAGCTAAAGCTTCCGCGCCGGATTGCCGAAGTCAGGCTGCGTTCAAGCACGCTGCCTGCGCGGTTGAACCCTCCGATTAAAGACGTGTCCAACGAACTGCGCATCGTTTCCAGATCTGCCGTGAAGCCTTCTGTTGTGGCGCGTACATCGATCACCAGTTCTTCGAAACTATCGTCCATTTTCGTCGCGCTCCATCAATTCAGCGATAAGTGTGCGGCTGGGTGCTGAGCCCTCATGTGCCGCATCAGGCGCGCGCAGAGCGGTCGCCAGTTCTGCCGGGGTTGCTTGCCAGAATTCGGCTGGGCGCCAGCCAAGCAGCTGCGAAGCGATTGCGGCCCATTGGGGTGCCGCTTCGCTGAAGCTGGTTGTCATTGCCGGCCTTGGAGGACTTGAGCGAGAATAGTGCGCACCGGCTTGGTCGCGGCGACCAGTCCGCATGCTAGGACAGCGTCGCCGACGGCTTCGCGCGCTGGGCGGGTCTCAACCGGCATGCAATGCCACAGCAGTGTCGTTATCTCGGCCAAGGTCAACGCGCCATCAGAGGCTCGTTCGACCAGTGCAAACAACGACCCCAATTCCTGTTCGGCTGCGACCAGTGCGTCAAAGCTCGGACGCAGCACGTAGACTGTGCCATCAATCGTCAACTCGGCCTCACCCCGGATCGGGTTGGCGGGCTTCGTCATGCGGGGACAACCGGGCCCGAGCTTTCCAGCTGAAGCGTATAGTTGCGCTCCCCATTGAAATCGCCCGAATAGTCCAGCCGCTGGATCAGGAATCTGCCGCGCAGCTTTTCGCCGTCCTCGAAAGACAGCTCGTAATCATCGAGCGTGCCTGCCAAAGCATGGTTGCGCACTGCGCCTTCTGCCGCGCTACCAAGGAAAATGCCCGCAGCGCTGACAGAAACCGAACGCGTTCCGGCGCCAGACAAAAGATCACGCCAGCCACCGGATTCCTTATGGGTCACGACCACGCTGTCGCCGTTGATTGTCATTTGTGTGGTGCGCAGACCAGCAACCGTTTCATAAGTTACCGGCGAGCCTTGATCGCCGATTTTCAGCAAGAAGGCAGAGCCATTTTGAGCGGGCATAGAAATTACTCCATAAGGGGTTCTAGGATGCGGAATCGAAACTCAAGCAGCGCACCGCGCAGGTTGAATTCCCGGTGCTCGCTGCGAGCGCGAAGAAAGCGGATCGACGCCACTTCAAATCCTGTTTGAAAAGGCGGCAGGTCGAGCACGCGACGTTCAATCGCGGAAAGAACCTCTGCGTCGGCATCGGTTGCGTCGGCGCGGCTTTCGAGCTCGAGCGCGATACGAATCTCGCGCCCGGGCCGATCCTTGGTACCCCAGTCGGTGGAAGCGCTCGCCGCAATGCCGAGCCATGGGGCGCTGGCCTTGATCGGGCTTTCTTCTTCGATGGCATTGATTTCTGCCAGAGCAGGGTCGTCTGAAAGCCATGTGATCAGCGCGCTGCGCAGATGATTTTCCATAGTGGATCACTCCAGTCCAAGATCAGGCCACAGCGCTGCACTTGTTCGCCAGGGATGGTCGGATTGCTGCAAATGACGTTCCAACCTCGCCGCGTGATGCTGACCCATCCGCTGAGCCCGGGCTGACAATTGCCGCAACAATGCTGCCTGCGATTGTGCAGGGATCTTTGCTTCAATCATTTCAGTCGCAGTGTGCGCCAGGGGCGCCACAACGCGGTGACGCTGGCTGGTGGCTGCGATGCGTTTTCGGTGTCACGATCGCGATAATAATGTGCGGCTAGCCGGATGATCCCTTGCTTCAGCGCCTTGGGCAAAGCTGCCCAATCGGTCGCGATGCCAACTTGTGCTTGCACCGCCACAGCCTGACCATCCAGGTCCGTTTTGATGGTAACCTGAGCTGTGCCCGACAGGTCTGGGCCAGCCTCAAACGATTGCTGGTTGATCGCTGTTCGCATGGCATCGGGACCGACCAGTTCTGCCTGAATTAGCGATCGAAACGGACGCGAGGTTAAGCAATATCGACCGGCAATTGCGGGAACTTGCTCTTCAACAATTTGCTGAAGCGGGGTTTGATTGGTGAAAGCCTCACACATGGCCAGGCTCGCACCAAGAAGGTCTACCAGCAGGGCGTCTTCACCGGATCGGCTGATTCCCAGCCAATTCTTCAGATCGGCCAACGCGGCGTCATTCAGATTTGCTGGTTGGACAACGGTCCGCAGCATGGCGCACTCTCCAAAAGATGGGTCAAAACAAAGGCACCCGCGCCGCACCCTTCCGGGCAGGAGGCCGGACGGAAGGCCGGGCACAGGGGATGCCGGTGCAGCAAAGCTGCAAAAGCGGCGCGGGTGCAGGACCGGCAAGGGAGCAAGGGGAGACTCAACCTTGCCGGGGTTCAGAGGCTATGCGCGAGGCGGATCAGGCCTCGATCTTGAGCAGCTTGATCGCGTTGCTATCGAGCACTTTGCCGCCCACGCGCTTGGTCGCGTAGAAGTGGACGAACGGCTTGTTAGAGAACGGATCGCGCAGCACGCTGGTCGCGCTGCGTTCGGCGATCAGATAGCCGTGGCGGAAGTTGCCGAATGCGATCGGGAATGCCCCGCCTGCGACATCCGGCATATCTTCGGCTTCGACCACCGGGTAACCGAGCAGCCTGTCGGGCTGACCTTCTACCATGCCCGGCTGCCACAGAAACGCGCCATCGGCGGTCTTGAGCTTGCGCACCGTGGCCAGAGTGGTCGAGTTCATCACGAAGCTCGCGCCCTGACGGTGGCCTGCCTTCATCGAATGGATGAGGTCGATCAACTTCGCATCCGGCGCAGCGTCAAAGCCATTGGCATCGCCTGAACCGATATATTGCATCGTGCCAAAGGGGCGCACGCCATCTTCGGCGGTGCTGTTTGGCGCGGTCAGAAAGCCCTCGGGCTGATCGGTGCCAGTGCCGCTGACGAAGGCGCTGCCTTCTGCGCGGGCAAACTCGACGGCGATCTCGTTTGCGAGCCAGCTTTCCAGATCGAAGCCTGCATCATCGAGCATCGCCTGACTGGCCGCCGGGTTGGCATAAAGATCGCCGGTTGGGGGCGCGATTTCGGCAAAGTTGGGCGTGTCGGTTTCGGGACGCGCAGCGGTTTCGCTAGCCCAGCCCGATGCGGTGCCGCCGGTCGAGACCAGCTTGCGGTATCCAGCCGAGCCGGTTTGGACAACTTGGGCGATGGAGCGGATCGGGCTGATCTCTGCCAGTTCGCGGGCGATGATCGCATCAATCTGTTGCGGCACTGCATATCCGCCGTCGCCGGGCGTGGCCCCGCTGATCGACTTGACTTCGGTCTCGCGGCCACGGCGCAGATAGCCATCCACGAAACCTTTGACTTCCTGGCTGGCCATGGCCGAACCTCCGATTGCAGGGCGGGATGCGGCGCGCGAAACCTTGTCGAGCCGCGCTTTTACTTCGTCGACATCCTGCCGCAGCGTGGAGATGTTCGCTTCAGCCTGATCCTGACGTGCGACGATGTCGAAACTTTCATCCATCGGGTCCGGCGCGACTGCCGGAGTGTTTGCGGTGGGGTGTGTCACAGTGATATCCATGGGTGTTAGGCCTTTCGTTTGGGCATAAAAAAGGCCGCCCAAGGGCGACCGGTCGTGAAAAATGATGTTCTTTCAGGTTCTCATCAGGTGATGAGATGCACACGCGCACCATGCTGAAGCGGGTGGGTGACGAGGCTGACTTCGAAAAGGTCGATGCCAAGCAGCTCGCGCCCGTCTTCGCTGTGTCGAGCATTGCGCGTGCGGTAGCCGAAACTCAGACCATTTGCGGCCCGGCGCTTCAGCATGGCAGCGCCCCGGCTTGTTAGGTTTTCGATCGTGGCGACGACCCGAAGCCCACGCTCATCTTCCGCGATGCTCTCAACCGTGCCGATGCGTTGATCGGGGCGATGCTGCCACAAGAGCGGCACGGGCTCGCTGCGGCGCTCCAGCGTTTGCGCAAAGGCTCCGCGGCGGATCGTGTCACGGTCGGCATCGGGGATGTCGAACAGGGCTGCGTATCCGGCAAACCGGATCGTGGTTTGCTCCATCACAGAAGCTCCTGAACGCCAAGCCGTACTGCAATGCCGATCAGCAGAAGCGCCAGAAGCGCGCGCACCGCCCATTCGACGACGGCCTTCCAAGCGCTCGACTTTGCGTCGCGCCATGCCGAGAGCAATTCGCGCAGGTCGGCGAGGTCATCCTCTGCATGCGCATCGGCCAGACCCAGCCGCTCCAGCACCCGGTTGGTCGCCAGTTCGGTGGTCTCCTCGACAATCGCGCGCAAGGTCACGATATCGGCGCCATCGCCATTGGCCTGGGCCAAAAGGCTGGCGAGCATGTCTTCTGTGGTGTCAATCTGGCGGCTCATTGGCTTTCCTCTTCTTCTGGCAATCCGAGCATTCGGCGCTTTTCGGCGCGGCTCAGGAATTCGGCATCGGAGACTTGCTTCCACAATCGCTCGCGGTCCTCGGAGAGCGCGGTCACCTGATCGAGATCAATCGAGAGGCTGGCTTCGGGAAACCACGGGGCGAGCCCTTCGCGAAGCGCCGCAAACAGCTTGTCCGCGAGCGGCAACAAGGTGAGCCGCCACAGCGCGCGGTTGGCTTCGCGATAGTTTGAATAGGTGTTGTCTCCCGGCAGACCGAGCAGCATCGGTGGCACGCCAAAAGCGAGCGCAATCTCGCGCGCGGCGGCGCTTTTAAGCGTCGCAAAGTCCATATCGGCGGGCGATAGAGCCATGCTCTGCCATTTCAGCCCGCCATCGAGCAGCATCGGCCGCCCGGCATTGCCCGCGCCCGAAAACGCATCGGCAAGCTCGGATTTGAGCCGCTCGAACTGGTCCGCTGTCAGCCCCGCGCCATCACCCGTATCATAGACCAGCGCCCCCGATGGCCGCGCCGCGTTTTCGAGTAGCGCGCGGTTCCACTCCGCCGCTGCATTGTGGATCGCGACCGCCTGCATCGCCGCCGCCAGCGCGCCCGCGCCATAATGGTCTTCGAGCGGGTGCATCGCCTTGATCTGGATCGCGCCGGGCCAGCCATCCTCGTCCTCGAGCGGGACGTGCACCTTTTGGCCGGACACCGAATATTCGAGCGCACAGGGCCAGCCATCGCCGCCGGCTTCGACCTTCACCCGGTCGGGGCGCAGCGCGAAGAGTTCGACCGGCTTGCCACTCGCATCCTTGAGAATCTGCACATAGCCATTGCCATGGAGCAAAATCTGCGCCGCCAGCGTCTCGATCAAAGACTGCCCCGCGCTGGTCGCGGTGAGCAAATCGGTTAGTTGCGGATCATTGCTGGTAAGCGGAGCCTGACCCACGCCTTCGGCCACAATCCGCACAGCGCGTTGGGCTACGGGGTTGGACAGAAAGCTGTCCCGCACCGCGCTCGTATATTCGAAGTGGCGAGCGCGCGGGGCACCTTCAAAGGCCGGCGTCCAGCCCTGAAAATAGCTGGGCGCAAGAGGCACGCGCGATTGCTCCCCGCCCTTGAAGGCGGAGAGTAGGGTTTCGAGGAATGCCATGAGAGGGCCTTTTCTCTTTGAGCTAAGAAATTTTCGGGCAGGCGACTGTGGAGAAACAAGCCGTTTGGCTCCGCCACCATGAGTGCAAGTGCTATCTCTTGATGCGGCGGCTGCCGCCATTTTTGCTGATTCGGTTTGTCCCAATTCGTCTGTGACGAGAGACGCATGGGGCGTCTCGGAGCGAGAGGCTCAACCTCTCACAGCAAAAATGGAGGTATCCATGGCTTGTAAGAAAGTGACGCGCACTGTGCGTACTGGAAAAAAGCCGGGCCCGAAAACGGTGCGTGTAAGAGCGCATCCGCGTTCGAAGCCCAAGCCTTGTAAGTAAGATTTGACCGTCTGCTTACGGCGGCAGTCGCCACCTATTTCTTTGAATCAATCTTTGATTCCCACGTCAAGTCTGTTCAGACAGTTCGTACGCTAGGGCGTTTGGTTCGCCCCAGCATCAATTCGGTCATTGCCCAGACCAATGCATCGGCGCGGTCGGGTGAGCGACCGGGGCCAGCGTAATCGCCACCGGTCATCAGTCCGCACATCTGGTCTTCAAGCTGCGGGAAGGTCCCGCAATGGCGCACGCGCCCTGCTGCATAGAGCGCGGCTACCGGTTCGGCGCGGGCGCTCTTTCCTCGGCTGGCGTGGACCAGCTTGATCGGCAGCGTGCTGTTGGCCGCGCGCAAAACGCTTTCGACCATGGCGCCGCCTTGATTGGCTTCGGCGATCACGCGGTCGGCTTCCCATTCGCTTGCCGCATTGGCGGCGGCACTGGCCCATTCATCGGGCAGCGCACCCGCCACTGAACAATCGGCAAGCACGCGGGCGATATCGTCTTCCCCCAGCATCGCGACCACAATTCCGCATTCATCGCCATTGGCGGAAGCGGGTGGATCGACCGCGATCACGATACGACGCGGCTCGGGACGCGCGCCGGTTTCGCGCACGCTTTCGAGCAGCGAGCGGGACCACAAGGCACCCTCTGTATCGCGCAGCAATTCGCCCGCGATCTCCTGCCGCGCCAGCTGGCTTCCGGCATATTCGCTCTCAATCGCGGTTAGAAACCGCGACGGCAGGTTCGCAGCGTTGTCGAATGTCGAGCCGCGCGAGACCACGGTGCTGCCATCCGCTTCGCGCTCCAAAAGGCGCTGCACCAAAGGCACGGCGCGCGGGGTTGTTGTCACCGCAATGCGTGGGTCATCTCCCAATCGCATTCCCATCACCAAATTGTCCCATGCCCGCGTCGCCCGGTCCGCGCTGAGCGGCCATTTGCCGATCTCGTCGCACCACGCATGGCTGTGCTGCGGTCCGCGCAGGGCCTCTGGTTCAGCTGCCGAGAACAGCTGGGCCTGCGCCCCGTTTGGCCAGCGCAAGCGGCGCAAGGATGCCTCATAAACCGGTCGGCGCTCTGGCGCAGAGCAGGCGATAATACCGCTTTCGCCTTCCACCATAACTGCCCTCGCTTCAGACAGCGAAGTGGCGACCAGTGCGATGCGCGCCTCGCTGTGTGCTTCGGCGATCATTCGTGTCCATTCGGCTCCAGCGCGCGACTTGCCAAAACCGCGGCCAGCCATGATGAGCCAGACTCGCCAATCCCCTTGCGGCGGCAATTGCTCGGGCCGCGCAAAATAAGCCCAGTGATAATCGAATTCGTTCCGCTCTTCTTGCGACAGCGCCGCTGCGATGCGCTTGCGAATGCCAGGCTGCTGATGGGCGAGCCAGTCGAGCGCCTGGGTCACTTGCGCTTTGCCTTGCGTTCTCTTTCGCGCCGCACCTGTTCGCGGATTGCCTCAACCTTGCGGTCAATCGAAGCGCGCACTTCGGCGGCGCTGACATTGCGTTGCTCGGCTTGGGCACGGGCAGCGTTATCGCGGTGTGCGTTCAGCAAGCGGATGGCGTTGGCGAAGTCGAACTTGTCGGATTTTTCGTTTGTGTCGGCTTGCAGGTCGCCTTCGCGCAATCGCCGCAGCACTTCCATCTCGAGGTGGACATAGCCTTCATACAGGGCAAACAGCCATTTCTGTGCGAATTCAGGATCCTGTCGGCGGTGCAGATAGGCGATGCTTGGCGTGGTATCTGCCACTTTGGCGGATTGCGTAACGTTCGAGCTCTCAGCCAGATGATCCAGAAATGTCTTTTGCCAGTGTGGGCTGAGCGGTTTGGTCAGCTCGGCACGCATATGCTGTGGAATCTTGACCTGGCGTTTGCTTGTGCGGGACATGATCCAACTCCCTCCACTTTGAAAAAGCTGGGCCAACGAAAAAGACGGCGTTCCGCTCCCGTGATCGGGGTAGAAGGCCGTCGGTGGCGACTCGCAATTTCTCTAGGATGCACAATTAGTACCAGATAGCGTGACAATGTCAAGGTAAAATAACCAAACGGGTAAATTACTTTGAGCTTGCACGGGGGCAGGCCCTGCCCTAGGCGCGCGGCAACCCCCGTACACGGAGACTTATGCGATGAAGTGGCTCAGAGCCCTTTACGACTGGACCATGGATAAGGCTGCTCACCCGCAAGCTGTGTGGTGGCTCGCATTCTTTTGCTTCATCGAATCGAGCTTTTTCCCGATCCCGCCGCATCCTTTGCTTGGGCTTATGTGCCTCGCCGCACCCAAGAGCGCGCTGCGTTTCGCCACGGTGGCGACGCTTTCTTCGGTAGCTGGCGGCTTGTTCGGGTACGCCATCGGATACTTTTTGTATGAGGCGATTGGCGCATGGGTGATCGGCGTGCTCGGCCTAACCGAAGCGTTTCCGGTCGCCGCTTGCTACATCCGCGAGCAGGGCGCTTTGGCGGTGTTCTTCGCTGCGGGCACCCCGGTTCCATTCAAGCTGATGACGATCACCGCAGGCTTTATCGAGATGAACCTGCTGACCTTCACGCTTGCGGCACTGGCCGGACGCGCCCTGATCTTCATGGTGGTCGGCATCCTGTTCCAGCTGTTCGGCGCGCCGATCAAGCGGATCATCGACAAATATCTCGGCTGGGTCACGACACTGTTTGTTGTGCTGGTAGTCGGCGGTTTCATCGCGTTTACACAGCTGGCAGGCGGTGATGAAGATGCTGGCGAGGGACATCCCTGCGACGGAGCGACCGACGTAAGGGGCTGATTGAAGGCGATTTGGTTAGCAAAATTCTGCTTTTGAACCAAAATAGTTAGTTGACGCTCTCTTACTTCGAATTCCTAGCTTCAAAGAAGCCGAGCCCGATTACTCCGTAATCGCCGCTAACCTATTGAAGTATCGCAATCACTTTGCAATTGTTCCGTGTGCACGGCGCTTTTACCGTCGTGCCGATGGGAGCATTTATGAAGTATCGTTTTTCCGCGCTCGGCCTCGCTTGCGCCGTATCGCTTTCCGCCGTCCCTGCGCATGCCGGTGTCAGTGCGGATTTCTCGGGATGCGATGGCCTCAAAAAACCGAAGTCTAAAGATGACGGAATGCGCGGCGAGGCGACTATGTCGAGCTTCCGCGTCGAAAACCCCCGTGCCACGATCGACTCCTGCACCCGCGCATTGGCGCGGAAGCAACTGAAAGAAAACCAGAAGCTGCGCCGTGCGCATCTGCTCAGAGCGCGGGCTGCGGCCTATATTCAGGTCAGTCAGCCAGCCGATGCAATTGCCGATCTTGACGCGGCAGAAGCCGTGTTGGGTGATTACATCGGTGAATACTTCTTTGATCGCAGCATGGGCGTTTCGCTCAAGCTTCTGCGCGCGATGGCTCTCAACGACCTGGACCAGCCCGACGAAGCGAGGCAACTCGCGATTCAGGCCTCTGAGCAGCGGCCCTATGCCGTCCAGATACAGACGGTCTCAGCCGCTTTGCGTGACATGACGGCGAAAGAGGGAGCCAGCGCAGAGGATCGTGCCGCGCCATGGGTGGAATTGGGCAAGATCTCTCCCGGAGCGCGCGCGATTGCGGAGCGCCGCATGCAAGCAGGGCAACCCTCGGACGCACTTTTCAAGTCACAGGTGGAGGAGGCCGGAGACGAACCGCTTTCCTTGTCCGACTCCCCGCAATCCATGAAACTGCTGCGCGGCGATTACACCGGTGCACTTGTCGATTGGGTAGAGGGCTATGACGACGGCTTGTCGCTTGCCTATGCCTTTGCAGCAACAGGCGACGCCGACGGCGCGCGGGGCCGGATGGACGAAGTGCAGGCCGCGATCGATGCGATTCAGTCCGCCGCCAAAGGCGAGGGCAAGAACGCCTTCACCGAAAACAATGCCGCAATCTTCAATGGCTACAACGAACGGGCGTTGGAGCCGAAGCGCAACCTTATTCGTGCCCGGATTGCGCTTCTCGAGGGTAAGCCGGAGGAGGTGGCGCCGATACTGTCTGATCAGGTCTATCCCGCGACAGCAATCGCGCGCGATTTGTATGCCGCTTATGAAGTGGAACAACAGGCCGCCCCTGATACACTGGGCCCGCTAACCCCTCTTGGTCCCGAGCCAAAGCGGCAGATCGCCAGTGTAAAACAAATGGCAAGTTCGCTGCTGATCCGGCCCGAGGATGCTCGCAAGCGGATCGATTACCAAAAATCACGTCCTGATGTGCTTGGCGGCCTGCTGGCAGGCGTGTTCACGATGGGGATCAGTTTTCTTGGCGGTTTCGATCGCACTCAGGGGTTCAAGTCGGAAGCGCTTGAAGACGGCTCGATTAAGGTCGAATACACCGGTGAAACGACGTTGGGTCCGGTGGTTCAGGAGATGACGCTGTTGCGCGCTGCCGAAATGGCGCGAGAGGCCGGAAAATCCCATTTCACTGTAAATGATCGCAAGGATTACGGGGTTTACTGGGGCAACTCCTTCGAGCGAACGCTGACCGGCTACAAAACGGTGCTTGAAATCGCGTACCTCGACCAAGCCGAGGGCAATGCCTCAGCGCTCGACGCGGTGGCGGTTATCGATGCCTTGGGACCGATTTATTATAAGAGCGATGAGGCAAAGAAGTAGCGAGCGCGGCGGCACCCGATACAGGCGATCAGGAGAGGATCCCGACCGCTTTCCCTGCCCGCTCAAACATCTTCAGCACCGTTTCCACCTCTTCAGCCGAATGCTCGGCGCACAAAGAGCAACGCAGCAGGGTCATGCCGGCAGGCGTCGCTGGGGGTCTCGCGAGGTTCACATAAAGCCCCTCTTTCAAAAGCGCCTCCCACATCATCGCGCCCTGTTCGAGATCAGGCATGATCACCGCGACAATCGCGCTTTGCGGGGTTTCTGTGCCGAGGCTGAAGCCCAGCTCCTTCAGGCCGCCATGCAAACGCTTGGAATTCTCCCACAAATGCGCGCGCTTGTTCGCGCCGTGCTGCAATTTACGGATCGAGGTCGCGGCGGTGGCGACAACGCTTGGCGGAAGGCTGGCGGTGAAGACATAGGGGCGGCACACCAGCCGCAAGACGTCGAACTTCGGATGGTTGGAAACGGCAAAGCCGCCGACTGTGCCCACGCTCTTGGAAAAGGTGCCGATGATGAAATCGACATCATCGATCACGCCCATTTCCTCGGCAACGCCGCGCCCGTTCTCGCCGATAAAGCCCATCGAGTGCGCTTCGTCGACCAGCACCATCGCGCCATACTTCTTGGCAAGAGCCACCATCTCCTTGAGCGGCGCAACATCACCCAACATCGAATAAACGCCTTCGAGGATGACAAGCTTGCCTGCATCCTCAGGAATGCGCTTAAGGCGCTTTTCCAGGGCTTCGATATCGTTGTGGCGGAACGGAACGATCTCCGCCTTGCCCATTGCGCAGCCGTCATAAATCGAAGCATGGCTGTCTATGTCGAGGATGATGTAATCGCCTTTTCCGGCGATGGTCGAGATGATCCCGAGGTTGGCCTGATAGCCCGTTGAGAAGACCATTGCATGGTCCATCCCGTAAAATTCCTTCAGCGCGTCTTCGCACTCTTTGTGACCTTGATACGTGCCGTTGAGCACGCGGCTGCCGGTCGTGCCCGAGCCATAATCGCGCAGCGCCTGTTCGCCCGCGTCCAGCACATCGGGATCAAAGGTCATGCCCATGTAATTGTAAGTGCCGAGCAGGATCGTGTCGCGCCCGTTGCAAATCGCTCGGGTCGGAGAGAGCACTTTCTCCATGACCAGATTGTATGGATCTTCGACTCCTGTCGCGAGAATGGTCTCGCGCAGCTGGATCATACCATCGAATTTTGAAAGCAAATCGCCCTTTGGCGCTTCGGTAGCCGGATCGGCCTTCGTCATCGTGTCAGTCATAAGAAGGCTCTCTATCAGCTATCCTGCAGCTTGTGCACCGCGATTACCAACTGGCCATAGGTTTCAATTTCGGCTTGCTGGTTCATCGAGATGATCACATCGAACTCATCTTCAATCTCGGCGACGAAATCCATCACGGTGAGGCTGTCGAACTCCAGATCACTGGCAAAGGTCGTGCCATCTTCAATCGTAACACCTTTCTTGTTGAAAGGTTCAATCAGGGCGCGAATGCGGCTGTCGACTTCGGCGCTGTCCATCGGCGGTGATCTCTCTCTGCTGGCACGGAAAATGCGTTTATGCGGGTCTAAATGGCCCGCACACGTCCAATCTGCAAGCGGACGCTAGGTTCCAATGTCGATCAATTGCTTCACTGCGTTCATAAACGGCATGATCGACACGGGTTTTGCAAGATATCCGGAAGCTCCCGCCGAACGGATGCGTTCCTCATCGCCTTTTGCAGCAAAGGCGGTAACAGCAAGCACTGGAATGGCCTTCAAGGCGGCGTCACGCTTTGCCGCTTCGATCAGGTCAACGCCCGAAATACCAGGGAGTTGTATATCCATGATGATCAGATCGGGAGAAACCGCGCGGGCGGTTTCGAGTACGCTTGCCCCATCCGCCACCGGCTCGACCTCGAAACCGTTGGCTTGCAAAACATCGCAGAACAATTTCCGGTTGAGGTCGTTATCCTCGACAACCATTATTCGCTTTGCCACTGCGCACTCCTATACAACGCGACCCGACTACCCTCACCGAAAGGCCACCACAATCCCGGATCCAGACGATCTTTCGCCTGACCCACCGTCTAGTCCGCAAACGCTTGCGCTGGCCGCATTGGGCTGGTTGTTGCAGGACACTGACCGAGCGGAGAGGTATCTTTCACTGACCGGGCTCGATCCGGATTCGCTGCGCACCGGGCTCAATGATCCCGCAGTTCTGGCATCCGCGCTCGACTTTCTGGCCAATTACGAACCCGACCTGATTCGCGCCGCCGAAGCCATGGCGGTCACCCCAGAAGAGTTAATTGCCGCAAGGCAGGAGTTAAACCGATGAGCCGCCCCCTCGTTATCAGCGATTGCGATGAAGTAATCCTCCACATGGTTTCGCCCTTCAAAGATTGGCTGGAGGAAGGCCAAGGCGTGAATTTCAGCATGGACGGTGCCGATTTTTCGCGCGCGCTGACTTGGCAGGAAAGCGGCGAATATCTTCAGGCGAACGAAGTTTGGAGAATGCTGGGTGGATTCTTCGACACCGAAATGGGCCGCCAGAAACCGATTGAAGGCGCGATTGAGTCGCTCAACGCAATTTCCGAGCATGCTGATGTCGTTGTGCTGACCAATCTCGTCGATGAGCGGCGCGACAAGCGTGCTGAACAGCTTGCGGCGCATGGTTTACACGCGGAGGTTTATACCAATCAGGGGCCAAAGGGCCCGGCTTTGGCCAGGATCATCGCCGAGCATTCACCAAGCCGCGCTGTGTTCATTGACGATCTGCCGCAGCACCATCAATCGGTGTTCGAGACGACGCCTGACGTGACGCGGCTGCATATGTGCGGGGAGCCTATGATCGCCGGAGCCATCGCCTGCGCGCACAAGGCGGGCCATGCCGATGCGAGGATCGACCGTTGGTCTGAAGCGTTGCCTTGGTTGATGGACAGATTGGAAGGGATACCCGCATGAGCATCAATATGAGCATTGAAACGCGATTGAGCGAGTTGGGCATCGCCCTGCCCGAAGCGGCGGCTCCGGTAGCAAGCTATCAGCCGGTTGTTCTGCATGGTGGCTTTGCCCACGTTTCGGGGCAGCTCCCCTTTGTCGATGGCACATTGGTGACCGGTCGGCTGGGCGAAGACACCTCGCTTGAGCGAGGCATGGCAGCGGCGCGGGCTTGTGGACTGATGATCCTTGCCCAGTTGAAGGCGGCCGGCCTGCTGGAACGCGTCGAGCGGGTCGTGAAGCTTGGCGCATTTGTCAGCTCGACCACTGATTTCACTGACCAGCCAAAGGTCGCCAATGGTGCGTCCGACCTGATGTTCGAGGTGTTCGGCGAGATCGGCCGCCATTCGCGTGCTGCGGTGGGCGTCCCTGTTCTGCCACTCGGCGCGGCGGTGGAGGTCGACGCGGTGATCGCTATTGCGGGATGAGCGAACGGCGCGCTCCCGATTGGTTGACACAATGGGAATATGCCCATCGCGGGCTGCACAGCGATGGCGTGCCGGAAAACTCGCTCGGCGGGGCCGAAGCCGCGATTGCGGCTGGGCTTGGTATCGAGTGCGATATCCAGCGCAGCCTAGATGACTTTCCGATGGTTTTTCACGATTGGGAGGTTGATCGGCTGACTGGCCAAAGCGGCAATACCGGGTCATTTCTTGCCAATGAGCTGGAAAGCATGAGGCTTGAAGCGACGGAGCAAACCCCGGTCAGGTTGGGGCGCTTGCTAGACCTTGTGGATGGACGCGTTCCGATCCTGATCGAGATTAAGTCCAGGCCTGATTACGATCCCGATCCGACTTCGGCCAATGTCCAAAATTGCCTTCAAAATTATCGCGGCGATTTTGCGGTGATGAGCTTCGACCCGCGCGTGGCGATCTGGTTCAGGGCCAACGCGCCTGACATTCCATGCGGGCTTGTCATGCGTGAGGACGAGATCGGCTACACCCGGACAGAGGCAGAAAGGCGTAAAGCGTTTGAACAGGCCCAGCCCGATTTCCTCGCTTACCACATTGCCGCTCTACCCAATCCTTGGGTCGCCATGCTCCGTGCCAAAGGATTGCCCATCATCGCATGGGCAATGGCCTCGCCCGAATGCCGTGCCCGTGCTTTGGATTGTGCAGATGTGCTGGTCAGCGAAGGCGAAGGGCTGGCATGACAGACGAGAACCTAACCGTCCGTCTTTCACCGGGTGTCGGCACATTTGACGCCGCGCAATGGAACGCGCTGGGCGGGTATAGAAACCCCTTTGTGAGCCACGAATTTCTCACCGCGCTCGAGGATTCGGGCAGCGTGGGCGAGGGCACCGGCTGGGATCCGGTTCCAATTGCCATCCTTGATGCGCAGGACAATCTGCTCGCCGCCATGCCGAGCTACGCCAAGGGGCACAGCCAAGGCGAATATGTGTTCGACCACGCATGGGCCGATGCGCTTCACCGGGCGGGACGCAATTACTACCCGAAGCTGCAGATCGCAGCTCCCTTCACTCCCGCGAGTGGTCCGCGCCTGCTACTTTCCGACCCTTCGCTTGCATCGCATCTCATCAAGGGTGCAGAAATCGTTTGTGAGCAGAATGGTCTGTCGAGCGCCCACGCTACCTTTATCGAGCCGGAACAACGCTCTCTGTTCGAAGATAATGGCTGGCTATTGCGCAATGACTTGCAGTTCCACTGGCTCAATCGCGACTATGCCACATTCGACGATTTTCTGGCCGAACTGGCTTCGCGTAAGCGCAAGAATCTCAAAAAAGAGCGCGCAGCGGCCCAGTCGAGTGTTCGGATCGAGCATTTGTGCGGCGATGACATCAAGCCCGAGCATTGGGACGCGTTCTGGATATTTTATCAGGATACCGGCGCGCGCAAATACGGCATGCCCTATCTCACGCGCGAGGCCTTCACTCTGATGGGTGAACGGATGGGTGAGCGTATCGTGCTCATTCTGGCTTATGCGGATGATGTTCCTGTCGCCGGAGCGCTCAATTTCATTGGATCGGAGGCGCTGTACGGCCGCTATTGGGGGTGCACGCAGGAGGTCAAATTCCTCCATTTCGAGCTGTGCTATTACCAAGCGATCGATATTGCGATCGAGCTTGGCTTACCGCGTGTGGAGGCCGGTGCGCAGGGCGGCCATAAGCTCGCGCGCGGCTATGAGCCGGTTAAGACATGGTCAGCGCATTGGTTGGCCGATCCTGGTTTTCGCGCCGCTGTTGCCGATTTCCT
>JBCCOF010000023.1:0-26316 GCA_039025455.1 Pseudomonadota bacterium | reverse complement strand
TAAAGGTTTCGTGTTGTGGGAGATTGTGATGTCGTTGCTGCGCTATCCACTAAAGTCAGACTGGCCGTTTTATCTGCTCGTGCTCGGTTATCTCTACACCATTGGCCGGATGACATTCGCCCTGTGGTTTGGCGATGGTGTGAACATTTTCGCGACTTACAGCGATGCTGCGGCGCTTGAAGCGGTCGTGCTCGATGCGAACAAAGTCTATTGGGCGAAGTCAGGATTTCTGTTCAGCGCCTTGTTTCTAATCGCGTTGAATCTTGATGTTCGCGCCGCCTTCGGTCTCGCAGGCACGTTCTGGGCAATGGCAATCATCGTGATCTTCGGAGCCACCAGTATCCCGGTCATTGCATCACTGGTGAACGGCTTGGTTCTGATCGCCCTGCAGATTTATCGGCAACAGGTCTTCGCTCCAAAGCCGCACTCGGCACACGCAGGTGAGGGTCGCATTGGCTCACCGATTGGCGCCCGCTGACAAATCGCAAAGACTGATGGGAGGTCCACGTGAAGATTAATCCAGACGCCATTCAGACCAAGGAAGTGCTCGAATGGGAAGGGCTTCATCTCCTCAATTTCTCTCAGAGCAGTTGTTCTCAAAAAGTTCGGATTCTGCTTTCCGAAAAGCGCCTTGCGTTTCAATCGCGTGAAATCAACCTCAAGGCATTGGAGCATACGACGCCTTGGTATCTGGGGATCAATGCGCGCGGTGTCGTGCCCGTCCTCGTTGATAACGGTGAGGTTCACGTCGAGAGCAATGACATTTTAGCCCATATTGAAGAGCGATATCCCAGCGGGCAAAGCTGGATACCGGAAGGCGAGGATCAGGACAGTGCTGCGGGCAGGTTGTTGGATTTGGAGGCCGAACTTCATTCGCACCTGCGAGCGATCACTATGGGGTTCATGGCCCCAAAGAAGATGATGGCCAAGAGCGAGGAAGAGCTCGAAGCCTACCTTGCCAATGGGCCGGCGGATCCGCATCGCGAGAAACAGGTTGAATGGTGGAGGGACTTTCGGGTCAACGGGATCAACCAAGAGGCAGCGCAGGAAGCGGTTCGGGCATTCCACGCAGCATTTTCACAGCTGGAAGGCCGCTTGGAACATCGCGATTGGCTCGTCGCCGATCATCCAACCATTGTGGACATTGCATGGTTCATCAATCTGCACCGACTGGCTCTGACAGGTTATCCGATGACCGAGCATCCGCGTGTCGATGCCTATTATCGCCGGATGTTGGCCCGCCCTGCTTTCCAGACGGAGATCAATAAGGGCCCGCTCCCGCTGCGTTTGATGGCGCCGGTCTATCGCGCCTTTCGTCGCCTGTCTGGAACCAGTGTCAAACAGGTCTACGCATCGGCTTTTGCGAACCGGTCGAGCGCAAAGCTCAGCAAGGTTGCCTCGTGACGGCCCAGCGCGCTCTAGACACCGACGTCTTGATAGTCGGGGGCGGGCCGGCAGGGCTTGTGATGGCGCTGTGCCTCGCAAAGCTTGGCATCGGCAGCGTCGTTCTTGAACGCAATCCGGGGATCAATGAACATCCCAAGGCTCACGAGCTCAATGCGAGGTCGATCGAGATATTGGGCATGCTCGGCATTACCCTCGATGACCTGTCCGCCGAAGCTTCTCCTCCTGAAGACGGGTGCCGTATCGCGTTCTCGATGCGCATCGCGGAGGAATTCGGGAGCATCGATTTACTGAATGATGTCGAGGATCCCGGGAAATATGAACGCCATCTGGCGAGCCCGCTGCCCTACCTCAACATCTCGCAGACAGAGGTTGAGCGGATACTGTTTGCGCGGGTGCAGGCAGAACCTTTGATCGATCTGCGGCTTGGGCATCAATGGCAATCTCATGAAGTTTCGGGCAAGAAAGTCCGCTCGGTTGTTCTTGACCGTGCCACCGGTGCCGAAAGCTCGTTGGAGAACCGCTTTTTGATCGCGGCTGACGGTGCGGGCAGCCGCATTCGCAAAGCACTCCAGATAGCAATGATCGGACCGGACAAGGTTCAGGATCTGGTCGGCGTGTGCTTCGAAACGAGCCTGCGCGATTTGATCGACAAACCGGCCAAGCTCTACTGGATCCTTGAACCGGATAGTTTCGGCACGCTCATCGCCCATCATATTGATCGACGATGGGTGTATCATGTTCCGATCTATGAGCCTTGGGAAAGCGCGGAAGATTACACCAAAGAAGTGCTTCTGGCGCGCCTGAAACGCGCATTGGGAACGGATCGCGAAGATATCGAGATAAAGACCTCGAGCGTTTGGCGGATGGCCATGCAAGTGGCCGAGCGCTGGAGCGAGGGCCCGGTATTTCTCGTAGGAGATGCGGCACATCGGTTCCCACCCACCGGCGGCTTAGGCATGAACACAGGCATAGCTGACGCGCACAATCTCGCCTGGAAAATGGCCGCTTTTCTGCGCGGCGAAGCCGGTCAGGAGCTTCTCGAGACTTATGAGAGTGAGCGGCGTCCAATTTCTGTTCGAAACGGTGAGGAGAGCCTCGCCAACTTTGAACGCATGTTTGATGTGTTCACGGCGATGGGTGCTGCCAAATCGGGTGGCGAAATTTTGGCGCGGCTCAAGGCAAGCTTACCGCTACGGCTTTTGCCAGCATCCGTCAGGCAAGCTCTCATCGGGCGACTGGAGGCGATGGCCAGTCGAAAGCTCAGATCCAACCTTGCGGACCGCAAGACAGCTCAGCGCGTGAAGGATACGATCAAGGAGCAGATACCGCATTTCGACCGGATTGGCCTTGATATTGGCTACGTTTACGAGCGCGGCGCGCTGGTCACCGGTGGTCAAAAACCTCAACAGCCGGATGTTACAAGTTACACGCCGAGCACTGTGGCGGGTGCCCGCTTCCCGCATATGTGGCTGCAAGGGCAACACGGCCGCTATTCATCGCATGCTCTGCTCGGATACAATGGTTGGACACTTTTATGCGCCGGCGGCGGAGAACATTGGGCCGGTGCAGCAAGGCGACTTGGCGTGAAGGCGATCGCCTTGGAGGGCCTCGATGCCGGCCCAGCTCAGCGCCAGGCGCTTCGTGACTTATGCGGAATTGGCAAAACTGGTGCCATCCTGATCCGCCCCGACGGTCACGTCGCATGGCGCTGCGATCATCTTCCTCAAGATGCAGGAGACACGCTGCGCGCAGTGATCGAGGAGTGCGGTCTTCTCCCTTCGGACACTGCCATTCCATCGTGTGCTGCCTGATGGCAGGGTGCGACATGGATCATCCTATCTGGGCCGAATTCTGGCAGATGTTACAGCACTGGAGTAACGCTCAGCCGACTTTGGAGGCAGGCTTGTAGGCCTCGAGCACGCCTTTCCAGCTGCGCTTGATATGCGCCATACTCTCTTCATTTGAGAAGAAGGAGGAAGCCCACATCCCCTGAACGGCTACCATGATAGTCGCCAGGTGATGGCTGAGCTCGTCTACGTCAGTGTCGCTGCGCAGCTCTCCCCGACGCTTTGCTTGATCGATGTAGCCGCGGATGACGAACGTCGCCTGCTGTAGGCCTGCGTGGGAGGGTGCAGTGTCTTCCGCGACCATAATCTCGCGCTGAACGGCACGGAAAAACTCTTCATCGCTGGCGAAGAACTGACGGATTGCGTCATGCGCCTCGAACAACAATTCCAGAGCAGGCTTGCCTTCCTGTTCCGCAGGTGGGCTGTGAAAGTCCATCTGCTTTTCAACCAGGATCGAGACCAACACATCGGCCTTTGATCCGAACAGGTTATAGGGGGTCGCAATGCTAACACCGGCGTCCTGCGCAAGCCGCCGCATGTTCAGCTTATCGATTCCTTCCGCCCGGATAATTGCCTCGGCTGCATCGCGGATTTTTGCGCGGTTTCGGTCTTTGCCTTTTTCCCGTTCCATCCCGAGCCTGTTTCCTCATCCGAGCACCGATACTCACCGGGTCGCTTGGACGTTTGTCGCGCAGGCATCAAGCCTTCTTTGGACAGTGCGAGAGCAAGGCCGGGTGGTCTAAAGAGCTGCCAAAGTCGCCGGATTGGAGAGCAACAAGACGACTGCGGCGATGTTGAACAGGCTCAAAAAGCATGCGCCGAAAAGATTGGTATCAACCTCGCGGATCTTGCCGCCTATGTTGAACTTGAATGGTTTGATGCCGTTTGCGTCCTTTAGGGCACCTTCGTATAGCGGCATGCTTGAAAGGGTGACAAAGAAAGTCACCAGCCAGTTGAAATTGATGATCGCGGCGAGCCAGAGATTGAACTCGCTCGGGAAAATCCAGATTAGCGCCAGCGCAAGGATCGAGATGCCCGACTGCGTCAAGACTTGCCAAACCACGTGAAATCGGGCGTGCGCAGTCCAGTGCGGATTTGTCGCGTGGGTGTCGTTGAAGTCAGCCTTGATCGGCCCGATACACTGCAGGGCGGCCACAAGCGTGAGCAGGATTTTCGCTATCAAAAGAGTGTCCATAGGGTCGCTCCCAATTGGTCTGTTTATGTCGTTGGCCCACAAAAAGGGTCAGATCAGGCCCTCATAAGCGCCGCCATCAAGCTGAAGGTTCTGCCCGGTGATGAAGCCGGCCTGCGCGCTGCAAAGAAAGGCGCAGGCGTCCCCGAACTCGGCTGGTATGCCCATGCGCTTGGCCGGGATTGCATCGATTATTGCTTCGCGCTCTTCTTCTGGCGAGATGCCCTTCATCGCCGCAGCGAGTTTCGCCATTTGAACCTGGCGATCGGTGTCAAAACGTTCAGGCAGCATGTTGTTGATGGTGACATTATGCTGGGCAGCATCGGCTGAGATCGCTTTGCTCATCGCAGTCAGCCCCGTGCGCGCTGTCGTCGATAGGCCCAGGAAGCGGTGCGGTGATTTCACCATCGCGGACGTAATGTTCACGATGCGGCCAAACTTGCGATCCTGCATCCCTGGCAGCGCCGCACGGATCATCATCAAGGGCGCCAGAAGGTTGGATTGAAGCGCATCCAGCCATTGCTGTTCTTCCCAGTGCAGGAAAAGGCCGGGTGGCGGCCCCGCATTGTTGTTCACGAGAATATCTGGCTCCGGGCATGCCTCGAACAGCTTTGCACGGCCCTCTTCTTCCTCGATATCTGCCAAGACGGCAGTGACCTTGCCACTGCCAAGCGCCCCGAGTTCTTCTTCGGCTTCGCCAAGGGCTTCCGGTGTTCGGCCATTGATTATGACATGAACGCCCTCGCCAAGGAGCGAGGCGGCGCAGGCCTTTCCAAGCCCGCGTGAAGACGCACACACGATCGCTGACTTACCTGCGAGTCCCAAGTCCATTCGAACCTCCCTTTGCCGAGGCGCTCAACCGTCCATGAGCCGGAGCGCGCTGCTCTTGTGCAAGGCCCCCCCTTGCCGCTTGATCTGTTTTTGAAATACTCTCAATTTTGACGTTGTCAATAATATTATAATATGTTTTAATTATTCAAACGAGGGAATCGAAGCGATGCAGCATTTTTTTCACGACCGGGCGCGCGATCAGGGCAAAAGGGTGCGGACCCGGTGCTTGCTGATCGACAGCGCCATTTCGGTGGTCGGTGAACGCGGTGTTTTGAACACAACGATTCAGGAGCTTACCCGGGAAGCGGGTCTCTCGAACGGTACCTTTTACAACCATTTTGAAGACCGAGAGCAGCTGATCCGGGAAGCGGCTACGTCAATCGGACTGGTGCTTGCCGAAGACATCGCACAGCAGGTGTCGCATATCGAAGAGGGCCTCGGTCGCATTGTGGTTTCGACACAGATGTTCATTACGCTCGCCAGCGCGCAGCCGGCCTGGGCGAAGGTGTTATGCGAAGCCGCCAACAACGTCTTTGAAATGCGGCTCGATATGGCTCGCGGTATGCTCTCCGACATTGAGCTGGCGATTGGTCAGGGTGCCCCGTTGGAGATGCCCGACCGCTTCAAGCTCTTCCAGATCGGCACATTGATTGCTCTCGCACTGGAAGCTCGGATCAGCGGACAGGACGATGAATCAATCACGCGCGCCACCTGCGATGCGCAGCTTCGGCTTCTGGGAATGACGCCGGAGCAAGCCCGACGAAAGGTCGCAACATATCTCTCGCAACAGGAGCATTAGGACAATGGCGGTCCAAGTTGTTCGATACCAGACCGACACATCATTTGGCTGGGGTGTCCACGCGGACGGCATGGTCTGCCCTTTAAATGAGGATTGGCCAACGACAGGCGCTTTCCTGACTGATGGCGGTGTGGAGGCGGCCAATGCCGCGCGTGATTTCACGATCCCATTGACTAACCTCAATCTTTTGAGCCCTGTTACTGAAGATGCAGAATACATCTGTCAGGGGCTCAACTATGCCAGTCACTTGCGCGAGATTGGCCGCGATCCGCGCGACGCGGTCCACAACATATTCTTCCACAAAGCGGCGTCGTGTATTTGCGGACCGGGCGACGAGATTGTTCGCCCTGCCCACGTCAAGGCGCTCGATTATGAGATTGAACTCGGGTTGATCGTGTCGCGCAAGATTACCGGGCCTGTCTCTGTCACTGACGAAAATCTGGACCAATTTCTCGGTGGCGTAGTCATCACGAACGACATCTCAGCGCGAGATGTGCAAGTCTCCCACGAGCAATTCAACAAGGCCAAATCCTATCGCACTTTTGGACCAACCGGTCCCTTTCTCGTTCTTCTGTCATCAGACGAATGGCGTCGCTATGGCGAGCTGGAGCTGGTTCTGACGGTTGACGGCGAGGAACGTCAGCGCTGCGAAGCCTCCGACATGATTCACAAGCCGGGAGCGACGCTCACCGAACTCTCGGAAATCCGCGACCTCAAACCCGGCGACATGATCGCGACCGGCACACCCGGCGGCGTGGCGCTAAAGGTCCCCGGCAAGCTGGCGATGCTGATCGGGGCACTCATGTCGCCCGCCAAACGGAGCGAGATCATTGCGAGAAGAGCGCAAAGCGACCCGGATTATCTCAGGCCTGGCAATACCGTGACATGCTCGATCTCGACTCCCGACCGAATGATCGATCTCGGGCAGCTTGAGAACACAGTGGTCGGGCCTGAGCCCCGCGCGGTATGAACACTAAGCTCAAAGCGCATAACCTTTAGCCAATGCCCGAGAAACTCCATGCAAATTGAGGCAAGCAACCCGATCGCTGATGCTGGTGCAATAGGACCGGAGTTTGCCCACTGGAGGGACCGGCCTGATGCCCGGGATTGTTACAAACCACTACAAATTTGGCCGTTGCTTTTGGCTTTCAATCAGTCATTTTCGCGTTCTGTCATTTTGCCAAGAGCGAGCAATGGCTTGGAACTGTTTGACCTGCGCGATGATACAGGTGACACAGTGACCCACGCGCCAAACCCGGCCCTCCACCGGAAAGGTTCAGACACATTCGAGGTTTCCTCTCAAGCCGCGATCTTATGACACGCTACAGCCATCAGAGCAGAACTTCGCGTTGGTCGCTGCTCGGCGTCGCATCGCTTTGCGTGGCGGGATGCACGTCGTTCGCGCCCGAGCGTGAAGTGCCCGAGATTGTTTCGGCAATGCCGGAGCAGTTTGAACGGGCGACCGTCAGCGGTGATTATGCGCCGCAGAAGTGGTGGACCGCTTTTAACGATGCCGAGCTCAATGGCTTGGTTGATCGGGCGTTGGCGAACAATCTGGACATCGCTGAGGCGGCGGGGCGCTTGCAACAGGCGCGCGCGCAGGCCCGCATTACCCGCTCGGCCCTGTCTCCCACCGTTAGCGCCTCGGGCGATGCGTCGCAGACCAGCAGCCCGCTCGATGGGTCTGCATTCAGCGATCTTGCCGGCGGGACGATAAACCGCATTGAAAACCAGGCCTATTCGGTGGCTCTTGGCGCGTCTTATGAAATCGACCTGTTTGGTCGGATCGGCAATGACAACCGCGCCGCGCAGCAGGATGCGCTCGCTAGCGCCTATGACTTTCGCACCGTCCAATTGGGCGCCGCGGCGGAGACCATTTCGGCCTATTTCGATATGGTCGACACCACGCGCCAGATCGAGCTGCAAAGCCTAACCGCCTACGTACTGGAAGAGCGCACTGTGCGCAGCGAGGAGCGGTTTGAGCGCGGTTTGACCGAAAGCCTTGAACTCTATCAATTGCGCCAAGAATTGCGGTCTACGCAAGCTGCGTTGCCGCAATTGGAGAGCGCTCTGGTGGCGGCCAAGACGCGGTTGGCTCTTCTGCTCGGGCTCTATCCGCAACAGCTCGAACAGCAATTGGGTGAGCGCCTTCAGCCAAGGCTTGTGTTCGAAAGCGTCCCTGCCGGTCTGCCGATGGATTTGCTCGAGCAGCGCCCCGATGTCGCGGCGGCATGGGCGCGGTTGGAGGCGGCGCGCTTTCGCATCGGAGCACGGAAAGCGGAGCGCTATCCGCAACTCACACTCAACGGATCACTCGGCACGCAGGGCGGAGACCCTTTGGCGGGGCTGGACTTTGTGAACAATTGGGCCTCCTCGCTCGCCGCCTCGATCCTTGCGCCGATCATCGACGGGGGACGCATATCGGCCAATATTAGCAGCGCGCGCGCAGTCTATGACCAGCAAGGCGCTGCCTATGCCCGGACCGTGCTTACCGCATTTGGCGAGGTCGAAAGCGCCATCGCGGACTATGACGAGCAGCGTCGGCGATACCGTCTGATCACCGCTCAACTGGCCAGCGCTAGGGCATCGCTCGACCTGCAACGCCGCCGGTTTGAAGCCGGAGTGGGCGAGTTCACCGCCTATCTGGATGCCTTGCGCACCGTCTATGTGGTTGAGGGCAGCTTGTCCTCGTCCGCGCGCGACACGGCACTCGCCCGCCTCGGCGTCCACCGCGCGCTGGGCGGTGATTGGGTGCCCGACAACACAGGAGAAACGCCTTGACCCGTCAAATCATCTGGTCGGTGGGATTGATTGGCGGAGCCTTGCTGCTGGGCGCGCTGATGATCGCGTTGCGCCCTGCGCCGGAGGAAGTCGAGCGAACCGAAGAAGCTCCTCTGGTCGAGACGGTTGCTTTGGAGGCAAGCTCTGGCCCGATCATGGTCGCCGGGTCGGGCACGGTGCAGGCGCGGGACGAGGTAACGGTGTCGGTCGAAGTCGCGGGACGGCTCACCTACGTCAATCCGGCCTTCCGCGAAGGCGGCGTTGTTGCGCCCGGCGCTGTGCTGTTGCGCATCGATCAGAGCGACTATCGCAACGATGTGCGGATTGCGCAGGCCGATGTTGCTGCTCAGCGCGTCGCGGTTCTGCAGGCCGAAGAGGAGGTCTCGATTGCGCGTGAAGAGCTGGAGCGGTTCAGCGCGCTGGAAGAGGCCCGCGGCGCTAAGCCGGGTGACGTGAGCATTCTTCCGCCGCGAGATTTGGATAGAGCTGAGAAAGGCGCGGTCTCCGCTCAGACCAAGGAAAAATCGAAATCGCGCACGCTAGCAACGCGCGAGCCGCAATTGCGCTCTGCCCGCGCTGCTCGGGAGCGCGCGGCTGCGGGACTGGCCGATGCGCAATTGCTGCTCAGCCGGACCCGTGTGACGGCTCCGTTTCGCGGGCTAGTGCGCGGCGAGGATGCGGCGGTCGGTTCACTGGTTCAACCGGGGCAGGCGCTTGGTTCGATTGTCGCGACCGGAGCCTATGAGGTGCGCCTTTCGCTGACGCCCGAGGAATCCGCGCTCGTCCCCGGTCTGCTTAAACCGGGCGGAGGCCGGATATCCGCGAGCGTCACCTCCGAATATGGCGGCAAGACCTATCGCTGGCCTGCCTTTGTCGATCGCGCCAATTCCATTGTTGATTCCGAAACCCGCAATATCGAGGTGTTCGTGCAGGTGCCCGCGCCGCTGTCAGCTGGTCGTTTAGCTGGGGATGGGACCGAAGGAGCCGCGCCCCCGCTCTTGCTCGGGGCCTTTGTCGAGGTCGAGATCACCGGAGCGAGCCTCGAGGATTATGCCACGGTGCCTGCGCTTGCGGTGCGGCCGGGCAATCAAATCTGGGTCGTGCGCGATGGGAAATTGGCCATCCTCCCAGTGCGCGTGATCCAGCGCACCGACGAACTTGCTTACATCACCACGCCGAGCCTCGCCGAAGGCGGGCGGGTGGTCGTCTCCAACCTCAACGCCCCGATTGACGGCATGGCGGTGCGGGTTGCGAAGGGCAAACGGGACGCCGCATCCGAATGAGCGAGGAGCCATCAGATCGCGCCGAAGATCGAGCGCGCGACCGGACCGGCATTATCGCCTTTATGGCGCGAAATGGCGTTGCCTCCAATCTGCTGATGATTGCGATGTTTATTGTCGGCATCATCTCGTTCGGGCGGATTGTACAGGAGGTGTTTCCCGAAAGCAGCCTCGATACGATCTCGGTGTCAGTGAACTATCCCGGCGCCACTCCGGCGGAAGTCGAGCAGTCGATTGTCCAGCGGATCGAGGAAGCGGTCGAAGCGGTGGAAGGCGTCGACACGATCACCTCGACCGCATCCGAGGGCAAAGGGACGGTCAATGTCGAGCTGGAAGAGGGCACCAACATCCCCGTCGCGCTCGACGAGGTAAAGTCCGAAGTCGATCAGATCCAGACCTTCCCCGCTGAAGCCGACGAACCCGATGTGCGCGAGCTGACCACCCGCTCGGTCGTGTTGAGGATCGCGCTGTTTGGCGATGTGAACGAGCGTTCGCTGAAGGAAACCGCCATAGCCTTGGAAGAGCAGATCGCGGCCATGCCCGAGGTCAGCTATGTGCAGACCAGCGCGGTGCGCGATTATCAGATCTATGTCGACGTGCCGCAGGAACGCCTGCGCGCGTTAGGGCTTTCGCTTCCCGACATTGCCCGCGTCATCGGCGCGGACAGCCTCGACAGCTCTGCCGGTTCGGTGGACACGGCCACCGAAGAAGTCCGCATCCGGACCATAGGGCAGAATTACGACCAGTCCGATTTCGAAGACATCATCGTCATCAGCAGCGCGGATGGCGATCTTTTGCGCCTCGGCGATATCGCCACGATCCGCGACGGTTTTGAAGACGAGGACCTGATCGCGCGCTTCAATGACAAGCCGGTGGCCTTTGTCGATGTATACCGCACCAGCGATGAGCGCGTGCTCGATGTAGCAGCGGCGGTCAAAGACATGCTTGCGAGCGAATACAACCCGCCGCGCGGCATCGAATATGCGGTCTGGAATGACCAGTCGCAGGTTCTGCAAGATCGCTACACCTTGCTGCTGCGCAATGCAGGCTTTGGTCTGATCCTCGTGCTGGTGGCTTTGACCCTGTTCCTTGACCTCAGGCTTGCGTTCTGGAGCGCGGTGGGGATCGGCGCGGTGTTTACCGGCGCGATCTTCCTGCTCGAAGCGGTTGGCTCTAGCATCAATATGTTCTCTCTGTTTGGCTTTATCCTCGCACTGGGTCTGGTGGTCGATGACGCGGTTGTGGTCGGCGAGAATATTTATGCCGAGCGTGAACGCGGACGCAGCGGTCTGGGAGCCGCCATTGCGGGGGCGCAGCGGGTGAAAGTGCCGGTGATCTTCGCGGTGCTCACCAGCATGGTCTCGGTTGTTCCGGTGCTGGCGGTGGGCGGCACAATCGGCAAGATTTCCGCAGACATCCCGGTTGTTGTGATTGCGGTGCTGACGCTCTCGCTGATCGAGGCGCTGCTCGTCCTGCCCCATCACCTTTCCAACCTTCCCGCCGCCGGAGCCTATGCCACCAACAGCGTGACGCGGTTCTTCGAGCGGGTGCAAGGCGCGGTGGACCGGCGCTTTAAAAGCTTTGTGAACGGCCCGCTCGAACGCGCGCTGCAATTCTCGGTCAAAGCGCCTTTGGTGGTGATGTCAGGCGCAGTCGCCTTGCTCATTTTCATGGGTTCGTTGGTTCCTGCAGGGATAATCAAGTCGAGCTTCTTCCCCGATATCGAAGGCGATGTGATCTCGGCCTCGGTCGAAATGCCCGCCGGGACAACAGTCGATCGCACAGCTCAAGTCGCTGCGAAGCTGCGCGCGGCTGGTGACCGCGTGCTGGCACGCTATTCGAGCGAAGAGGAGATCGAGGCTGGAGCGCCGCCCCCCTTTGTCGAGGCGATCTATTCGACTGTGGGGCAGCGCGCTGTTGGTCAGGGTGGCCCTCAGGGCACGCGCAACCAGACATCGCCCAACCTTGCCGATGTGCAGATCGCGCTTGTCACATCGAGCGAGCGCGAAGTCAGCGCACGCGAGATCGAAGATGCATGGCGCGCAGAGATTGGCGAATTGCCCGAGGTCAAATCGCTCTCGATCACGTCGGATGACGTGTCCTTCGGTTCGGCGGTCAATGTGCAGCTGTTCGAAAGCGACCCTCAGGCGCTAGACGACGCACGCAAGCGGGTCATGGCGGGCATCGCGCGGATCAACGGAACGTTCGACATTCAAAGCGATCAGGACGCCGGGATGCGCGAGATTGAGCTACGATTGAAACCGACCGCCCGCTCGCTGGGCATAACGGTTGAAGATTTGGCGGGGCAGGTGCGCGCCGCCTTTTTCGGAGCCGAAGCCGTTCGTGTTCAGCGGGGGCAAGAGGATGTGCGCGTCTATGTCCGCCTGCCTGAGCAGGACCGCAACTCCATCGCCGATATCGAGCAGTTCCGCGTGCGCGTGCCCGATGGCGGGTTCACCTCGCTGTCTGCCCTGGCCGAAGCCCAGTTTACCGAAGCCCCCGCGACCATTCGCCGTGAGGACGGGCGGCGCGCGGTGACCATCTCTGCCGATATCAACGAAAACGCCGTGTCGAGCGAAGAGGCGACCGCTTTCCTCGAGAACGAGATTATGCCCGCGATCACAGCGGATTATCCGGGCCTGCTGTATCAATTCGGCGGGGAGCAGGAGGAGCAACAGGAGAGCTTTGCCGATATCGGCAGCGCCTTCATGCTGGCGCTTGTCGCGATTTATTGCCTGCTCGCGATCCCGTTCAAATCCTACACGCAGCCGATCATCATCATGGCGGCAATTCCGTTTGGCTTGATCGGAGCCTTGTTTGCTCACGCCTTGCTGGGCATTCCGCTCGGCATTCTATCCCTTTTCGGTGTGGTCTCTCTTGCCGGGGTGATCATCAATGGATCGCTGGTGATGGTCGATTTCTTCAACGAAAACCGCGCGGCGGGAATGGAAGCGGGCGAGGCCGTGATCGACGCCGCCAAATCGCGCTTTCGGCCGATCATGCTGACGGCTTTGACCACCTTTTTAGGGGTTGCACCGATCACATTCGAAACCAGTCGTCAGGCGCAGTTCCTGATCCCGATGTCCGCCAGTCTCGGCTTTGGCGTGCTGATCGGCACAGGCTTGCTGATGCTGGTGATCCCCTCGCTTGTCATCCTGCATTCCAAAGCACTTGCCCGGATTGAACGCTTGCGGAGGCAACCAGAATCCGGGGTCGCCGCTCCCGCTTAAAGCTGATCAGTCTCTCCCGATTATGAAGGCTTGGGCTGCTCCCACGCAATTGTCAGGTCGTGGAGCTGTATGCTTGCAGTGCCTCTCACACTGTTGGAGCTGTTGGGGATGCCTGCGCCCTGCGGTTCGGCGAACTGATAGAGCATCAGGTCGATACTGTAGCTATCGCCGGGTTGAACATAATCGGCAGAGGGCGTCGTGACCATGCTCGGCAAGCCTTCTTCTTTGGTCAGCGTGTCATTCCCACCCGGGTGTTGGTAAGGTCCATATGGAGTATCCGAGAATGCCGTCGAGCCGCGCGATACGCGAACATCCGCGCTGGTGGTCATCGGAACCGCTTCGCTAAGCGAATGCGTTATATTGGTGATTTCGACTGACACATTTCCGTTTATGGCAAGCAGCAATGGCCTTGCAGGCTGCGATCGCGCATCGGCAAAGGTGAAGGATACGCTGGCTGTCTGCGCATATTGCGTTTTGTCAGAGGGTATTGATTCCTGTTCGACAGTGAGACTGGCTTGAATTCCAACATAGGTGTCGTTGAGCGGCGGATTGTTCTGGATATGCTCAACTTTGAAGAATGAGCTGTCTTCGCCGGTGAAGGTCCATTGCAGGTCTGAAAGCTCGAGTTTTCCCGCATTCTCGATTGCGATACGATCGTTGCAGTGCGCGAAGAGCACCAAGTTCGGCATGTCCTCCTGCTGCGGATTGTCGACTGTCTCCAAAGTGAATTTGTTGTAGAATTTCGCGTCCAGGGTCGAGAACGGCGCATTGGTGCCGGTCGGCGTCCCTGGGTCAAGCGGCGTGCTCGGCCAGTTGTAGGCGACGATCTGAATGTCGCTGTCGGCGTAGGATGCGATGGTCCCGTCGCTGAGCGTGTCAATGACCTTGTTCCATGGCTGGCTGCTGGTTGACGGCGGCGTCAAAAGCGTGCCTGTCGAGCTGTCCAGATCACCGCCTGGATCGACCGATGGGCCCGCGCCTGCGCTGATCTGGGAAGGACGCAGATAACTCGTCTGCGCAATACCAAGCGAAGGCATAGTGGAGCCATCGGGCAACGTCACGCCCAGCTCATTGCCGCAAATCAGACCGCGCAGCAGCGTGGCTCGCGCCAGGATCGTTTCGAACACCTCATCCCTCGAAGCCATGTCCGGATCCGCATAGGGTGATTGGTAGTCGATAAAATGCGATCCAGTCGATCGCCGGTATTGGGACAGCAGCAATCTCTGAACCGAGTAGAGGAAGTAGTCGCCAATTTGCTCCAGTGCAGGAGCGATGGTCTGGTCCATATAGCCATCGCCATTGGCAATCTGGTTTTGTGTGATCTTCTGAGCGATTTCCGATTTCTGCGAGCTGCTGAGTGGCTGCGACAAGTCAATGCCGCCGCCTTCCAGCTTGGCATAAGCAGGCTCGGCAATGTTGTAGCTCAACATATAGGTGTACCCTTTGAACAGGGTGTGGACCGTGTTGAGAAAATTGCGTTCGATATAGGCATAAAGCTGCGCGAAAGCTGTGTTGTAGTTTGGCACATTCGCGGTGCCATCGGCCAACGCAGGTCCGAAGGAATTCTGGATCATGGAATTGGTCCATTGGTCCAGCAGATTTCCCGACGAGGGATTGTCGCACAACAGCTCCACGATACCGGAAAGCGCGCGACCAACTTGATCAGAGCTGGTCTGAAGGGTCGTGATATCGCTTGAACTGACGCTGCCGGGTTCATCGGGATTGGCAGTGACATTTACCGCCGATGTAAGCGAGCTCCAGACATTGTCGATTGTGTTGGTATAGACCGAGAGATTGCCCTGGTTCACATCCATCGAGATCTCCGATCCCAATTGGGCAATCTCGTATTCCAGGCTTTGAATCTCGTCTTGGATCACGCTCAGATTTTGTTCGATGCAGTGCAGTTCGCCGTCGATCTGTTTGAGTTCATCGGTCAGCGCCTGCTTCTCGGCGTTTCGCTTTTCAAAACCGACCTGAATGCCGACCTTGTTCAGCGCCCAAGCTGCGCCCCATTCTGCCAGTGAGGTTACCGCGGATGTTCCAAGGCTCTTCGCCCCGTCCCAGATCAGAGATTTGAAATCAAAGTCGGACTTCTCAACTTTACCGGACTTCTCTGGTTTGTCGGCCATTGGTCATCGCTCCCCATAGATAATTGCTGGTGACACCCTCGATTTTCGGGCCCGCGGGTTCACGGTCTATGAGAAGAGGCTGCGATTATTGGTTGCAAAACAGAAGCCAAGAAAAGCAAATGCCAGCTATTCTTGCGGTCAATGATATGAGCGGGGCCTCTGTTTGAGATCAGTATACAAGGGTAGGGGGATTTGATGGGCGCATTTCACGAAAACCTTCGTCAGCTGGACCTGAACCTGCTGGTTACATTCGACGCAATTTATTCGACCGGCAATATCTCGCAGGCGGCCCGCGAGCTCGGTCTGAGCCAGCCCACCATTTCCAATTCTCTGTCACGTCTACGAGCGAGTGTGGGCGATCCATTGTTTGTACGGGCACCCAAAGGGGTCAAACCGACCCCCAAAGCGGTTCAGATGATCGGGTCAGTGCGCGAAGCTCTGCAAATCATCGACAAGGGCGTGTCGAACCCGGTCAGCTTCGATCCGGCGACAACACGGCGCCACTTCCGGATGGTTTTGCTCGACCAGCTCGAGCCAATCCTGATGCCAGCGATCATCCGGCAGATTCAGGATCACACCACGATCACCATCGAAGCGCTGCATATCTGGCAGACCTCTGTTGCCGACCGGTTGGAGGATGGCAGCCTTGATCTGATCCTGTCGCCCTATGTCTATGACCTGTCCGATTTCCAGTGCAGCCCGATCGGTGCCGCCGATGTCGTGATGGCCGCGCGGCGCGATCATCCGAAAATTGATGGCGAGATCACATTGGAGCTGTTCAAATCGCTGCCGCATATGGCGCTGGTTCCCGAGCTTCGCCAGCAGACGCGGCTTGAGGAATATCTGCGTTCGATCAACATTTCGCGGCATGTCGCCTACACCGTGACGAAGTTCTGGTCGTTTCCGCATATCCTCGCAAACACCGACCTGATCGCGATCCTGCCCGGTGAGTTCGCTCGGGTTGCAGCGCGCAGCTATCCGCTCGCAATATACCCTTTGCCCTTCGATCTGCCCGAGCAGCGGGTCTATATGACGTGGAAGAACAACCGGAATAACGACGCAGGGCATGTTTGGCTGCGCGAACAAATCCAGGCAGCCTGCGAACATCTCTAGCGCTCGCGCGTCACCACATCTCTGGGTCGGCCAGCAGTTTCCAATCGCGTAATCTGCACGCGATCTGATTGAATTACGGGAGCTGGATAATGGCAAAGCGGATGATGTTGAGTGCCACGGCGTTAAGCGCGGCAATGATGATGGGCGGCGTTTCTGTGCCGGTTTCGGCGGCGCCATCGGCGCAAAGTCTGGTGGCGATGCAGAGCTTCCCGCGTCTTCCCAAAGTGCCGAAAGTTCCCAAGGTGAAACTGCCGGGCACGAGCGGTGACAGCAGTGCAGAGCAAAGCAGTCCGCGTCCCAGCCAAAGCAGCCGTGAGCTTGAATACGAGTATCGCAAAGAGCTTGGCATGCTGGCCTATCCGATCAACACCAATTGGTCTTCGAAAGCGGACAATGTGCGGATCGAGAAAGCGGTGGCGGAGTATCTTGAACGCGTCGAGCGCGTGGCGAGCGGTCGGTTTGACTCTCTCTCAGCGGCGCAACGGAAGGGCCCCGATGACGGGCTGCGGGCGGAATATGACACACTAGCCAAGACGGCTGACCGTAGCATCGCTTGGGCCGAGCAGAAGATTGGCAAAATCGGGGTCGCGGATTCGGCTTACAACGACATGCTCGTGCTCGATGCCGCGCTGCACGGGGCGGTTACCCTTTATCCTGACGTTGCCGAATATCAGGTGGCAAAGCAGAAATCGGCGGCGGTGCTCGGCAAGTTCGGCTCACGAGCCGGTGCGAATGAGGCGAAGGAAGAGCTTGCGCTCGCTGAAGCGCGCAAGGTGCGCATGCCCGCCTCGATTGACCGCAGCTCGGCTTCAGTGCGGCAATTCCGCCAAGCTTGGGCAACCGGCGGCATTCCCGGCACAATCAAGAAGATTCACGTCACCAGCGGATGGGGCACGAAGCGCAATTCACTCGGCGTGATCATCGGGCGCACCCGCGATGCTGCAATCGCTGTACAAGACCCTGCGACGGGGCGCTGCAATCTGTATGATTTCACCATGATCATCGAGCCAGGGGGCAGTCCGCGCCGCTCCTCGCATTCGACCAAGCGGATCGCTTGCGAGAATATCCCTTCATAGAAGGACAAGCCTATCCCGCGAACAGCCTGATCGCCTCTCGCGGGACCCAGCCTTGCCGACAGGGGCCGGTGTAGTCGCGCCGCTCGATTGTGGTGCCTGAAACACCGCAAGAGATGCGGCCGTCTGGTCGGTGCGAAAACAGGATTCCGGTCCACGCCTGATCCTCTGTGCTGTCGCACATCCAGACAAATTGCCCTTCGCTAAGAGTGCCAACGATTGGCGCATCTATGGCGGGACGATTGCGAACGGCGTAACCGGTTGCGCCGGGCTCTACCTTTCCCACGGCGAGGCAGGCATCATCGTCTACATATCCGCCGACCTGCACGGGTAGCGGTGACTGATCTGCCTTGGTGCAGCCGCCCAGTGTAAGAGCACACGCAAGCAGCCCGACTGTTGCGCAACGAAAAAGGGGCAGCGCATCGCACTGCCCCTCAAGCTGCCTAAAGGCTGTTTGTCGAAAGATCAGCAATCGCCGATCCGCTCGCCGGTGACTTCCATCGTCACATTGGCTTTGCCTTCGGGCAGAGCGTCCTGAACCATCTCGGTCGTCGCCTTCATCGAGAACTTCTCCGGGCCGATATTGCCGGTGATGGCAATGTCGATATCGCCCGCATCGGGCACCTTACAGGTCATTTTGCCGTCGATATTCCCGTCAGTGAGGTCGAAATCACCGACTGTGCAATCGCCGCCCTGTTTGAAGGCTTCGGCCATCGTGTCGGGATCGAATTTCGCTTCCTGCGCGGTCACGCATTGTTCTTGCGACATCATTTCGCCCATCGAGCTCTTGAACATTTCCTGTTGTTCAGGGGTCGCGCCGGGGACGTCCATATCGACCATTCCGGCCGACATTTTCCAGTTACCCGGCTTCAATTCGCCCGCGCCAGGCTCGCTGCCGCATGCTCCCAATGCCAAGCTGGTCATGAGCAAAACCGCTGCACTTCGTCCAAAATTTTTCATTCAAACCTCCAAGTTAAGACCCTGTTGAAATCGCTCCTTCTTTAGCGTGCAGGGCTCTTGGTGTGTAAGCGCCATAAATATGGGGTCGGCGAACATGCATGAATGGCTGAATTCCGCTTCACTGGCTGGATTGCCGAGGGTTTAGGTGGCACCACACATCTGGTGTTACGCGTCGATCTGTGCACCATAGACGTGGGCCTGCGCTTAATTTGCGCAGATCGGGTGAGGGCGTGATGGACACGAAAGCGATTCTGCAAACGCTAGGCAAGACGCCGCATTGGGCGCGGCTGCTGATTGCTGTGCTTGGCGTTCAGGCGCTGTTCTGGCTGGTGATCAAGCCGATGGTGATCGGCACACCCAATCCCGGCTTCGATACCATCGCCGGATATGGTTACGCCGAAGCGCGCATCGAAGCCCCCACGTACGCAGCAGCGAATGGTGCCAGCTTCGAAGCGATTGAGGATATGCCCGGCTGGCATTGCTGCGAGGTCGGATATCGCGCGTTCCGCTACAGCTTCGATCTTGATGAGGTTCCCGAAAAGGGCCTCGGCATCGCGCCGCATGTGCGCACCGATAATTACGCGATCTACGTCAATGGCAGCTTTGTTGCGGGCACGGGCCGGATGGAATTGCCCGGTCAGACTTTTGACGCCATGATCCGCAAGACGCACCATGTCCCCACTGATGTGCTCGAAGTGGGCGAGAACGAAGTAACCTTCATACTCGTGCGCGAGGGCGTCCCCTACTTCGATTATCAGAAGCCGGTTCTGGGTGAATACGCTTACATCTACGATCAGTTGGAGAAAACCAATTGGCTGAGCGACGGCTATTCGTATCTGGTGCTGGCAGCGGTCGGGATGGTGGCTTTGTTTGCGCTGATCTTCTTCATGATTTCAGGGCGCGATCGCGATGCGTTTTGGCTGTTTGTGCTGGCCGGTGCGATGGCGGCGACGACGCATTACTACATTTGGACCGACCCGCCCTTCGATGGCCACACGCGCATGGCCTATTTCTTTGTGATCAGCATGCTGGTGCCGTTTGCGTGGTTTGGTTGGGCGGATTCGTGGTCGCGCAATGATCACCGCTGGATGCTCCCCACTGCCGCGCTTGCATTTCTCGCCGCGGTCGGGGCGATGCTATATTCGCTTTACGCCATGCCCTATGGTCCGGGCTATGATCGCGCGGGCGAGATTTTGTTCTACGGCGGATCGGTGTTCGCCGTTGCCACAGCATTGCGGCTGGTTTGGAATTTCCGCGATCTGACCGAGGATCGCTATCTCGAAGCGGCGATTGCGCTTTTGCTGATTTCGCTCTTTGCTTTGCAAGCGATCACCGAGCTGACCTCTGCGCTCAATATGGGCTATATGACGCGCACCCAGCCATTCCTGATCCTCGGCATTGCGCTGGCGTTCTTTGCGCGGCGGGTTACCTTGTTCCGCTCCTCGGCGCAGATCAATGCGCTCTTACAAAGCCAGCTTGACGAGCGCACCGCCGAACTCGCCGCCTCGCACGAGCGCGAAAAACGCTTTGTGCGGCAGCAGGCGCTCGACGAAGAACGCCAGCGGATCATGCGCGATATGCATGACGGGCTGGGCAGCCACCTGATGTCGATGATGATGATGGCCAAGCGCGGGGCGGGCAAACATTCCGATTTTGCCGAGGGCATCCAGTCGGTGATCGACGAGATGCGGCTGCTGATCGATTCGATGGACTCGGTGGGAGAATCGCTGCGCTCGGCGCTCACAGTGTTTCGCAAACGCATCGTCCCGCGCGCCAAGGATGCAGGCTTCACCGTGACGTGGAACGAAGCGGACAATGTGCAATACCCGCCGCAAAGCCCGCGACAGGTCTTGCAGGTGTTCCGCATTCTGCAAGAGGCGATTACCAACGCGCTCAAGCATTCGGGCGGCGATGCGATCACGGTCGACATCACTCAAGCGGGTGGCGCTGGCTCGCCCGTCACCATCGCGATCCATGACAACGGGCAAGGTATCGAAGCGGAGAGCGGCAAGGCCAAGGTGAGCGGTCGCGGGCTGAAGAATATGCGCGCGCGCGCCGCCGGGATCGGAGCGGAGTTTGACATTGCCTCGGGCGAGGATGGTGCGACAGTGATGCTGAAGCTGGCCGCGGAACAGGGGCGCGAAAAATGAGCCTTCCGCCCCAAACCATGCCAATAAGCGTGCCCAAACTTGTGGTTAGCCAGAACCGGCGCAATGGTCTTGAGACGCTGGCTACCTTGCTGAGGGATGAACGAAATGAGCGGTGATGTCGGCGGCACGCGGCGCGTGGCCATTATCGAAGATGATCCCAACCTGCTCGATCACTTTATCGGGATCGTCACCGAAGTCGTCTCTTTGGACCTCGCCGGTGTCGCCTCGTCTTTCGCCGACGGGCAAAAGCTGATCGCGCTCAAGCCTGACCTGTTCCTCGTCGATATCGGCTTGCCCGATGGCAGCGGTCTCGATCTCGTCCCGCTGATCAAGCAGGCGAGCGATGCGCGGGTCCTGATCGTGACCTCGTTCGGCGATCGTCAGACAGTGGTGGATGCCATTCGTGCTGGCGCCGATGGGTATCTGCTCAAGGACAGCAGCCCGCAGGATATTGTCGACGGGATCGAAGTGACGCTGGCTGGTGGCGCTCCGGTCAGCGCGACGGCGGCGGTTTACTTGCTCGAACGCTTGCGGGGCAGCGAGGATGAACCCTTGCCCGAAGAAGTCGACCCCGACGCGCAATTGAAGCCGCGTGAGGTCGAATTGCTCGATCTGTTCGCGCGGGGACTGTCTTACAAAGAGGCAGCCAGCGCGATGGGCATCGCCCCTCTGACGATCAACAATTACGTCAAATCGATCTATAGCAAGCTGGCGGTGCATTCGCGCAGCGAGGCTGTCTATGAAGCGGTGAAGACCGGCCAGCTCAAGCTGTAGCCCGCCCCGATCGCCCCCTCCCGACCCAGAAATCTGGTGCGTTCTGAGCCGACCTGACCAGCAATCTGGTTAGAACGCAGGCAACCAAACGCGCATTTGGCCCTCGATCAATTTTCACGGGGAGTCTCGAAATGCGCCTATCATCCAAAAAGACCATGTTGCTTTCATCGTGCAGCCTGGCCGTCGTCGGTTTGGCTTACGCTGCTCCAGCGATGGCGATCACCGGATCAGCCGCTTCTGCTCCGACCGCGATGGACAACGGAAATGGCTGCACGATTGCGATGGAATGGAACTTGGTTGGGACAACGGTCGATAACACAGGCAACAATGCGGACAGTTTCATCATTGAGTCCCGCGCGGTTGGTGGCCCACACCTGGCAACGAATTCATCGGGTGTGATCGTCCCTACGACGCGCCTCTTTAGCGTCGGTGCCTTCATCCAGGCCAATGGACTACGCCGTGACTGGGAGTTCGCACTGTTCGACACAACTTTCGGCGGAGGGAACGCCGTCGAAGTCGCTGTCGAATCCGTCCCCCGTGCGACCATGGTCGCAGCGGGTGGCGCATGCGCTTCGGCGGTGCCCAGCACACTCAATGCCGAGGCAGGACCAGCCCAGTCTGTATTCAACGGCGCAAGCGTGACCTTGGATGCCAGCGGGACTGTCGATCCAGAGGGAGACAGCTTTACCGGAGTTTGGACACAGCTGAGCGGACCGTCGGTCACCATCAACAACCCGACCGCTCTACAGCCAACATTCACAGCGCCCAACGTGTCGCAGCCCACGTCGGCAACCTTTCAATACACGGCAACGGACGTGACCGGGATTACGAGCACTGATGTTGTGGTGGTAAGCCTGCTCGGGCCGGTCAACCAAGCCCCGGTGGTCGACGCAGGTCCCGATCAAACGGTTGCAGGCGGGGCTTCCGTCTCGCTCACCGGTACCGCGACAGACCCTGACAATGACCCGCTCACCTTCCAGTGGGTTCAGGTGGCTGGACCTGCGGTAACGCTGACGGGTGGCAACACGCTGACCCCGACGTTCACGGCACCGCCGCGCGCACTCAATGCGCAGGTCCTGCAATTCGCCTTGGATGTCAGCGACGGTACAACCACCGCCACGGACACCATTTCCATCACCGTTCCGGCGAACCAGGCACCCGTTGCCAATGCCGGTCCGGCGCAGAATGCGAATGGACTTGCTCCGGTGACCCTTGATGCCACGGCTTCGAGCGACCCCGATGGCGACCCCATCATCTACAACTGGACGCAAATTTCGGGAACGACGGTGCAGCTTTCGGGTGCGAACACCGCCACCCCGACTTTCACCGCGCCGCAACGCACAACCTTTGCTCAGGTGCTCGAATTCGAGGTTCGCGTCACTGACTCGTTCGATGCGTCTGACACCGCGATTGTCCAGATCACCGTCCCGCAAAACCAATTGCCGGTTGCCGATGCAGGGCCGGATCAGAACCAGGCGGGGCTGGCCACTGTTACGCTCGACGGCACCGGTTCGACCGACCCCGAAGGCGACGTCATCGAATACAGTTGGATACAAACAGGCGGGCCAAGCGTCACGCTGAACAATCCGAACAGCGCCAATCCGACCTTTGCGGCTCCTGCAGGGACGAATGCGAGTCAGGTCCTGACTTTCCAACTGACGGTCACAGATGAAATCGCCAGCGCTGGCGCATCGAGCAACCGTCTCGGGCCGTCCAACCCGCAGCAGGACACGGTGCAGATCACCATCCTCGCCAACAATGTGCCCATGGCCGATGCCGGGCAGGCGCAGACGGTCGATGGCAATTCGGCGGTGACGCTCGATGGCAGCGGCTCGATGGACCCCGATGGGGATGCGCTTACCTATAGCTGGGTGCAGACCAGTGGGCCGAGCGTTACCATCAATGGCGCGAACACGGTCGCCCCGACTTTCACCGCGCCGCCCAAGACCAACTCGACGCAAGCCCTCGAATTCGAGCTGACCGTTGCCGATCCAAGCGGCGCTACGTCAACCGCGACTGTTGTCGTCAGTGTCACAGCGAACCAGCTTCCGCTGGCGGATGCGGGGCCTGACCAGTCGGTCGGCGGCAATTCGGGCGTCACGCTCGATGGCAGCGGCTCGACCGACCCAGATGGCGATCAAATCTTCTACACCTGGGTTCAGACCGGCGGGCCAACCGTCATTCTCGCGAACGCCAACAGCGTAAGCCCGAGTTTCACCGCGCCTCAAGGTATTGCAACGACACAAACGCTGACCTTCCAGCTGACTGTCACCGATGATGATGGAAGCGGCGTGCCGGGCGGATCGAGCCAAGAGCGCGTGGCGGTCAATCCGCAGCAAGACACGGTCGAAATTACAATCCTTGCCAACTCGCCCCCGGTCGCCGATGCGGGCGCGGATCAGGGTCCGGTTGACGCGGGCCAAACCGTCACGCTTGACGGCAGCGGCTCGAGCGATCCGGATGGCGATACGCTTGGATTTACCTGGACACAGGTGTCAGGCACGCCGGTCACTCTGACCGGAGGCACCACCACTGCGCCGACCTTCATCGCGCCGGTTGTGAACGGCAATGAAGATCTGGTCTTCAGCCTGATCGTCGATGATGGCCAGCAGCAATCCGCCGCCGACACCGTTACAATCAGCGTGCGCGCGGTGGGCACTGTGACGATCATCCAGCGGGTGATCGGCGGCGACACGCCGGTGACCTTCACTTCGGACATCGCCGCGCTCAACACCAGCTTCACCACCAGCGGCGGGTCCGGTCAGGTGAGCGCTGCCGATGTTGCGGCGGGATCGTACACTGTCTCGGTCAACGATCTGCGCACCAACGGTTTCGCGCTGACCGACATCACCTGCAACGACGCCGATTCCGCGGTCAATGTTGCGGCGCGTTCGGTTGCTCTGGAATTGTCGCCGGGTGAGGACTTGGTCTGCACTTTCACGACAACCAATTCGCGCGGTGCTGCTCAGGAAGCGATTGCCGACTTCCTGACGGGTCGCAACGCGCTGATCCTCGCGCATCAGCCAGACTTGCAGCGCCGTCTGGACCGGCTTGACGGGAACCGGGCACAGGGCGGCAGCGCTGTTGCCTTCGGCCTCCCCGTGCCGGGATCTGGCTCGCTGCCCTTCGAGATGTCGCATTCGCGCGGCCAGACCAGCGGTGCGACAAGCCTTGCGATGATCCAATCGGCGCTCGGCGCGCAGGATCGCCCGGTGAGCAAATTCGACATCTGGGGCGAGGTGTTCTTCTCGGATGCACGTCTCGGCTCGCAAGATGCTTCGTTCCGGATTGTCCATGTCGGCGCGGATTACCGGATCGGTGACAGCATCCTGCTGGGCGCTCTCGCCGAGTTTGATGACTTGAACGACAGCGGCGATCTCGAAGCGGGGGAGGCCGAAGGCAACGGGTTCCTGTTTGGACCCTATCTTATGGCGCGCCTTGCCCCCGAACTGTTCGCCGAAGTGCGCGCAGCGTGGGGAAGCTCGGACAATGTGGTCAATCCGCTCGGCACTTTTACGGACGAGTTCGAAACCAACCGCAGCTTCTACAGCGGGTCCTTGGTGGGGCAGTTCGATATTGGTGACAGCACGCAGGTGCGCCCCGAATTCACCGTGCGCTATCTCGACGAGAACCAGCTCGCCTATACCGACAGCCTCGGGGTGATTATCCCTGAACAGAATGTCGGTCAGGGTGACATCAGCTTCCGTCCGCGCTTCCAGCACATCATCAACTACGAAAGCGGCTGGACCTTGCGTCCCTTCGTTGAAGCAGAGGGCATCTACACCTTCGGCACGGTCACCAATTCGGTTCTCGAAAACGGGTTGAGAGCGCGGCTTGAAGGCGGGTTGGATGTGCTTTCAAGCAACGGAATCCGCGCCAGCATTGGAGCGTTCTACGACGGCATCGGAGCGGACAATTTCGAAAGCTCCGGCGCTCATATCTCGCTGTCCTTCGGGTTTTGAGGGAGCAGCGTTGGGCAGAGCATTTCGGGTCGCTTTCCCATGGTTGAGGGATGCTCTGCCCAACTTTTGTCCGCTATGACCGCAGAAAACAGGAGCGGATGATATGACTGAATTGGGCGGTGACAAGGGCCGTAAAGCTGTGGTGTTCGGAACGGTGTTGGGCGGGCTGGTCGCGGCGCTCGCGTCCTTTGTCGGCAGCGCACAGGCGGATTTGCCCTCGGGCGGAAGCGCAGAGTTCGATGCGGGTCAGGCGGTCGGCTACGGCCTCGGTTACGGCCTGATCATCTGCGCGATTACCTATTTCGTCGCGCTGCGCCGGGGAAAGGGCGCGCAGAAATGGGGCGCTCTGGGGCTAGTGCTGCTGTGCGCCATTGTCGGCGCTTCTGTGGGCGCCTCGCTTTAGCGCGCTATTTACGCGCGTCGAGCCACTGCGCAGCGCGCACACCGCCGGTGATCAGAAACGGCACCAGCACGATGCTGAGCGTGACTTTGGCGAGCACCTGACCGATCATCAGGTCGGTGATGTCGAACTGGCCGTAAAAGGCGAGGGTCACGAAAATCACCGAATCGATGGCTTGGCTTAGCGCAGAGGCAATCGCGCCCCTGATCATAAGGCCAAATGTCGTTGTCTCGCCGCTGCCGCGTAAACGATCAAAGATCCAGACGTTGAGCAGAAGCGACACAAGATAGGCCGCCGGACCTGCCAGCATGATGCGCGGAGTTTGGCCCAGAACCCGCTCGAAAGCGGAAAGGTCATCTGCCCTGAACTCGATCATTTCAGGAGAGGC